>DYIT01000039.1:21092-36968 GCA_020723505.1 Candidatus Kuenenia stuttgartensis
AGAACGCCGATTTCCTGCACCCGGTCCCTCATGGACATGGATACGGTGTTCGCGACCCCGATGAGTATGACGAAGATCGTGGCCATGATAATCCAGCGGGAGAACGACAGGATGTCCTCCATCTCCCCCGTAATCGACGCGAGGAACTCCTTCTCGCGCTTGGTGTGGGTCTTGATGGGGAAGTTCATTTCCTCGTCGATGAACCTTATCGCCTCCTCCGCGTGCTTCGTGTCGTCGACCTGGACGATGATGTTGTTCGCCACGCCCTGCTTGTTGAGGGCCTCCTGGACGAACCTCCTCCCGGCGAGCGCGCGGGTCTCCAGCGCCGATCCCTCCGCCTTGAACGTGCCGGCTATGACGAATGCGACGTGGTTGAGCGTGCCCAGAGTGACTGACTGGCCCGGTTTCCATCCATAGGAGCTCATGAGCTTCTCGCCGACGATTGCGCCGTTCTTGAGCTTCAGGAACTCCTCGAACGCCCCGGGCTCTATTTCTATCGCCCAGAACCTCCTGAGATCCTCTTTTGTTACGCCGTCTATCCTAAACGACTTTTGTACGCTGGCCCTTCACTCGGTCAGCGCCAGTGTCACCGCCATGGCGCGCACAACGTGTGGCGCCTTCGCCGCGATTTCCTCGGCGTAGGAATCGCGGACCTCGGTCGCGGTGGGTCACCACTGATTGGCTTGCTGCACAATCAGGTTCGTGTCGGACCCGGTCTTCTCGATTGTCGTCCAGAGGCTGTTCTCAATCGAGAAGAAGGCCAGCACGATGGTCATCCCCACCAGGACGACCGCGGCGGTCAGGAGAGCCCTGCTCCTGTTTCTGAGTATGGACCGCAGGACATAGGGTAGAAACCTGAACATCCGCTCCTCTGAAAAAAACTCCGGCAAAGCGCACCGTTTCACGGCGCCGCCTTGCAGGATTCCGTATCCTGCAAGACTAGCTTCCCATGGTCGAGCCTGACGTGCGTCCGCGCATGGGACGCCACGGCGTCGTCGTGCGTAACGACTATCACGGTCTTCCCGAATTCCCGGTTCAGTCGCGAAAGAATCAGCATGATCTCCCTGCCCGTGTCCGCATCCAGGTCGCCGGTCGGCTCGTCGGCGAGAATCAGATCGGGGTCGGTCACGAGCGCCCTGGCTATGGCCACCCTCTGCTCCTGCCCGCCCGAGAGCTGTCTCGGGAAATGGTCCGCCCTGTCGGAAATGCCGACCACTTCCAGGGCGTTGGCCGTGTGCTTCCTCCTCTCGCTCCTCGAAAGGGGCAGCAGAAGGAGGGGAAGCTCGACGTTCTCGAACGCCGTGAGCACGGGTACGAGGTTGTAGAGCTGGAAGATGTATCCGACGTGCCTCGTCCTCCAGGCGGAGAGCCTCCCCTGGGATAGCGATGTGATTTCCTCGCCGGCGACCGTGATTCTTCCGGAAGTTGCCGAGTCGATGCCGGCAATCAGGTTCAAGAGCGTCGTCTTGCCGGATCCGGAGGGGCCCATGAGCGCCACGAAGTCCCCCTTCGCGACGACCATGTCGAGCGAGTCGAGCGGTTTAATCTCGTGCTCGCCTTTCCGGTATATCTTCGTGATCTTCTCCGCCCGGACAATCTCGCCGTTTCCCGTCATTTCTTCACATCCTGTCTGCGCGGCTCCGTCCTGACCTTCTGGCCGTCGGCAATCCCCGCGGTGTCCGAGGCCACCACCGATTCCATGGCCGCAAGGCCCGAAAGGACCTCGACGCGCCCATCCTTCTCCTCGCCCAGCGAGACCGCCCTCTTCCTCGCGACCGAATCGGACACCACGAAGACGAAGGCCCGGCCGCCTTCGCGGAAAACCGCCGAAACCGGGACCACGGGCAGCCCCTGCGCCGCGCCGGCCCCCGGTTTCCCGCTGTCGCCCGCAGGCGGCATGAACGTGATGCGGGCCGTCATGTCGGGGTGGAGCATCCCGTCCGGATCGAGAACCTCGACCTTGACCTCGACCGTGTTCTTCGCGAGGCTCGCAAGCGGGTTCTTGCGGATCACCCTGCCCCTGTAGGCCTTCTGCGAGGCGTCGATTCGGATTTCCACGGGCATGGAGACCTCGATTCTCCCCAAATCCGCCTGGGACACGTCCGCGCGCGCCCAAATCTTCGCTGGGTCGTAAATCCACACGATGCGCGAAGTCTCCGGCGACATGGGATTGACCGTATCGCCCGTGTCCCGGAAAGACCTCATCACGACTCCGTCCATCGGCGCGAGCACCATCGCGTACTCGAGCGCCGTGGCGGCTATGCGCACCCTCGCCTCCCCGTCGGCGACCAGAGATTCGCTCCTCCGGGTCTCCGCCTCCTGCCTTGAGATTTCCTCCGTCCTTGTCCCCTCTTCCATCTTCGCGACAAGGGCCTTCTGCGCCTCGCAACGCGCTTTCCGCGTCTCGTATCCCGACCGGTCGGACTGCGCCTGCTCGTTCGACGCAGCCCCGTCCGCGGCCAGCTTCTCGCTCCTCTGCGAAATGGATTTCCACAGCTCGGCCTCGGCCGCGAGCTCGCGGAGCTTTGCGCGGGCTTCCTCAACCTCGAGCGGCCTGTAGCCGGCTTTCAGAAGCGCAAGCTGCGACTTCTCTACCGCCAGATTCCGCTTCAGGACATCGAGCTCCGCCTGCGCCTTGGCGAGCTCCTCCTGCAAATCCCTGGAATAAATCTCGGCTATCGGGTCCCCCGTTTTCACGGCCTGGCCGTCCTGGACGTGCATCTTCTCGATTTTGCCCTTCACGAGGCTCACGACGGCCCTGGGATACGGGAAGGCGGCCTCTATCCATCCGCCTGCCGTGAACGACCCCTTCGACGTCTGCCTCGCGGCGTTCATGGGCACCGCCTGGACGATTTCGACCGGGGCCGAGCCTTCCTCGAAAGAGAAGCCGCGAAGGCCAATCCATACTGCCGCTGCGCCTCCGGCGGCGCCGAGCAGAAGCGCGAGGAACAGGCGGACCGCAGGGGACCCGCGCCGCCCCGATTCATCCTTGTCAATCCGCAAATCCTGGAGGTTCCCGCTCATGCGGCATCCTTACTGAACTGAAATATAACCCGGACGAGCCGGAACCAGAGAGGGCTTAAGTCCAGGCTCGTCCGGGTTGTATCACGCGCTCTGCGCGTGCCTTTCTGCGAATTCCTTCAATTTCTACAACAGTTTTCGGCCAAGTGACAATAGTAACTAATCGGGCTTCCCGGAGCAAGGCGGATTTCCGACATAAATAGTAGGAATATCCCGGGTGTTAGTAATCGCCGCCTTTTTGTGCAAGTGTTCTCCGGCGGCTCCCACAGACGTTTTACCGACGTGTGCAAGTGTTCTCCGGCGGCTCCCACAGGCTTGTTTCTGCATGGCGGTTGTGATGTCCAATCCGCAGCGAGGGGGATTACAAATGAGTGCGAAATAGTATTGACACGATTGGAACATTCGACACTGAAAACACTGAATAGAAGCTGAGGACGCTGAGGCATGCCCGTAGCTTTGAAACGTATTCTTTCAGCGTCTTCAGAAATCCATCAGCGGTCTCAGCGTCGAAAACCTGTCAATATTATTATGCACTTCTTAGTAAGTGTCAGGATTCCTCGAACGATTCCTCGCACCCGACTCGGCTACTTGCCCTTATTCTGTTCAAGATTCGCGAGCTTCTTCATCGCGTCCTGGACGTGCCTTGCGAATTTCTCGTCCATGCCGGCAAGGTCGATGAATCTCCTCAGGTGGTCCGCGGCAGCGTCGGTCTGTCCGAGCGCTTCCAGCGCCGAGGCGATCCAGAAGTCGTTGGACACGAGGAGTGGCTCGAGTTCGGCGGCTTTCCTGAAGAACGCGAGCGCTTCCTGCGCACGGTGGAGCTCGAGGCAAATCGAGCCGGCGAGCCTGTGGGCGGAGGCATCGGCAGGGAACATCCTGATGATTTCAGCGCACTCGTCGAGGGCTTCGGTGCGCCGTTCGATCATGTCGAGCGTTTCGGCGAGCATGTGTCGCGCGTCCTTGTGGCGGGGATTAATCTCGACCACCCTTTTGAACAGCGCAGCGCCGCGCTGGAAACGGAGCCGCATCTGGTCTTCGGATTCTCCCTCGCGCCTCTGACCCACGTCGTTCAGGCCCATGTTGAAGAGGGCCTGGTAATAATCGGGCCGGGCCTCGACCGCCTTGGCGTAAGCAGCGTTCGCGGCGTCGATTTCGCCGAGCCTGTCGTAGGCCACGCCGATGTTGAAGTGGGCCGCGGCGTTGCCCGGGTCCTGAGCAAGGACCTTCCTGTATGCGTCGATGGCCCTGGACGGCAGGCCGCCCTGGCTAAGGACGACGCCGAGCTTCATGAGCAGCCTCACGTCGCCCGGGAAGCAGCCGCAGAGGAGTCTCAGCGCGAACTCGCGCGAGAGGAGGTCGGCGTCCGCGGCGGAGTTCACCTCCCCCTCCACAGCCAGCTCGTTCCTGGATTCGCCGCGGAGGGAATAGCCGCGGAGCTCGATGCTGGCGCCGGAGGCCGAAACGGAGCCCCCGAATTCCACGTCAGGCGCAGCGGTCGCCACTTCGAGGGTCCTGCCCTTCTCCTCGCAGTAGAGCTCCCACCTGGTGCCTATTTCCCTTGCGTCTCCGGCTGACTCCGGCGCCACGAGGCGGACGTCCTTCACGAGCAGGGCGTTTTCCGCGAGCGCCGAGGCGCATCTGTCCTCTATTCTCAGGTGATCGATTCTGGTTTTGTCCGGTTTCGTGAACTGGCGGATGAAGACGCCGACGGCGAGGGGCTCCTTTCCGGCGGGACCGCCCATGCAGCCCGAAGCCGCCGCCGCGCAGATTACGGCCAGGAGGCGGACCCTCATGCGCCCTCCGCGAGGCTGTACCTGCCGTGCTCGTCGACCCTGAAGCGGGAATCCTCCCGCATGGCCTTGTACGCCCTGTTCCAGAAGCTGTTCCATTTCTCCTGCGTGACAATCTGGTCGTCGTCGAGGATAATCTGCTTGAACTCGCGTTTCCCGAACGGGGTATTGAATTCCCTCAGGACGAGGGCCATGACGGACGCGATGTCCTGGGCGCACATCTTCTCGAACCTGTCGGGGTATTTCACGAGCGTCCACGTATAGCAGCTCTTGGGCGCTTTCCGGAGAGTGACGGTCGCGCTTTCGATGGGGATGATTTCCGAGGAGTAGACCCTGAAATTGAAGTCCGTGAGGAGCCTGATGTGGACGCTGGTGCCGGTCACGTCCTCAACCTGGCCCGGCTTGCGGTTCCTCCGGATTATATCACCCCTGGCAAGGTCGCATTCCGGCATAGGACAACCTCCATAATCCGGACGAGCCGGAACATGCAAGCATCTGGCCGTTCCGGCTCGTCCGGATTATTTCGCGCGCTTCGCGCGTGTCTTACCGCATATCTTCCCGATTCATGCAGGAATCTTCCGCTCAAGCGGCCAGAAGGCGGCGGTCCGGGCAGGTATCGGCTCGACTACGAGGCCGGGAACTCGTCCTGGAAGGCCTTCTGCTGGACGCGTTTCACGAGCCCGATTGAATTGTTCAGGTATTCGAGAATCTCCGCCCTTCCCCAGGAGGGATTGGCCTCGATGTACTTAATCAGATCCTCTATCGCCGCCTTCCTGACTTCCATCCTCTTGCCTATCTTGAGCTTCCTGAAATCGTATCCCATCTTGCGGGCGGTCTGGAAAACCCTGTCCATGACGTCCTTGTCGTAGTTGTGACCCGGGATTTCATTCAGGATGTTCCGGATGTCGTCAATCTTCATCCCGAGCTTGTCGGCGATCTCCTTCTGGGTGATCATCGCTAATCCCTCCCAATGCCGCAAGTCCCGCACAAATCGAGGCATGCCATTCTATTCGATTTTCCGGTTTTTACAAGGGCGCTGGAAGATTTCGCGGATTCGCTTGATTTCCGCGTCCGGCGGCGGATATTCTGGGCGCGCATGCCCCGAGGCGGCGGGGAGGCGGATTTCGCGGACGCGCGCATGGGAAACGACATGGCAGGGGATCCTCCCGGAGGACCTTCGAACGCAGGCGGACTCGCTGCTTCGGTGCCGGAGCTCGCTCCCCCCTTCTCGAGGGGCGCCCCGGTCAGGATACCGGAGCTGAGGAACGTCGCGCTCACGAGGAGGGTCCTGGGGCTCATCGACCACCCCGACTTCCAGAGGCTGAGAAGGGTGAAGCAGCTCGGCCCCACGCACCTCGTCTATCCCGGCGCGGTTCACACGAGATTCGAGCATTCAATCGGCGTCTTCGAGAACGCGAGATCGTACATCCTGGCGCTGCTCAAGGACAGGGAGTTCGCCCCTGCGGCGGAGGAAGGAAGCCTTCTCGCCGGACTCGCGGCCGCCCTTCTCCACGACGTGGGGCATTATCCGTTCGCGCACTCGCTCGAGGCGCTGCACCACAAGGGCCTCGCCGCGCCGAAGCACGAGGACCTCGCGGCCGACATCCTCACCGGCAAGGGCGCCGGGGGAATCGGCCTTTTGCTCGAGAAGGAATGGCGGATTGATCCGGGGAGGGTCGCGGCGATAATCTCGAAGCCCCCGCAGGCGCAGGACAATCCGGCGGACGCCATGCTCTCGTCTATGCTCCACAGCCCAATCGACGCGGACAAGATGGACTACCTCGACCGCGACAGCATACACATGGGGGTCCCGTACGGCAGGAACTACGACCGCGACCGTCTGCTTGCGTCGCTGAGGATAAGCCCGCGCAACCGCACGCTGGCGGTCACCGACAAGGGCAAAATCTCGGCGGAAATTTTCATCTTCTGCAGATACACCATGTTCTCCGAGGCCTACTGGCACCATACCGTGCGGTCTGCATCGGCCATGGCGGAAAGGGCGCTCGAGGATTTCCGGACGCGGGCCATGCCGGACGGAAAGGACCTTGCCCGGCTCCTCCTCTCATCGAGCGACGAGGACCTGCTGGCGGAAATCGCGCGGAGGTCTCCGGCTTCGAGCTCGGCGGGGAGGATACTCGCGCATTTCACGTCGGGGAGGAGGAGCCTGTTCAAGAGGGTTCTCTCGCTGAGCCTCGTGCATACGGAGGCGGAATACAGGGCGGCGTACGAGAAGGTCTACGCGCTGGATCGCGGGGGGGTTCACAAACTGGAAGACGCGGTCCGCGAGGTGGTCTCCATGCTGGCCGGATTCCGGCTCCATGCGGCGGACGTGATTGTCGACACTCCCCCGCCCGGGAAGGATAGGGTCGAGGAGGTGGACGTGCTTTTCGGGGACGGGGGGGATTTCAGCCCTCTCTCCGGCATATCCAAGATAGTCGAGGGCGTGGGGGCGGATTTCGTCAAGGTCGTGAAGAAGATAAGGGTGTTCGTCGAGCCGGAGGCTGCCGCCGCGGCGATATCGGCGCACGGCAAGAGAGGCGTGGCGGAAAAAGTTCTCCGGGCGATTCTCGCATAGCCTGCGATCATCGACTTTCGACTTTGGACTTTGAACCCCTCCTCCCGCGTGTCCACGGTCCCGGCCCCTGAACCCAAGGCCCACAGCCCAAGGTTCAGGCCGGCGCCCTGAACGACTCGAGATATCTTCTCTTGAGGCCCGCGAGGAAATCGGCCGCAGCCCGGGAAACCGGTCCCGGCCTGCCGGATCCGATTTTCCTGCCGTCGAGCAGGGTCAGGGGCATGACTCCCTGCAGGGAATTCGTGAAGAAAGCCTCGTCTGCGGCATGCAGTTCATCGAGCATGAATTCCCTTTCCTCCGTCCCTGCGCCGGCCAGCCTCCGCGCGGAGAGAATCTGCGCCCTGGTTATCCCGGGAAGCACTCCCGAGGAGAGAGGCGCGGTGATGATCGCGCGGCCTGCAACCATGAATAGATTGGCCGCGGTTCCCTCCAGGGCTGCGCCTCCTGCGGAAAGCAGCACCGCTTCGCCGCATCCCATGCGGAGAGCGCGCCTGCGCTCGGCGAGGTTCTCCAGAAAATTCCCGGTCTTGCGCCTGCTGCGGATTGAATCGCGCATCGCTCCGCGGACCGACGCGGCGGCCGACGCCCCCCTCTCGAAAGCCGCGGAATCCGGAGGTTCGAAGGCTTGAAGCTCCAAGGCCAGAACGGATTTTCCCGAAGGCGTGGACCAGTCGCCATGCGGGGAGCCGGTCTCGAGCAGGGAGATTCGCAGCCTGGCCGACGCAGGGGATTCGTTTCTCATGAGAAGCCCTGACGACAGGGAGACGATTTCTCCGAGGGTTGCCGTCATGTTCATTTCCATGAAGTCCGACGATTCCTTCAGCCTGGCGAAATGGGCCTCGATAAAATACGGGCAACTGCCGGAGGTCAGGACCGTCTCGAAGAGGCTCAACCCGTATTTCAGGGCGGGCGAGAAAGGGGAGACTGCGGCGTCGGCCCTGCTCATGTACCTTCCGTCGATGCATACGATGTCCATGAACATGAGTGTAGAGCGTAGAGCGTCGAGTGTCGAGTGCCGGGCGCAGGGCACGTGCGCCGCGCGTCTCAGTGCGAACCCAGGAAATTCGAAAGCAGGTCGAGGCCGAAGGAGGTGAGAATCGATTCCGGATGGAACTGGACTCCTTCCACTGCGAAGGACTTGTGCCTGAGGCCCATGATTGCGCCGTCCGCTGTGCGGGCGCTGATTTCGAGGCAATCCGGCAGGCCCTGTTCGTACACTACCAGGGAATGATACCTGCCGCCTTCGAGGGGATTGGGAAGGCCCTTGAAAATGGTCTTGCCGTCATGGGTGATGGGAGAACTTTTTCCGTGGGTCGGTTTGCTTGCGCGACCGACTGTTCCTCCGAACGCGGCGCCAATGCACTGGTGTCCGAGACATACGCCCAGGATTGGGATCTTTCCGCAGAAGGCCGGAATCAAACCGTTGGACACGCCTGCTTCAGCGGGAGTGCACGGGCCGGGAGAAAGGATTATCGCCCCGGGTTTCATGGATGCCACGGCCGGGACGTCTATCGAGTCGTTGCGGAAAACGACCGGTTCATGCCCCAGAATCCCGATGTATTGGGCAAGGTTGTAGACGAATGAATCGTAGTTGTCGATTATCAGGACCTTCAATCCCGGTCTCCTTCGAGAATCCGCATCGCCGCGAGCCGGAGCAAACCACCAGTGAGTTCCCACAAGTATAGTGCATGGCCCGGATGAGCGGGAATCAAAAGAAAAGGCTTGTCGGGGTTAGGAATTGCCGTCGGTGTTGTCTTTTCGCAACAGGAAAGGCGGAGAAGCCTCCTTGACTGTAATTACAACTCGTTGAAATCAATAAGGTTATATTTATTCCGAAAAGATGTTTAATCGGTATGGCTTTCGCAAACAGAAGATGTCACGGATTCATGTAGTTGTAAGGGATGGAAAATGGAAAACGCAAGGACAAGGGTGCTGGTCGTCGAGGATGAAGAATCAATCGGCTTGCTTATAGAGAAGATGCTTGCAGGCAAGGGATTCGAAGTGAAGAGGGTCCGCAACGGGCAGGAGGGCCTGGCGGCTCTGAATGAATTCAAGGCGGACTGCATCGTTACCGACATCATCATGCCCGTCATGACCGGCAAGGAATTCATAAACGAGCTGAGGAGTTCCAGCGAGTACCAATTTCTGCCGGTCATGATCCTCTCGGCTCTCGATTCCGAGGACATGCTGGTGGACGGTTACAGGACCGGCGCGAACGATTATCTGACCAAACCCTTCAATGACGTCGAACTCGCGGCCAAGGTGAAGGTGCTCGTGGACAGGCGGCGCGGCGGCGGGACCGGAGCGCAGGAAGCGGGGAACAGGGGCGGGATGCACGCCCGGAAGGGGATGACGCGGTACGGGAGGTTCTTCATCCTGGCCAGGATGTCTTCATGGAAACGCGGGGGCATCTACAAGGCATTCGATCCGGAAAAGCAGCGCGAGATTGTGATCAAGCGCCTCGATTCAGATGAAGCGGATTCCTCTGACAGGACCAGGTTCCGCCTGGAATCAGAAATCCTGCGCCGGTTGGACCGCCCTTATATCGCTGAAGTCGTCGAGACCGGGACCGCGGAAGGCATGGATTTCATCGCAATGGAGAAGATTGCCGCACCGAACCTGCAGGTCAGGGTTTCCGGATCAGGCGACATACCGGAGTCCGACGTGCGGGAGTGGTCGAGGAGAATCGCGGAGGCCCTCGAGGATCTTCATGCGGCGGGCGTCGTCCACGGAAGGATTTCCCTGGACAACGTATTCGTATCGGGATTGAACGGCTTGAAAATCACGGGGTTCTCGAGCGCGGCTCTTCATTCGAAACGGCTTTTCGACGCGGCACCGGCGGCTTCGGGCAGGAGGGAGACCGGGGACTCGAAGGACATCGAGGAGTCTGCGGCCGCGTCCAGCGCCATCGACGTATGCCGTCTGGGAGCCATCATGTTCCGTCTCATGACCGGCGCGTATCCCGCGGGTTTCGAGCCTGATTCCGGGATATCCCCGACGAATCCGGCGGCTGTCCGCTCGGCCCTGGCCGGGACCGGCTATTCCAAGGAGCTCAAGGCTCTTGTCTCAAGGCTGCTTTCCCCCGGTTTCGAGTCCATACGCATGGGAGAAGTCGCCGGCCAGCTGAAGAGGCTCGATCTCGCGGCTGGAGGTCCCGCAGACGGGGCCCGCGCCGGGGCGGAGGACGCGGATTCGGGATCCGACGCAGGCGCCGGTGAGGCGGGACAGGACGCAGCGGACGACCTCACGCTCGAGGACTACAACGTCTTCGAGGGGCTGAGGACGCGAGCCACGGAGAGGCTTCGCAGCAGGAAATCGAATCGCCTGCCTGCGGCCGGCACCGCTGGTCCAGACCCTGCCGGGCTCGAGGGGATGACGGTAAGGGGCTACCGCATCGAGAGGCTCATAGGCAGGGGCGGCATGGGCGACGTCTACCTTGCGACCCAGCTCAGCCTGAACCGGCAGGTGGCGATGAAGATTCTTCCTGAGGAAGCCGCCCGGGAAAACCCGGCCGCGGTGGTCAGGTTCCTGAAGGAAGCCCGTTCGGCGGCCGTGCTCGTTCATCCGAACGTAGTGCAGATATTCGACGCATGCGACGAAGGGCCGATCCGTTTCATCGCCATGGAATACGTCGAGGGGGAGGATTTGAAGAAGAAGATTGAGAGGGACGGCAATCTGGCCGAGAAGGAGGCGCTGGAGATACTGGAGCAGGCCGCCATGGGCCTTTCCGCGGCGGAGGAGAAAAAGATCGTCCACAGGGACATAAAGCCGGCGAACATCATACTTGCCCCTGGAAACAAGGTGAAAATCGCGGATTTCGGTCTTGCCCGTGAAATCGGCAAGGCCGGCGTCACGATGGAGAACAAGGTGGTCGGATCGCCAGCATACATGGCTCCCGAGCAGGCCCTGGGACACGAACTCGATTCGCGCGCCGACATCTATTCGCTCGGCGTCACATTCCTCGAGCTTCTGACCGGCAAGCGCCCTTTCATGGGAGAAACGCCGGCGGACCTGATTCAGAGCAAGTTGAACGCCGGGGAGTTCGACGCCCTTTCCGGCCTCCACGGCCTGTCTCCATGGGCCGAAAGTGTGGTCCGCAGGATGATTGCCCGAGACCCGGCCGGCCGCTTCTCATCGGCGGCGGAACTGCTGTCCGAAATCAGATCGCGCCGGACGGCTGCTCCCGGTCAGGGCGCGGAATCCGCAAGCGCCGAAAAAGCCCGCAAACCTGTGAATCCGACCGTGAAGGCGGCGGTGACTCCTGTCCCGGCTCAGCGTTCGAACAGGCTCGCCCGCGCAGTCTCCGTCCTCTTCTCGGCGGCCTTGCTCGCAATGCCAATCTTCATGGGTCTTTCGAGCGCCAAGGCCGGGGCATGCGGTTCTGACGCGAAGGAGGCAACGGAGTTCGGCCTCGCAGCTGCGCGGTTGCCCGTCCCGGGTCCGTGTCCCGTGCAGTCCAAAGCCCCGGCTTCCGTTTCAGCGCCCCTGAGACCGGCGGAAGACGGAAATACCGGCGGCGAAAGCGCGTGCGGCGCCGATTCAGCGCTCCCCGAGGGCAAGACAACGGGAGGAAACGCCGGGACGGAGATTGAACTGGATGCCGAAACCCTCCTCACGCCCGTCCAGGCGAAGGAATGCGCGGTTCCCCTGGACCTGCAATCCCCGCCCGTGCCGGAAAGAAGCAAGGAACCCGCCGTGACTGACCTCGTGGGCGTGGAGGCGATGCTTTCGATGGCGCGCGAAGGCAGGAATTCCGAAGCCGCTGCATTGGCTGAGAAACTGTCGGAGGGAGGCGGCGCCCCGGCAATCGTCGGGGAGACCGCCAGGACAATCGAGCGCATACCGGACGGTCTGGCCTACATGGGATTGAACGATAAGGGTTTCCGCGAGTACAGGAACGTGAAGGACGGGATGGTCCTGATTCTGGTTCCGGCTTCATCCGCCGGCACCGTCCGCGCGAACCGGCATGAGTATCTGATCTCGAAATACGAGGTGACGCGGGACCAGTTCACCCTTTTCCTGAACAAGAACACGGACGCAGGCACGCTGAACTGGACTCCGGAGGGAATCACCTACATAGATTCACTCTCGGTATGGGCCGTGAACCGCGGAAGCCGCGGCATGCCCGCAACAGGAGTGACCTGGCAGCAGGCAAGGGACTATTCCGCTTGGGCGGCCCGGGGCGGGGACCTTCCTTACGAAGCCCAGTGGGAATACGCGGCGCTGGGCGGGGACGGCAGGCATTATCCCTGGGGGGACGCTTCGCCGGACGGGGGGCTGTGCGTCATGGGCTCGCTCATGGGCGAGCTCGATGCCGTCGGCCTTCGCCCGGCGGGCGACTCTCCGTTCGGGGCCGCCGACATGGCGGGCAACGCTTATGAGTGGTGCTTCGACGAAGCGGATTCCGGGATTTCGGGCGGGCTCGCGGATGGATTCAAGGTCGTCAAGGGATCCCCGCTCAGGTTCAGCACCGAGAGGATGAAGAGAAAAGCATCCGAAACCGGGATGTGCGTTGGATTCAGGTACGTTGCGGCGGTCGCGGACTGAAAAAAAAAAAAGGCAGGAACCCGTGCGGGCTCCTGCCTTTCATCATCAGGTCTTCTTTTACTTGTATTCCCTTCCTACCGAGGCTCCGTTCTCGTACGACTCGATGAACTTGATTGTCCTGTCAGGGGCGAAGTAGCACACCTTCCCCTCGAGCTTGTCGGCTATCATGGTCCCGGAGCACCTCAATCCGCCGCCGTCGTAGAAAGCAGCGAACTTGCCGTCTTTCATGTCGTTCTTCCAGTTCTCGACCTGCTTCAGCTCGCCGTTCTTGTAGAAATGGTATGCCGGGCCGTTCTTTAGCGTGTTCTTGAGCCTGTAGACGCACCTGACCTCGCCGCTGTCGTAGTACTCCCTCACGATGTCGCACTGGGAGCAGTCGACCGTCTCCCATGCGCTCGCGGGTTCCTGCTGGATTATGGCCAGTTTCTCGGGATCGAGCGGTATCTCGCCCTCGACCCTCGAAACCAGATGCACCGTCCCCATGATGACCGCAGCCGCAGGAACCATGATCAGAAACCTGGAGAACCTTGATTGGATTTTCATGCCCTCCCCCTCATTCCAGTGTGCTTCCGGGGGTGCCGGCCGCCCCACAACGCGTCCGGAACAGCCCCCTTTCAGCCATGTCATCGGCTGGAGGAAGGCCGGTCTTTAACCAATTCCATGCAAATCCCGTCATCCATCCTCGACCCTGAACCCTCCGCCCTTCCGGCGACCTTCGGCTTTGGGCATTCGGCCTTGGACCTCTGCCCGGCACGGTGTTTACTTCCTGTTCAGCACCTTCGAGTACCTGTAGTAAATCTCCAGTGTGAGGGCGTTGATGGCCGTGGAGTAGACCCTGCCTCCTGCGGATCCCCATGCGCATACCGGGTCCCAGGATCCGTCCAGACAGCCCTTTGTGTGCTGCGTCGGGATCAGCGCATCCTTGAGGGCGGCGTTCCACGTCGTCCAGTACGGGCCGCCCATCTGGTACATCCCAAGCGCGCCGTAGTACCAGTAGTACATGTCGATTGTACCGTCTGAGACGTTCCATTTCGGCGGGGAGTTCTTGAGAAGGGTAGCCGCGCCAATAACCTTGGGGCTGCGGGCCGACTCTCCCATGAATATCCTCGCGGTCAGCGCGGCGGCGGTCATGGCTTCGAGGGGCTTCCAGCTCTTGGCGGTCGAAAGCCTCGCGCCGCCGTCGCCCCTGGTCGAATACCCCGTCTTGTAGTATTGCTCTTCGGTGACCTTGTCAATCCAGTTCGCCGCCCCCTCGAAGGCTTCCCTGGGGACGGACAGCTTCGAGAGTTTCGCGGACTTGAGCGCCAGCACCGCCCATCCGGTGCATGAAGTGTCGTTGTCCCCGGGCTTTGATCCGTACCTCCAGCCGAGCCCCGGGTTCTGGCACTCGACGATGTAGTCCACCGCCTTCTGAGCAATGGGCTTAAGCAGGGGCGCGCCTCTCGACAGCCCGTAGGCTTCAGCCACGGCCATGGTGGTTATGAGGTGGTTGTAGATCCAGTGCCCGTCGCCCGTCTGGGCTCCGAAGCAGCCGTTCGGAAGCTGCCGCTCCTTTATGGCTTGCAGGGCCTTGAGGACGGTGTTCTTGTAGAAACCGTGGTTGTGGGTGTTTCCGCACCCCAGGAACGCCAGCGTGGCGAGCCCGGTGTTGCCCATGTCGTAGTCCGGCGTCTCCCCCTTGCCCGTGCAGAGGACCGGGCCCCTGCAGTTCGACATGAACTTGTCGGTGGACCACATGCCGTCCGGGTTCTGATGCCTTTGAAGCCAGAGCAGCGCCTTCTGAACGACCGCCTCGGTCCTTTTCCCGCCGGCGGCCCTGGTCCTCCTGTTGCTGCCGAATCTTCCCCCGAACGGCCCTCCGGCGCCTCCGCCGACGCCGACCGTCGAGCTCCAGAATTTGCCATGGAAGGGCTTGTCAGAGGCCAGGTCTTCGCCCTTGCAGCCATCGGTTTCCTCGTTGTCGTCCGTCCTGTTGATATCGTCGACAGGGGCGTCTGAAATCATGGGGTCCTCGAGCGACTCGGTTTCCGCCGGGATTTCGCAGTCCCTGGAGAAGACGTCCCTCTCGAGTTCCTCCTTGATTTCCTCTTCCTCTTTTTCGCTCACGCCCGAGATGATTCGCACGGTCCGCTCGGGTTCGTAGGTGGAGGCGATGGTGAGCCACATTCCCAGGCCCAGTAGCATGTGGGCCGCGACGGACATCAGCCACCATGGCGCGCGGTTCACCTGCGCCTGTATGAGGGCCTGGAGCCCGTCCTCGTGCCGCGCGGGGTAGTACTCCTCCTCGTAATTCATTTTCGTGGACATGGAACCTCCGCAGTAAAAAATCGGGATGTTTCCCGGCCTGCCGACTTGCGGCGTCAATCAGCGGTCCGCAATCCTATCAACGGAGCCGGCCGGAAAAAGTTCAGGGGAAATCCCGCATGCGGCAAAGACGCTTCGGGATTTCATCGGGTTCGCGCGATGTCGCGCATGATGAAGTCCCTGACATCCGCGAACGCCCTGCCGCGGTGGCTTATCCTGTCCTTGTCCTCCGGCAGGGCCCTGCCGAAACTCATCCCGAGCTCGAGCGAGTGGAAGACCGGGTCGTATCCGAATCCGCCGTCGCCGTCGGGCCGGTGGAGGATTCTTCCCTTCGTCCTGCCTTTTGCGGCGAAGACAATGCGCCCGGACCGCGCTACGGCCGCCGCGCAGACGAAAGAGGCCAGCCTCTCCGCCTCCGTCTCGAGATGCTTCATCTCCGCAAGGAGTTTTGCGATGTTCGCCTTCCCGTCCTGCGCGGGCCCGGCGTATCGGGCCGAATGGACGCCGGGAAGGCCTCCGAGCGCGTCCACGGAAAGCCCTGAATCGTCGGCGAGAGCCGGGAGACCCGACTGCGAGGACGCGGCCAATGCCTTGGCAGCCGCGTTGCCTTCGAACGTGTCCTCGTCCTCGACGGCAGGA
>DYIT01000040.1:0-32826 GCA_020723505.1 Candidatus Kuenenia stuttgartensis
TGGCGCGCACGGCGGGAAAGCTCGCCGAAACGCAGAAGAAAGCCGCGGCCGACGCCAAGGCCGCCAAACCCTCGCAGAAGCTCGCAGAGGCGGGCAAATCCGCTGCTGCCCTGCTTTCAGCGCTCAAGGCCCACGCCGACAACGCCCGGAAGCTCGCTGCCGAGACGGCCGAATGCGTGCCTGAGCCCGCGAGGGCGACCGGCAAGGCCGACAAGGCCCTGGGGACCGCGGTGGAGGTGCTCGCAGCCGCCGACAAGGCGCAGGCTTCGAACGATTTGCCCGCGTCCAGGGAATCGGCCTCCAAGGCGGCCGAACTCGTCGCTCAGACCGCGGCCCTGCTCGACAAGCTCAGGGAGGACATGAAAGACATGTACGGCAGGTACATCCTGCTTCACGATTCAGCTCCAGGGGCGGAGGACATGAAGGCGATATCGCTGTTCGAGATTGCGTCGCTCATAGAGAAGCTCGGACCCAAGAGGGCGGTGGTCATTCTCGACACGTCCTTCGCTCCGGCGAAAGGGCCGAGGTCCAGGGGCTTGGTCGGCGGCGGAGTCCCGCCCATGGCCCTGGACAATGCGCACCTCGCGGACATGAAGCGCGGAGAGGAGTGGTGCGTCTGCGGGGCGTCCGAATCCGGGCAGTTCGCGGCCGAGGTCGAATCCGGGGCCGGGGGCATGTTCACGGTCACGGTTGTCGAAGGGTTCAAGGGAAAGGCGGACGCGGACGGGGACGGCAAGCTGACGTGGCAGGAAATCAGCGCATACGCGCTGGCAAGGGCCGAAGCTTCGTCCTCGGCCGAGAAGCCGCAGAAGCCCGTGTTCCTGGGGCCCGATGGCATGGAGGCTTTCGCGTTCAGGGCCAAGGCCTCCGGCAAGCCTGCCGAAGGCAAATCCGGGGGCGACGGGGGGAAACAGTAAATTAGAAAGTCAAAAGTCCAAAGTCCAAGGTCTAAGGTCGAAAGCCGCGAGCGTGAACCCGCGGGAGTGCGTGGCAGTGTAACCGAAGATAACCGACTTACATGCGGGATTGCGGGGCGCGACCCGCGGTTTTCTAGTGGAGAACAGTAAATGAAGCGTCTTCAGACGATTCTGCTGGCAGCCGCCCTGGCGGCATGCGTTTTCAACGGCGGATGCGGCCTTGCGGGCCTCGGATCCACGGCAGGCGCGATCTATGCCCTGATAAGCATGTCGGAGGAGGAGGAGGAAGAGACGCCTCCGCCCGTGGTCACGATCCATCATGCGACGGTGGCCGCGAACGGCCCTGCAGGCGGGCGCATCACCGCGCTTGCGTGCGACAGCACGCAGACCCCGGACCACCTGTACGCGGGGACCTTCAGGGCGGGCATCCTGAAGAGCACGGACGACGGCGCTACCTGGGCTCTGCAGACCGCGGGGTTCAACCGCGATCTCACGGTGACGGACGTGGCCATCGATCCCGCGTCGCCGCTCACTGTCTTCGCCTCCACGGGCAGGCCGTACGCGGGCGGGGTGTTCGTAACGGTGAACGGCGGCACGCTCTGGACCCAGCGCAACCAGGGACTGCTGCACGTGGACGTGCGCTGTCTCGCGGCGCCGGCAACGGGGACAGTCTACGCCGGAACGGGCGGCTCGGGCCTCTTCTCGGGCGCCGTAGCGGCAGGGGGAGTGATAACCTGGACCCAGGCGGGATCGACGGGGCTCAACAACCTGGCAATCACCGACGTGGCGATTGCGGGGACCAACGTCATCGTCGCGACCGAAGGAGGGGTGTTCAACCACGACAACTCCGCAGCGCCGGCCCCCGCGGCATGGACGTGGACTGCCGTCAATTCCGGGCTGGCCACGCTCGACATCACGGTGCTCGAGGTCCAGGGCAACGACCTCTGGGCCGGAACGAACGGGGGAGGCGTATACTACGCCGACATCACCGGTCTTCCGGCCACGTGGACCTGGACGCTCCTCACGTCCCCGGGCGACCCGACCATCAACGACATCGAGGTTGATCCCGCGGATCCCCTGGACATCTACGTCTCGACGCCGAGCGGCATTTACATCTCGGACGACGGCGGGACGAGCTGGGGAACGCCGACGACCGACCCCTCCGATTCGTCGATAACGAGGATACTCATGAATCCCGCCGCGTCCTCGACGATGTACGCCTCGGGATACTCGGGCGGTTTTTTCGGCAGCACCGACTCGGCCGACACGTGGACCGTTTCCAATACGGGGATAATCGCGGGCGATTTCGCTGCCCTGGCCGTGGATCCGGCAAGCGCCGTCAGCGCGACAGTATATCTCGGCTACTGGGCGAGGACGGCGGACGGATCGTCCACGGGCGCATACAAGTCCACGGATGGCGGCGGAACATGGACGAACATAAGCAGCCTCTCGCCGCTTGCGGGCGGAGACATCAGGACCATGCGCGTGGATCCCGTGACGACCGCGACCGTTTACGCCGCGACCGACGGGGGCGGCGTATACAAGTCCGTGACCGGAGGATCAACGTGGGCCCAGGCCAACGTCGGGCTGGGCAGCCTCGAGACGTACGCGCTGGCTATTGACGCGGCGACTCCCAACAACCTGTACGCAGGCACCGCCCTCGGGATATACCGGTCCACGGACGGCGCCGGCCTCTGGACAGCGGCGACCACGCAGCCGCCCGCCGGATGGGCGACGCTCACCCTGTCCGGAGTCTCGGGCATCTTCCTGGACGGCGAAGTCGTGACGTCATCGGGCGGGGCTACCGGGTCCATCTATGCAGGCGGCGGCACTGCGACGCTTCTGGTCGAGAGCCTGACCGGGCAGTTCCAGGCGGCCGAGACGCTGACCGGGGGCACGAGCACCGCTACCGCGACAATCAGCACCGCCAACCTGCGCTACGCGTTCACATCGATTACCGTTGATCCCGCGGCCCCGGCAGTGGTCTGGTGCACGGTCAGGGGACCCAGGGGAGGGGTCTACAGGAGCGCTGATTCGGGGGCCACATGGGCTCTCACGGCCGGCCAGCCCGGCACCGAGGTCACGTGCTTCTCCGCGGACCCTGTGTCGGCCACGACTTATTACGCCGGAACCTCCAACGGGGCATGGCGCACCGTGGATTCCGGGGCCAACTGGACGGCCATCACCAGCGGAATGGGATCCGTCGAAATCTACGACATCATTCAGGACGGCCGCAGGGCCGCACAGACAATCTACTACGTCTTCGCGGCAACGGCCTCCGGGCTGTTCAGGTCTTCGGACCGCGGTAGCAAGTGGGAAGAGGTCGTGGACAACGCGCCGGTCAATCCCGCGTTGCCCGGCCTCAACGCGCTCATGAAGCTCGGATTGGATCCGATTGCGGGCAACGAGGACGTCCTCTACGCCGCGACCGGCGGAAGAGGCGCGGTGAAACTGACGATTCTGGACTGACCGTCAGCGCGCAGGCCCGTGGACAGTACGTTTGTGCGTTGGTGAGTTGATGTCTACGCGATGGCGGAGTAAAACCCGCCGAAGTCCTTGCCAGAAGATGTGGACGAAGGCGGGGCGGGCGTTAGCCCGCGGCAATGCCTGAATCGGCGAAGTCATCGGCAAGTTCAACGAAGTCTGGCAATCGCCGCCCTGGGAAGCAAGTCTTGCCCGGCGGCTCCCACAGGATGATCCGCGCCGTAGCAGGATGCATTATCCCGCGGTGAGGGGGAAAATGGGATAATGGCAACCGCATGTTTTTATCGATGAAAAAAGCCGCTGGTATACTTGCCGGGCTTGCATTGTGCGCCGCGGCTGCGGCGCTGCTCGGGGTCTGGTTCGGGTCTGGGAGCCTTGCGGCCGGCGACAAGTTCGCGGCGCTGCTTGACCCCTGCGGGGAATCCACGGCGCATTCCATCATCTGGACCCTCCGCATGCCCAGGGTGCTCCTGGCGCTGCTCGTGGGGGGCGGGCTTGCGGCCTCGGGATGCGTGTTCCAGGGAATGCTCAGGAACCCGCTCGCGGACCCGTACACTCTGGGCGTATCCGGCGGCGCGGCGCTTGGTGCGGCGCTGGCAATCATGGCAGGGCTCGGTCGGATGGCGGACGCCGCGGCCGTGCCTTTCTTCGCCTTCGCCGGCGCGCTGATTTCGCTCGTTCTGGTGTATGCGGCGTCGTCGAGGCGCGGATTCACGCCGTCGGCCCTCATTCTCGGCGGGATGGTGCTCAACTTCCTGCTATCCTCAGTGATTTACCTCCTGTTCGCGTTCGCGAAGTCCTCGGAAATCCACGGCGCAATGAACTGGCTCATGGGGGACCTGGGTTCGGCTCCGGCGGCGGCCCTGCCTGCGGCCGGGGCGATGACGCTTGCAGGATTCTGCGTCTTCATGTGGTTCTCGCGGGACCTGAACACGCTTTCATTCGGGGACGAAAAGGCGCGGAACCTCGGCACCCCCCCGGCGACCGCGAGGAGATTCCTGTTCCTTTCGGCCTCGCTCGTCACCGGCGCATGCGTGGCGTCCGCGGGCATCATCGGATTCGTGGGCCTCATAATCCCCCACGTCCTGAGGCGCGTCGCCGGACCCGACCACCGGGTTCTCCTCCCGGCCTCCCTCCTCGGCGGAGCGGCGTTTCTCGCGCTCTCGGACCTGCTAGCGAGGTCAATCCCGAATTCCATCTCCTTCCCGGAGTTTCCGGTCGGAGTGGTCACCGGCATCGCAGGGGGGCTGTTCCTTCTAGTCCTGCTCTTCTCCGGCCGGACGGACAGGTTCTTCTCATGAACGTCATCGAAGTGGACCGGGCATGCGCGGGATACGGCGGCGAACCCGTGCTCAGGGACATAAGCCTCTCCCTGAAGGAGGGCGACCTTGCGGGGCTTTTGGGCCCGAACGGGTCGGGGAAGAGCACGCTATTCAGGATGCTCGGCGGGGCGCTCAAGCCCTCGTCCGGAGGTGTTCGCGTCATGGGGAGAGACGTATCCTCCTTCGGCGCCTCCGAGCTCGGGAGAATCATGGCCGTGCTTCCGCAGTTCACGGACGAGCCGTTCGGGTTCAGCGCGTTCGAGGCCGCATGCATGGGCAGGTACCCCCACTCGGGAAGGTTTTCGGCGCTTTCGGCCCGGGACATAGAGGCCGTCGAGGAGGCCATGGCTTTAGTGGACGTGATTCATCTCAGGGGCAGGCTCATGAACACGCTCAGCGGCGGCGAAAGAAGGCGCGTGCTGCTTGCGCAGGCGCTGGCGCAGGAGCCGAAGATACTGCTGCTCGACGAGCCCTCCGCCCACCTCGACGTGCAGCATCAGGTCGAGCTTTTCGAGCTTCTCTGCAAGGTGAACGAACGGGGAATCACTGTGCTTGCGATACTGCACGACCTGAACCTCGCCGCGCAGTACCTGAGGAGGATTCTTTTCCTGAAGCAGGGGGCGATCATCGCGGACGGGCCTCCCGCGGAAGTCGTGAACGGCCGTCTCATCGAGAGCGCGTTCGGAATCAGGCTGGACGTGCTCGTCCGGGAAGGCACGGACAAGCCGAGCGTTCTCTACTCGAGAGCCGGGACGTCGGGGCCTGCGCAGGCCCCAATCAGGATTCACGTCATCTGCGGCGGCGGCACGGGACGGGGAATCATGGGCATGCTCGCGCAGCAGGGGCACGAGCTGTCCGCGGGCGTCCTCAACCGCGGCGATTCGGACGAGGTGTTCGCGAGGAACATCGGGGCGGCGGTGGTCCAGGCCCCGCCGTTCTCGGCCATTCCCGAGGAAGCGCACGCGGAGAACCTGCGGCTCCTGCGCGGGGCCAATCTGGTCATCCTCTGCCCGGTGCCGGTGGGGCCCGGCAACCTGAGGAACCTCGAGGCCGTCCGGGCCTCGCAGGCTGGCGGGGCGGCAATCGCGGTCCTAGAGGAGGCCGCCATATCGGACCATGCGGGAGGGGAAGCGACGAGGATTCTCAGGGAAATCCTGAACAACGGAGCTGCCCGGTTCGCGACGAAATCAGCGCTCGCGGATTACGTCCGGACGATTTCTCCCCGCCGGGAGTGCCAAGGGGCCGTTAAGAATTAACAAGTAACTCACAATCGATTCGGCCGAAAAACCATTCTGGCGTGATACCATGATGGGACTATCCAAGTCGAAAGCGGCCACAATACACACTCGTCATTCCGGCGAAAGCCGGAATCCGGGTTTTTCGCCCCAAACCACTTGCCCGGCCCTGGTATATCTATTACATTTATTCTTAGTCACTTAGTTGTAAATTGTTGTAGACATTGAAAGAATTCGCAGAAAGGCACGCGCGGAGCCCCTAAGGACACGCGAGGCGCGTTCCTTCAGGGCGGAGCGCGTGATATAACCCGGGCGAGCCCGGACTGCATCCCTGTCTGGTTCCGGCTCGTCCGCGTTATGGAGAGGCTGACGAAGGATTCGGGCGCTTGGCGGAATCATTATTGCGGTGATTGAAGGCGGACTCCGGTTCCCGTGTCGTTTTCCATGCGCGAAGCGCATGGTATAATCCGGACGAGCCGGAGAAATCCGACCTTTTCAGTTCCGGCTTGTCCGGATTATGAGGGGATATGAAGCGCGAGCTCCGGTACCGCTGGAAGGAAATCGAGCATTCGATTGACCAGGAGAAACTGGACAGGCTTGCCGCGGATTTCGAGACGGACTTCTTCGAGGACGTGCTCGCGAAGAATCCGATGCACGTGCCCGCGCTGATATCGCTGGGCGAGCTCTACACCAAGAACGGCCGCGTCGACGAGGGCCTGGCGATAGACATGAAGCTGTCCTCGCTCTTCCCGTACGAACCCGTGATTCACTACAACCTGGCATGCAGCCTGGCCCTGGCGGGGAGGACCGGTGAGGCGGTCGAAATGCTGCGGAAGTCAATCAACCTCGGCTACGACGACTTCGAAGCGATGCAGAACGACGCCGACCTCGCGAGCGTCAGGGACCACCCGAAATACATCGAGCTGCTGCTCAACCTCAAGAACTCCGCGTAGCGGCTCAAGACGTGGGAGCCGCCGGAACATCCTCGAATTCCAAGGCGGCGATTCCCGCCGCCTGCTATTCCTTCACTTCCTCGTAGACGACTTCGTTCGTCTGTTTTATCTCCACGAGCTTGTACTTCTTTCCCGAGGCCGTGGTGAAGACCTCCCCCTCGCGGTAGGTCTTCCCGTTGATGATGGCCACGCGTTCCGAGGCTTCGGGAGTCCAGATTGTGCCCGACACGATGATTTCCTTGGCAGGCTTGTCATCCTTGCCGGCCGTCTCGTCCTTGCGCACGGCAGGCAGGCTCAATTCCTTGTGCGTGAAGGTTCCGGAGTCGAAATCGTACGCATAGACCGAAGGCGGATTGGAAGCCAGGCTCCAGACGTAGATCTGTTTCCCGCTCGAATCCGACGAGATGAAATCCCCCGTGTTTCCGCGGCAGATTCCGCCCGCGGAGGCTTCCCTCGCCCCGAACGGGGAAGCGAAGAGAAGGGCGAGCGCCGCGCCCGCGGCCGCCGCCGTAAGAATCGCTCCGAATTTCCCGAGTCTTGCCGCTGTCATGTCGACCTCCTTTTTAATCCGCGTGTTCCGGCTTGTCCGGGCCAAGCTCAAGCCTGCTCGCTGGAGATTGCCGTGCCGCCATTGTACTTCCCCAGGACAGCGAGACGGACCGCGTCTGCGTCGCGGCCGTTGACTATCCTCACCTCGGCCTTCGGTATTTCGCGGGCGAGCTTCAGGAGCTTCTCCACCTTCTCGAACATCCCCCCGGTCACGTCCACGCCCGTCACCTGCCGAAGATCCTCCTTCATGGATTCGAACATGGAGGGGGTGATCGTCCTTATCGGCGACGCTCCCGGCGCATGCGCTTCTTCGGCATGCCTGAACACGCCGTCCACGTCCGTCAGCACCACCACCCTTGCGGGGCCGAACTTCGCCGCAAGGTGGGCGAAGAGCGATTCCGTAGACACGATGGTGAACCCGAAGCTCCGGTCCAGGACTGCGTCGCCCCAGATGACGGGGATGCGTCCGAACCTGAGAAGCGCGGCTATCGGACTCGTCTCGAACACCGCTATCCTTCCGGATTCCGCCACGAGGCAGGACGAAGGCTGTATCGGGTACAGCTTGAGCCCCTTGGCGGCGAAGGCGGCAAGGATTTTACCGTTCAGCTCCTCCATCCATCCGCGGGTAATCTGGAATCCGTCGAATCCCCATTTCGGGTGGATTCCCGACTTCACCTCGTACCTCCTGGCCGGGAAATGGCCGAAGGACCCTCCGCCGTGCCCCAGGAGCAGCTGGATCCCCCCCTCGTCGGCCGCGGCCTTGAGCGCCTGCGCGGCGTCCGCCAGCGCCGCCGGCCTCAGCGTCGCCTCCTTCTCCTTGTCCGTGGCCACCGCCCCGCCAATCTTCACGAATACGAGATCAGGCAATTCCCACCTCCATGCCGCTGATGCGGGCTCGAGTCCAGTCCTTCATGGCGCGGATGTCGACCAAGTCGACCGCCGGGATGCCGGCCATGACGGCGCCTGCCGCCACGATGGCCTCGCACGAGGCCATCACCATGCCCGCAGGCGCCTTTCCGTTCCGGGCCAGGGCGTAAATCGTGTAGGATCCCACAGTGCTCCCCTTCGCATGCGGGAAGACGAGGATTCTCCCCGCGACCGATTCCCCCTTCAGGGGATGGTTGGAGTCGGTTATTACTCCGGTCCCGGGATCAATCATCCCGAAGAAGGCGAGGGGGGCTTCCGTGAAAAGCACCGTTCCCTCGGCGACGCCGGCCTTTATCGCCCTGCCGCGGAGCATTGCTTCAGTTCCCATCGGTCCGCCTGAATATGCCCGCGTTGGACGCCAGATAGTCGATTCCCGAAGCTGCGGTCACGCACGCTACGCCGGTCATTATCCACGCCGGAGCCCCCGCGGTCCAGCAGGCCGCGTCCCCGGGATCGCCGATGGCCCCCGTCTCCCTGAGCACCGCAAGAAGGTTGATTGCCAAGATGCCCGTTCCCTGGCAGACCGCCTTGATTTTCCCGCTGAGGCGCGCCGCGAGGATGAATCCGCTCTTCGCGGCCCAGACCCTTATGTACGAAACCATCATGTCGCGGAAGAAGATTACGGCCACCATCCAGATGCTTGCGTATCCGGCGTGCATGAAGCACAGGAAGATGGTGAATCTTGACACGCTGTCCGCGAACGGATCGAAGAGGGCTCCGAAATCGGACGACCCGACGATTCTCCGCGCGAGGATGCCGTCCAGGAGGTCGCTCAGCTCGAACGAGAGGGCGATTGCCAGCACCGCCACCTTCGCCCAGAGGCCCTCGGAAAGGAAGACCGCTATGAAGACCGGGCACATCGCTATGCGCCAGGACGTGACGACATTGGCCGCGTTCAGAATCGGACCGGTTTTCCTGAGCTTGAGTTCGGGCATGCTTGTATTATCGGCGAAGTGCCGGAATGCAACAAGCCTTCGGCTTGATCAAGCGACTCTTCTCCGGAAGCTGCGGCCCAGTTTTTACCTATCGATTTCCATCAAAAACCGGAGGCAGTTTACGTCGAGCGCAGGCCTTCGGCTTGACCAAGCGACTCTTCTCTGGAAGCTTTACCGCAGTTTATACTCTTCGGTTTCCATCGAAATCCGGCAGCAGTTAACATTGTAGAAATTGAAAAGAATCAGAGGAATGCACGCTCGGAGCGCGTGACATGACCCGGACGAGCCTTGCCTTGCATCGATGTTCGGTTCCGGCTCGTCCGGGTCATGAAGAAGCGCCCCGGGACTGGAGCCAAACCCAACCGGCATGATTTTCGGTGTCTTCGGCGTCTTGGGTGGTTTATCCTAGTCCTCTGCGTCCTTCTTTCTTGCTGCACCGGAAGTTCTGATGATGAAGCGCGTATACGACGTGGCCGTAATAGGCGCAGGGCCGGCCGGAAGCTCGGCCGCGCGAGAGGCTGCGCTGCTGGGACTCGACGTGATGCTGCTCGACAAGGAAGCCATGCCAAGGCCCAAGCTCTGCGGCGGCGCCGTCTCGAAGGCCGCGCTCGACAGCTTAGGATTCGGGCTTCCAGGGTCCCTGGCGGACGGCGAGTGCTTCGGCGCGAGGGTCCGCTTCCGGGATTGGTCCTCCGAAACCAAGGCCGCGAAAAGCGTCGCGGTCCTGGTGTCGAGGGAGAAGTTCGACCATTTCCTCGTCCAGAAGGCGGTGGAAGCAGGCGCCGAATTCGCCGTCGGCAAAGCGGAGGACATCCGGACGGGTCCGCGCGGCCTGGAAATCGTCACGGCCCGCGAGCTCATCCCCGCGAAGGCCGCGGTCATCGCCCAGGGCGCGTCGGGGAGGCTGATTCGGAAAGTCCGGGTCCCGGACGGGCCTGCGACCTCGGGAATCTGCATCGAGCACAGGTTCGCGACGGCCAAGCCCGATCGCTTCGCGGACCTGAAGGAGATTGTGGACATCCAGCTCGGCGTCGCCCCTTTCGGGTATGGATGGGTGTTCCACCACGGGACATATTGTTCCGTGGGAGTGGGCATGCTGAGGTCGGCTGCGGAAAAGCCTGTGGATCTGTTCCGGTCGTTCTGCCGCCTCAGGGGCCTTCTTCCCCCGGACAGCGGCATTCGCGGCCATCTCATTCCTCTCGGCGGCGTCAGGAGGAATCTCGCGGCGGACAGGCTCCTCCTGGCCGGCGATTCGGCGGGTTTCGTGGACGCGTTCTACGGAGAGGGAATAGCCTATGCGGTCAAATCGGGCAGGATTGCCGCCAGGGTGCTGGCATCGGCGATAAGGGAAGGCAACCTGTCCCGGACAAGGCTCTCCGAGTACGCGAGGATTTGCAGAGCCGAGTTCGGCCTGCATCTGGAGTATTCCCTGCGGCTCTCGGAAATCCTGCACAGGGCGCCCTGGCTTTTCATGAGGATATTCTCCAGGAACCCGGGCGTCCTGGACGAGTACATCAAGGTGCCTGCCGGAAAGAAATCGTACCTCGCGTTCATACGCTGGCTGCTGGTCGCCGCGCCATGGCTTTTCGCGAAAGGGGCGGTGGGGAGGAGGGGGAGCGCACGTAGGACGTGAGCCGTCGCACGTTGCGCGAATATCAGGCCGAAGGCTGAAGGCCTAAGGCCGTAGTTGCGTAGTGCGGACAGGCTCCGTGCCGCGGCTACGGCACACCCGCGTCATTCCGGCGAAAGCCGGAATCCAGGGCCGCCGCCGCGGACCGCAGCAGCCCGCTGCCTCTCTCGTCAGCCTATCCCTTTTTCGATCCGTCCCCGCCCCCTCCGGCGGGCGCGTCGGCTGCGCATCTGAACCCGCAGTATCCCCATCTGCAACCTTTGAGGGCCGGGCATCTCGAGAAGGTCCTGCAATTCAGGTAGTGAGTCGACCAGGTCCCGCCCCTGAGCACGTTCATGTCCCCGGCCGGCGGGCCCTTGTGATTCCGGTCCGGAGCCTCCTCGAACCACGACGTGTGCCAGAATCCATCGACCCACTCCCAGACGTTGCCGCACATGTCCGACACGCCGAAGGGGCTTATGCTGTCGGGGTAGGACCCCACGGGCACCGTGTGGCCTATGTTGGCCATTTCGGTATTGCACTTCTTGGGATCGAACTCGTTCCCCCAGGGGTAGGCCCTGCCGTCCTCGCCCCGCGCGGCCTTTTCCCATTCCGCTTCGGTGGGAAGCCTCTTGCCCGCCCATGCGGCATAGGCCCTCGCGTCGTCGATGGTGACGTTGCAGACAGGATGCTTCTCCTCGCCTTCCGGGAAGCAACCGGCATGCCAGTGTGGCGGGGGGGCATGGCCCGAGGAGGCGCAGAACAGGAAGTAGTCCTCGTTCGTCACTGGAAGCCTGTCGATGAAGTAGGCGTCGAGGTGGATTTTCCTCCTGGGATACTCGAAGGTGTAATCGTCCGAACCCATCAGGAAATGCCCCGCGGGAATCAGGACCATGTCGCGGGCCGGGGGCTTCGCTCCCGGCGCGGGTTTGACCGACCTCGCGCACCGGAATCCGCAATAGCCCCATCTCGCTCCGGGCAGAGAGCGGCATTTATACGCCGCCCTGCACGAGTCGTCGTCCGTAGTCCACGATCCGCCCTTGGAGACCCTCATGGTGCCGGACGCGGGGCCCTTGGGGTTCTTCTGGCCGTCCTTGTCCTTGTAGTAGCTAACGAGGAACCAGTCGGAAACCCACTCCCAGACGTTCCCGGTCATGTTGTAGCAGCCGAAAACGGACATGCCTTCCGGGAATGCATCGACCGGTACGGTGTCGCAGATGCCGGAATATCCGCTGTTCGTTATCTTCTGGTTGAACTCGTTCCCGTACGCGAACCTCCTGCTGTCGGGCCCCCTGCAGGCGAATTCCCACTCCGCTTCGGTGGGCAGTCTTTTACCCGCCCATGCGGCATAGGCGCATGCGTCCTCCCACGTGACGTTCGTCACGGGATGGAGCGCCCTTCCCTTTCCGTAGGTTCCGCCGGTCCAGTGGGGCGGGGCGGGGCGGCCCGCGGCCCTGACGAACTTCCAGTATTCGAGGTTAGTGACCGCATAGACGTCCAGTAGGAACGGATCGACGAAGACCTTGTGGGCGGGCCGCTCGAAGACCTTGCCCCTGTCGTCGCCCATGATGAACCAGCCGCCCGGGATCTCGACCATGGATCCGAGATTCGCGGGAATCTTTTCGCCGGGCTCCACCGGCGGCGTTGCGGCCGCATGCTGCGAATCGGCCGCCCGGGCGTCGCCCTGCCCCTGGACGGCGGTATTCCGGCTGCATCCTGCGGCCATCGCGAGAGCGAGCGCCGCCGCCGCGGGAAAATGCATTACCCAGCATCGCTGAAAAGCCATGGAACCCCCTTCGCATCTCCAGGCCGAAGACCTGCGGGTTTCAGAATCCGCGCCGGGCTTCGCATGTCCGGGACCCGGCGCGGATTCGGTTATTTCAACAGGCTCTTTACGTGCTCGGCCTTGCCGACGCCCTTCAGGGCCTTGAAGAAGGCCGCGGCGGAGGCGTACACGTCCGCGTCGATGCGGTCCCTTATCTTCTTGTTCTCCGCATGCTCCTTGATGATTGCCTCGCGGAAGGGCATGTTGAGGCTCTTCATGTCTCCGCCCTTCCATCCCTTTTCGGCGGCCATCTTCTCCATCTGGGCCCAGGTTTCCGGGGACACGCCGCGGTTCGGGTCCTTCTGGTACGAAGGCCCCTTGGCAACCGCAACGCCCGTCTCGTCGGTGACGAGCCCCCAGGTGACGTTCTGCCAGTGGGTGCCGATGTTCGCCTTGAAGATCCCGGACTTGTAGAAGTTGCCGATTTCCTCGAGCGGTGTCCCGGTCGTGCCGTGCTGCGCTATCCCCACGCCCCAGGGCGACATGGCCTGGTAGGTCCTGCGCGAGAGATCAAGATCTATGTTGCCCCTCGTGTTCCCGTGCGACGTGCCGTTGTTGATTGCAATCAAATCCGGCTTGAGTCCGAGCCTTACCAGCTCCTCGACCAGCGTGACCGCGTCGGTGACCGTGGAGTTCCCTTCCTTGCCGCCGATTTCCCCGACCTCCGATTCGTACGCGAGGCCTGCATCCACGACCTGCTTGGATAGCAGGGAACTGATTGCTATGTTCTGCCCCATGGGGAGGAACGAGGCGTCGATTGAGAAGAAGGTGTAGCCGTATTCGATGGACTTCCTGATAATCTCGTCCGCGGCGTCGAACGCCTTCCGTGTCGGATTCTTCACGGTCGTGTGGTCGCGATGGATGGCGAAGGGCACGGCCTTGTCGCCGGTGTTGCCCATCTTCTCGTTGATGTCGACCACTACGTCGATGAATCCCTTTGGAGTGAGGCCGGTGTATCCGCCCTTCATGTCGCTCTCCGAGAGAGCAATCTCGTAGATGACGGGCGCGTTGAGCTCCATCGAAGCCTTGATTATGCCGGGAAGGGCGGTCTGATGGCGGATGTTGCATGCCATGGCCACCCAGTGATCCCCCTCGGTCATCGCGGACTTGATAATCGCCTTGCCGTTGACCGCAAGGACCTTGGAGTTCGGGTAGGCCTTCTTGAAGTTTTCAGGTCTTTTATCGAGGAGCGACATGGATAAGTCCTCAAAACGAACAGCCATATAATCGAAACCGAACCTCTCAACATAGCCCTCTTCAGGCAGGATATCAAGCTTGATTCGCCCATAGAAAGCCCTCCTTTCGGGCGAATCAATCCCGAGCTGAGCGCAGCGCAGTCGAGGAATTCCATAACCCATTCGACTCAGAACGCCGAAGTCTTATGATATTCAAATCAAGGCGAAGGCGGGGCGGGCTTCGCCGCGAATGAATGCGATTTCATGCAGACGCATTCGTTCGTTCTTGCTTCTGGGACAGACTCTGTACCACGGCTTAAGCATACCAGCGTCATTCCGGCGAAAGCCGGAATCCAGCTTGAATTAGGAACTCATGAATCCAATTATACTTCCCCTGTCGGACACAAAACGCGCAAGTCACGAGGTATCAATATACTGCACGATATTTGCGAACATTGTGAGCAAAGTCATTCAGGGACAAGAAGTTATGATGGATTTTTCTTGAACTTCGATGATTGTTTCCCGTTTAAAATGCATACAAGCATGTCATTGCACCGGTCGCCTTTCGATGGCGCTGAGTCGATAGTTCAATCGGGATTCGGGCATGGGAATCAAGACACCTATAACGGCGTTGTCTTTTCTCGCCGTAGCTTGCCTTGCGGGCTTGGTCATAAGGCATATCAACGCACGCGGGCCTGCGATTGAATCCCTTTCATCTTCATCAGCCGCGATGCCTGCGCCTGCATCCTCCTCGATAGACGGTAGAATAAACGCCCTTCTCAGGAGTCTCGACAGCGCGGCAAGGATTAGTCAAAACGCAGAGATCCTCCGCATCTGTAGAGAGCTGCGTCGCTTGGGCGAAGACATCCTGCCTCACGTCGAGAAGGCGCTTTTCAGCCGAACATACGGCAGAACCATACTTGCGCTGCTGAACCTCCTTGGAGAGATGGCAACCAAGGGCTGCCTTGATCTTCTCGTGAAATTCTCATGCGGGATGAACGACCCCGGCGAAGAATGGCTCGTAATGAATGCAATCCGAATCCTTCGGGAGACGTCCCCGGATCGGTTCGAGACAATGGTTGCCCAGGGGAAGAATGGAAATGATGAACATCTGCTTTCCCTGGTCGCAAGGTTAGATCTGGCTTCGGACCTTGCTGCGGCAAGGAATCTGCGAGCCGATAACATCTTCGAATTCCTTAAACCCGGGCAGATTGAATCACCCGCGGCAATCAGGAAAGTCCTCGAAGGAGAATGCGAAGACCGCGTGAAAGTCGAGGCGATAGATGTGATATCCGAGAAGTTCCCGGATTCGAGCCAGGAAATCCTCGCCTCCTTCGTTGAGAGAAGTTCGGCCGACAGCCAGTGGCCGGTGAACAAGGCGATTGCGCAGCTCATCAGGAATGATTCGAAGGACGAAGATTCGAAGATTAAGGAACTCGCAAGGACCGGAAGCGAGAGCCTCGTCGAGAGGATTCTGAAAACAGCGATGAACTCCGATTCGGAAAACTCGTTGGAGATAATGAAGATTATCAGTAACCGGTTCGACGTCCGCCACGCGCTGCACATGCGGGCGGAAGCAGCTCTTCAATCGCGCGAGAGAAAGCAGTCCGCTGGGGCGAGGGGAGCCTTGCCCCGTAACGATAATCCCGTAGGGGCACGGCATGCCTCGCCCGATAGCGGCACCCCCCCACGGGCGATAGGCCGATTGCCCGTAGGGGCACGGCACGCCGTGCCCGGGAATAACCCTGTAGGGGCGAAGAATTCTTCGCCCAACGAACCCGAGAGGACCACCATTAAAAAAAAGCAGTGAGGAGCATAAAGGTATGGACAGCGAAAAGAACAAACCTGATCCCGCACGCAGTCCTACGAACCGCAACATCTTTCCCGTTGCGTTCGGTTTTCTTCTTGCCGCAATCTGGGTTGCCGGCATGACGGTTGCTGGGGGGGGTAGTGACAAGATAACCGTCTCCCTGCCTGCCTGCATTCCCGTGGGCAATTCAGTGAACGCAAAGGCGACGATTCCGGATGGCCTGTCCGGAGGCATAGTATCATGGAAAGTCGTCGCAGGGGCGGGCGTGGTGAAACTCTCCTTCCCGGACAATCCGGACGATCATTCGATCTGCCTCATAGAAGGCGTCAAACCAGGATCAATCCAGATTGTCGCAGAGTACGTGAAGAAAGACGCTTCAGGCGGAATCACCGTCCTCTCCTCCTCGGATCCTGCATCATCGACGGTCGATGAAGTCCAAATCTACCCCGCATCAGTGACGGCAGTGGAAGGCGATGCCTCGGAAATCACCCTCATCGTCATCCCCCCTCCGGACCCGAACCTGCTCGGGTTCCAGATAAACAACGCTGACCTCGACCTGATTGACAAGTCTGACGGGGCTGTAATCCTCACGCAGGACATTTCTCCCTCGAGCTTCCAGCAGGACCCATTCAACCCCAACCGGTTCATATTCGAAACCTCCTTCACCCCGCCCGCGGGAACCGCGGGCATGACGCAGCTTTTCCTGCGATTCACGGCTGAGACGCAGGTGGACGACCCGGTATCCGGAAATCCCATCCTCATCCAGAACGTCGCTGAAGTCCCGGTGACCGTGCTGCTCGGGCATGGCCCTGCTCCGGAGGTCGCCATCACAACTCCTTCCTCGCCGTTCGAGCTCGAACCCGGCGTTCCTGCTTCCATCGGAATCACTATTATCTCTCCCGTTCCGGACAGCACTCTGGCCCGCATGGAAATCGGGCCTCATGGCGGACTGCCGGACAGGGTCGAGAACATCGACCTCGGATCGTTTTCCATAGTCGGATACGAAGTGACGGGCTCACACGGGTTAATGTCCCCTGCTGAAGAGGGAATCTATTTCGTGCGCGTGGTGGTTGAAACTCCCGGCTGCCCTGCTTCGGACGAAGTCATGCTCTTCGTGACCCGACCAATGCCGCAGCCTTCCGTGGCAATTACAACACCATCGCCCGTGACCGCGACCGAAGGCGACCCTGTTTCCATCGCTTTCCAAATCACCCCCGCGCAGGCCCAGGGCTTGATAACCAACCTCGAATGGTACGTGCGCAACGCCGCGGGCAACCCTGTCTACGGCGAACACATTGATCCCGCGACCTTGACGCCGGCCGGCGGCGCGCTCCTCGGGCAGGTCAATTTCACGGTTCCCGAAGGCATAGTCACGCAGACCGAGAACCAGACCTTCATCGTTCAATGCGACGTCGCGGGATATCCGTCCGCGATTGCGTCAATCATGCTCATAGTCTCGCCCAAGCCCCCGGTTCCGGTGAACCTGACAATCTACGCAGGACCGCAGTCGCCGGTGTTCGAGGGCGAAGACGTCGAGTTCAACTTCCTGATTTCGCCCAAGACCATCCTTTCCGACATCGATGCAATCACCTACGAAGTGCTCGATGCATACACAGGCTTGCAGATACTCTCCTCCAACGTAGACCTGTCCACGCTTTTCCTGAACGACCACATTCTCGGCACTGCCGCTTTCCTGGTGCAGGACGGCTGGCACACCGCATCCATGGGGACCGGGCAGGTGCTGGTTTCAGTCAGCGTGATCATCGACGGTCAGGTCAGGGCTGAAGACAGCCGTACGATGACAGTGCTGAACAGGCCGATCCTTGAAATCACCTCTGCTTCGCCAATCTCCCTCGAGGAAGGCGGGACCTCCTCCATCGGCTTCCAGATAGCCCCGGACCAGGTGACTGTCGAGGACATCCGCTGGGTGCTTCAGACAGTCGACGGGGCATACGTTCTCGCCGCGGGCGTCCTGAATCCTGCTTCACTCGTCCCCGGGAACGGCGTTTTAAGCGGTTCCTTCGACTTCACTGCCCCCGCCGGATCCGCCCCGTATTCCCGAAATCCGGGGCTTGTCCTGCTCATGACCGCGGAAATCGCGGGATTCACGGGATTCGTGCAGGACGGAATTCAAGTCTCGGTTTCTGAAGGACCAGCGCCGCCTGTTTCCGTCGAAATCGTCGGCACCGGCCCCTTCACAGTCACGGAAACCGACGCGCTACAATTCCCTGTCCGCGTACTTGGAATTTCGAGCCTTGATCAGATCTCAGTGCCGCTAGTATGTATGTGAAATGGTGGAAGGAAGGTCGATTCAAGACCGGCGAATGCTTTGCCAAACTTCATGCCAAATGGAAGACGTTAAAATTGGAAGGGAAGGGGAAAGAGGCGCAGGAGACCTATCAAAATATTGTTGATCTTGGAATTCCGGTCTTGCCCTACCTTATTGACAAGGTTGAACAATTCCCCGATCTAATTCCAGCCATCTCGAACTTGTCCGACGGAATGTTGCCCCTTACGGCGACCGTTGGTGATTGTAAACAGTGGTGGGAGAAGAACAAAGAAAAGTTCGAACTGCCAACTCAATCAAAAAAACGTTCCGAAGAAAAGAAGTAGGCTTTACCAAGCAGCGCTCGTCGTCGCCAATGTCCCCCGGTACCCCCTTCAACAAATTTTCTTCAGAGAGCATTTTCCCTCTTTACTTTACTCAGAATTGTTGTATAATTATTCTGAATTCAGAACAGAAATAGGGTTTTATTCAGGTGGTTACCCGACTCATTGACATAACTAATTGGTTTTTCAGGATTTAAAGTAATATCTCAAATCGAGAATCATTCCGGTAACAGTAGAGATGTTTGAAAAACCTTGATTCGCCCCATCAAAGACTGCCGGCGAATCAAGGTTTAAGGAGGCAACATGAAAGCTGTGATACTTGCCGCAGGCATGGGATCAAGGTTGTATCCGCTGACTCAGAACAAGCCCAAGGCTCTGCTGGAAATCAACGGCAGGACGCTTCTCGACCGCGTGGTCGGCCAGCTTGCGGACGAAGGGGTGAACGATTTCGTGGTTGTCACGGGATACTGCGCTCCGGTAGTCAACAAGGAGCTCAGGAACCTGGCGGCTAAGAGACCTGCGCTCAAAATCCGAGACGTTGAGAACCCCTCATACAGCACGACGGGGACATCGTACTCGCTCTGGCTTTCGATGCCCTACTGGGACGACGACCTTCTCATAATCGAGGGCGACCTCGTGGTCGACAAGAGGATTGTCGCGAAGCTCATGAAGACGAGATCGGAGGCATTCCTCATCTCCGACTTCAAGGGCGGTCTCGGGCCCGAGGAAATGAAAGTGCGGCTCAGGAACGGGGTCATTTCGAAGATTTCAAAGAAGTTTGAAGCAGAGGAGGGCGACGGCGAATACATCGGCATGGGCAGGTTCCGCGGGTCCGCGCTTAAAGAGTTCGGATCCGAACTCGATGCCCTCATCAGCGGCGGAGGCAGGACGGAGTTCTACGAAGCCGCAATCCAGACCCTGGTGCAGAGAATCGAGGTCGAGGCGCCTTCGACGGACGGCCAGCACTGGACGGAAATCGACTTCGCATCCGACTATGAGAAGGCCAGGGGAATATTCTGGGAGGAGACGAGGCACGCGCCCGTGCGCAAGGAGCTTTTCGGCAGGACATCCCACTCGCCTTCGCTCCAGTCACTGTTCGAGGACTTCGACGCCCTGTATATCCACGATTTCTGCTACCTCGCGAATCCGTTCTTTCCGCCGGAGAGCCTGACGCGGGAGCTCAGGATGAAAATCGAGCACCTCATGCGCGCCTATCCGTCCCTGAACCGAGAGGTATCCGAGAAGGTGTCGAGATTCACCGGCCTTGATCCGGACATGGTCGTGGTCGGCAACGGGGCGACCGAGCTCATCGACCACATGACGCGCATCTGGGTGAAGGACCTCGCGATACCGGTGCCGACTTTCAGCGAGTACCTGGAGACCGCGGAGAAGCACGGGAAGAAGATTCGCCACGTGACGGGCGATCCGGCCTCCCATTTCCGCGTGGACGTCGAGCGGCTCGCGTCCGAGGCCCTTTCGAAGGGCGCCAACGCGGCCGTGCTAATCAACCCGGACAATCCCTCCGGCCAGTACCTTCCCATCGGGGACGTGAGGAGGCTGCTCGAGATGCTCTCCGATCTCGACCTCGTCATGGTCGACGAATCCTTTTCCGACTTCGCGTCGGTGGACACTCCCCCGACCGTCGCAAACCTCTGCGAGCAGCACAAGAACCTCGTGGTTGTGAAGAGCCTGGGCAAGATCTACGGCCTTCCCGGACTGAGGCTCGGATACGCCGTGACCGCGGACAGGGCCAGGGCCGCGGAGCTGCGCAGGCAGCTTCCGGTGTGGAACAGCAACTCGATGGCCGAGTTCTTCCTCGACCGCCTGCCGCAATACGCCAAGGACTACGAGATATCGCGTGTGAAGGTGATTGCATGCACGCAGGCGCTGAGAGAGGCGCTGGGAAGGATAAAAGGGATCAACGCATTCCCGTCCGCGACGAACTTCGTGCTGGCGAGAATCGAGTCGGGCATGAGCGCCGCCGCTCTGCGGGACGAGCTGCTCGCGAGGCACAACATCTACATCCGGGATTGCTCCAACAAGATCGGGATAGGGCCCGATTTCGCGAGGATTGCGTGCAGGACCGAGGAGGAGAACATGCTGGTGGCCCTCAAAATCGACGAGGTGCTCAACGGCGGTTCGCAGGCGTCCGTCCCGGGCCCCGCGGAAGCGAAGCCCTCGAGGAAGAACAGAAGGTGATTGATGAAAAGCGAGTCAGACGGGTCTGAAATCGAGACCGGCGTTTCGCCGGTGCTCGAAGGTTTCGCGTCCAGGCTCGAGCAGCTCAGGAACAACTACGGTATGGGCCAGAGGAAGTTCTCCGAATGGCTCAAGCTCCCTCCGACGACCTACCACGAATACGAGCGCAGGAAGCGCAAGCCGCTGCTGGACGCCATCGTGCAGGTGATTGAACGGACCGGCGTGAGCGCGGATTGGCTGCTCAAGGGCAGGGGGCCCATGTTCCCGCCCCAGAGCGCCCATGCGGTAATCAGGGAGATTCGGGAGGCTTCAGGGCTGAACCCGAAGGACGTGGCCGCCGCCGCGGGCATGCCGGTAGAGCGTTTTCTCGCGTTCGAGAGCGGATCGGAAATCCCGGACCTTACCGCGGATTTCCAGGCCCTGGCCGAGGGCCTGCGCCTGGACCCCGTATCCAGGCAGCGCCTTTTCGACGCCGTGGAGCGCGATTTCCGTCCGGTGTACTTCTCGAACCTCGTGCGCGAGGAGACTGCCGGGGGCGAGGCAAGCGAGCCTTCTCCGAAGACCGCGCGTTTCGGGAAGTTCCTCGAGCCATGGCAGTTGCGCAAGCTTCTCGACGCGGACGAGGAGGCGTTCCGCCTCTACATGGCGCAGCCTCTCGCGAAGAAAGCCTCGCTCGTGATGTACATCCTCAGGAACGGGATTGACGACCAGGCCGCCATCAAGAAGATGATTTACGACAATTTCTCGGAAATCAAGATACTCGAGCAGGTGAAGGCCCTCCTCAATTCGAAGCACAGGGAGGAGCTGGTATCCTTCATCAAATTCCTGCTCCACAGGGCTGAGAATCCGGAGCTCTGACCCGGCAGATGCGGGTCAAAGCGATCCAGTTCACTGCCTCTGTCTTCGACCATGGATTGATTCGCGTTCATTCGCGTTGATTGGCGGTTCCTGATTCCCGGTTCCATATATGGCCCGGGCGAGCCTGGATTGCATCCTTGTCCGGATCAGGCTCGTCCGGGTCATGTTTGTTATAATCAGCTGTCTTCATATCTGAACGGTATCCTCATGACCCCCGGCGATTTCACCTCCGGTTCGGAAGACCGGCGTCCCGCACTTGGACGCGCCTTGACGGCATGCGTGCTTTTTTTCCTGCTTTCCTCGGTTCCCGCCGCCGGCGAGGAAAAGGCGCCCGCAGCCGACGCTGTTGCGAAGCTCAAGGCCTCGCGAGCGCGGTCGGCCGCCGAGACCGCGGTGAAATGCGCGAACGCGAAGTGCTTCTACGCGGCTTTCGAGTACCTGAAGCTTGCGGAGTCCATGGATTCGGGAATCGATGGGCTCGCCAGAATCAGGGAATACCTGTCCTTCCTTAAGCCCCTCTCATGGAGGAACCTTCCTAAGCCTCCGACACCGTCAGTGATGCCCGAAAGCGCGGAGCTCGCGGAGAAGGGGCACGCCGCGCAGGCGGATTGCGCGACCGTGGCCGCGTTCTGGAAAACGGGCCTTGACCGTTTCCTCTCGGAATTCCTCGACGATCTCGACGGCCTTGTCAGGAAATCAGGGGCGTCAATCCCTGCGGGCGAGGCCTACATGACGGTGGCGGGCATGTCGGAACTCGTGCCTTCTTGGGGCCAGGCGAAGGCTCCCGACCGGGCGCGGGAATCGCTCCTCAGGCTCGGCTTCAGGTTCGGCACCTACAGGCACAAGTGGCCGCGCTGGCTCAATCCCGCCGAGGCGGCGGAGGCGGCGGCATTGGAAGCGTTCGAGAAGGAGAGGGACGCTAGGGTCGTAAAAGCGCTCGGGGAATGCAGGCGAGCGGCCGAACTCAGGCAGAACCCCGGAGCGTCTGAGATCGGGGCGGCGCTGGGCCTCAAAGGACCGAGGTTCGCCTCCGCCCATTTCGAAATGGAGGGCCTTGCGGATTCCGCCGCGGCGGAAACCCTGGCCGGATTGTTCGAGAAGGGGCTTTCCGAGGCGGCGAGGCTCGCGGGAAAGCCCGTGCCCGCTTCCTTCGACCCGCCGGTCAGGATTCTCATCCTCGCCGGGGATGAGGAATTCGGCAGGTTCGTGGACGGGATTGCGGAGCTGGAAGGCGAATCCAAGGCCGCGGTCAGGAACCAGGGCATGGGCTACGCCGATCCCGAGAGGTCGGCTTTCGCCTTCTGCGGTGAGGCCGGCGGGAGGGACTTCCACGCCTCCTGCCTGCTGGGCGCTCTCAAGCTCGGGTTCGACAGGCTCGGGATGTTCAACCTACCCCTCTGGCTCTGGGCCGGTCTCTCCGACACGGTCTCCGCGACGGTCCTCGGCGCCGTAGCGCCTTCGCTCGGATTCGAGAGGCCCAAGACGGAGCAGGAGTTTGATCCCTGGTTCGACCATTTCTCGTGGAAGAAGAGCATGGCCCAAGAGGCGGGGAAGGGGCGGAATCCGTCCGTCCAGACCGTGCTCGGCCGCGAAGGGGAGTTCGAGATCCCCTCCTCCCAGCGGGTCATGATGGCATGCCTCGCGGCCTTCCTGCTCGGGCATGCGCAGGAAACGGGCAAGGCGCTCGAGGCGCTCGCGAAAGAGGGCTGGAAGCAGGACCCGAAGGGCGGGTGGAACGCGCTCGCCGCTGCAGGCTGGACGGCCGAGACGTTCGAAAAGGAATGGAAGGGATTCATGGTTTCGTCCTCATCCTCCGGAGGCCGATGATGCTGCCTGGATTCCGGCTTCCGCCGGAATGACGAACCAACTCTTGCTCGAGTCCGGATCTCGGTTCAGACTTTGCTTGCGCTCGCATGCGGATCGTGCGACGCCCTGCGACCATGTCCCCCCGCTCAGCGGGCGACCCGCAAAGACTCCCTGTCATTAATTTTGCTGGTCAGAGCCGAGGGCATGGCTTCATAATGGTCATTCCGGCGAAAGCCGGAATCCAGGGATTTTCAGCGTGATGCTTTTACCCGCCACGCGCGGCTTTCGGGATTTTCATTCTGATTAGCCGGATTTCTCGTCTAGAATTGAAGCACTCCGATCCGGTAAATGCGCAAGAGGCGTGCTTCGGGACGGCGTGATTAACTTGCAGGTTCCATGATGAAGGCACCCGGCGCAATCGACTTCCACGTGCATGCGGCCCCTCCAGGGAATTTCACGCCCTGGGTGCGCGAGTACTTCAGGAAGAACAATCCCGGCTTCTTCGACCGATTCTCATCAGGGGTCAGACGGGACGATCTGCTCACGTACCTCGATTCCCAGGGCGTGGAGAAGGCCGTTCTCCTCTCCGAATACGCCCCTAAGACCAGCGGAGTGATTCCCAACGAGTTCACCGCGGAGCTGTGCAGGGGCACCGACAGGCTAATCCCGTTCGGAGCCGTGGACCTGGATTCGCATGAATCCCCGGAGGAGCAGTTCGAGAAGGCCGTCGGGACGCTCGGTATCAGGGGATTCAAGATGCTCCCATCCTACGCGAGATACTGGCCCGGGGACGAGCGCCTTTACCCGTTCTACGCGCTTGCGCAGGGGGCCGGACTGCCGGTCATGTTCCACACCGGCACGTCGCTGTTCAGGGGATCCAGGGTCAAGTACGCGGACCCTCTGCTGCTCGACGAAATAGCGGACGAGTTCCGCGATCTTCCCATCGTCATGTCGCACGGCGGGAGGCCATTCTGGTACGACAGGGCGCGGTGGATGCTGAGCAGGCACCCGAACGTGTACATAGACGTCGCCGGCATGCCGATAGAGAAGCTGCCCAGCCTGTTCCCTAACCTCGCGGCGAAGGCCGACCGTTTCCTGTTCGGATCGGACTGGCCCGGGACCGGGGACGTCGGCGCCCATATCGGGGCGGTCAGGTCGCTCGGTCTTCCTGCAGAGGCCGAGGAGAAAATCCTCCGCGGCAACGCCGAGCGGCTGCTCTATTCCACGTGAAGCGCCTTGCTGACCGCTTCATGTGGAATATTATTCTTCGAGCTTCAGCGTGTCGGACACGTACTCGAAAGGTCCGGCATTGAACTCGACCGTCAGGGCGAAGGGCCCGTTCTGCCTGTCTTGTGCATTCCAAATGCACGAAGCGATGCCGCCTCAGCCGAAGGGAATCGATTTCCTGAAGACCTCGGTCCCCGACGCGTCCTTTATGACGAAGACGGGGTCGACGCGCTTCTGCATGTTCATCACGGTAACCGTTTCTCCCGCGCGGCCGAGACAGCGGAAGGTGTAGATCGCCGCGGAGCCCTCGCCGCTCTTCTTCTTCACTTCCCCCCTGAGGACCGGGCCCGCCTCGAGCTCCATGATTCCGCCGTCCGGAGGATTTCTCTGGCCGGTCACGCCCAGGGAGCCAATCACCTGCCAGTTGTCGCGCGTCCAGACGTAGCTGTAGAGCCTGAAAGCCGCTTTCGGGAACTTGGCGCAGGACAGCTCGTCGAGATCGCAGGCGACGGCGCCGGTCAGGACGGACCATCCGGTGATTTTGCACGGCATTCCCAGACCGATGAGCCTGACCGAGAACATGTCCACCGCAGCGGGCGTCAGCGTGAGCTCATCGGCTTTCAGCGACGGTTTCCAGAAGCTTCCGCCGAGGGAAACCACCCTGGTGAACCCCATGACGTCGGGGCCCGGGGCGTTGACCAGGAACTTCCCGTCGCCGTTCCCGTCGACGAGCAGCCAGTCGCCGTCGTGGGTGTGGAGAGTGCAGAAATCGTCGTACTTCAAGTTGAGATTGCGGTCGTACAGCCCGACCGCGGTCTTCCTGCCGTTAATCACGGCTTCGCCCGAGAGGCATTCCATCGGAATCACGAACAGTGCTCTCCCGGGTCTCTGCTTCCATTCCTCGACTTTGGAGGTCGGGTAATAGAAGTGCACGGTAAGCGGCGGAAGTCCTTCGATAATCAGGGGGCCGAACGCCACGTACACTGCATGCACGGCCCCCTGGAGCCGCTCGAGCCGGACGGGTTCGCCGTCCTTCGGGCAATGGAAAATCTCGAACGAGGCCCTGTCGTATCCCCGGTGAAGGAAACGGACCTCGACGCCGCCCATCTCGAGCCCGTCCGGCGTCCTCTCGGCGCCCAGCCTCCCGACGAAGAGCGTGTCGTATCCGGCCGGGACGTTCCCGGGCGCCGAGGACCGGATGTGGCTCGCGGCCGAGGCCTGGGTGAAGCTCGACAGGGGGAGCGCGGTCTTTTTAAGCTTCACGGTCACCGTCTCGCCCGCGGGGCCGTTCTCAGCGGCCGCGAGTCCTGCCGAGGCCAGGAGCAATATCATGGAGCACAGGCCTGTTCTCATCGAATCCTCCACGTCATGCGCGGTATGAACTATAATGATGAAGAACATTATAATAGTACGGTTTCCCGCGCCGCCGGGCAATGCCCGCCTTGCGGGAAGCCGCTTCGGGCCCTTTCCGAGGTGCACATGAGGAATGGAATTGCTCTTGCGGCAATCCTTGCCCTGCTGTATGCATGCCCGTGCGCGGGCGGGGAGAGCGCTCCTCAAGGGGAGGACGGGCAAAAGGCCGGAGAAGTTTCTCCTCCGGCTCAGGCGCAGGAAGGCCCGGGCGGCGCGGAATACCCGTGCAAGGGGTTCGCTGCTTCCCGCTACGAGGAGGGGGAGAAGGAATACTGGATTTTTTCTCCCGATTCCCCGGAGACCGGCAAGGCGCCGCTGGTGATCTTCATGCACGGGGCGGGCGCGGTAAACCCGAACATCTACGGCGCCTGGATTGAACACATCGCGCGCCGCGGGAACATCGTCGTGTATCCCCGATACCAGAAGAGGATCGCGCCCGCGGTTCAGTTCGTCACCGACAACTCGATAAACGCCGTCAGGAGCGCGATACAGAAGCTGAAGGACTCGAAGGGCCCCCAGCCCGACCTGACGAAAATCGCAGTCGTCGGCCATTCGCTCGGCGGAGTCATAGCCGCGAACATCGCTGCCCTTTCCGATGCGCGGGGGATTCCGAAGCCGAAGGTCCTGATGTCCGTGGAGCCGGGAATCACATGGCTGCCGTTCCTGAGGTTCGAGTTCGCCGACCTGTCGGCGATTTCCCCGGAGACGCTCATGCTCTGCGTTGCGGCCGAGAAGGACAACGTGGTCGGGGATATCGACGCGAGGAAGCTGTTCGAGGGCACGCCACAGATACCCGCCGACAACAAGGACTACGTCCTGATGCTGTCCGACTCGAGGAAAGGCGTCGAGCTCAAGGCGGACCATTTCATGCCGGTGTGCTTCAAGAAAATCGCGGGGACCGGGGACGAGGTGGAGGAGGAAGGAGAAGTCGGTCCGCTCGAGCGCCGCATCATGGAGCTTTTCGCCATGAGGGCGGCCAGGAGCGATTCGAAGAGCGTGAACGCCCTGGATTACAACGGGCTTTGGAAGCTGTTCGACGGCCTGTGCGACTCGGCTTTCAACGGCAGGAACCGCGACGCGGCGCTCGGCAACACGCCGAGGCAGAAGTCCATGGGCAAATGGAGCGACGGGACGCCGGTCAGGGAGCCGCTCATCTCAGACAACCCCGCCGATCTGCCGAAAGTGGAGATGAGGAAAGGGTAAATCTTCCCGCTGCGCGACGGGGCGACGGGCGGGGGACGACAACTCCCATGGGTTGCGATGCGCAGGGTGTCGAGAGTGGGGCGTATTGGCGTGCGTGCGGCGCCGAACAGGGCCGCGGCTGTGATGCCGCGGGCGTTCGTGGCGGCTGGGAGAAAAAGTCCAGCATCCAGGGCCTCGAACCTCTCGGTCAGGAAATTAAGGACGAGCACGTCCCCGCGGTAGAGATATTCAATCCTGCTCGGTTCCATGGATTTCGAAGGGATCCCCGGTCCCGCGAATCGCGTTGTTCCAGAAGTCCGAAGGCCCCATGAAGACCGCCTTGACTTCCTTGCCGAAACCGATGATCTGGCCGGACCTTATCGACGCTGCGGCGAAGGGGGCGAGGGGCAGGCCGTTCAGCGTGGTGCCGTTCTTCGAGTTCAGGTCGATAATCTGCCATTCGCCGTCGGTCTCGGTTATCTGGGCATGGCTCTTGGAAACGGACTCCAGATCCAGCACGATGTCGTTCTCCTCGGCCCGGCCGATGGAGATCTCCTCCTTGAATAGCCCCTCCTCGGACCTGTTCCGCACCGGATGGACCCATAGCGCCCTTCCGCCCCTCACGCCCGGACTGCTCACGAGCAGGAAGGGCATCTGGAACTTCCTGAGGAAGCCGTCCTTGCCACCGGCGGAATTGCGGCGCTTGAATCCTTCGAGCGACTGCATGTCACCTGTACACGATAATCAGCGGCAGAATGGCCGTATAGAGGCCCTGGACCAGGATCAGCGCGAGCATTGAGAAGCCGTCGACGAATTCCGACAGCCTGCCGCTCCTCTCAATCCCGTACTTCCTGCCGGCCCCGGACCAGAAAGGCAGCCAGAAAACCGTGAAGAACCACGCGACCGCGGAGAAGAAGAAGAGCAGCATCGTCTTCTGCCAGTCAATCCAGCCGATGAGCGTGAAACCGACGTATGCGGCGTAGTCCGCCGCCGAAACCGCGGCAAGGACCTTGAGCAGGAGGCTGCTCCTGATCTTCTTGACGCTCTCTCCGATGAACGTCGGCTCCGCCATCTTAGGCCGGGCTATTTCTTCTTTCCGCGGACGTACATGATTGGCGTCATGCCGCCGCCTTTGTGCACGTTGATGATGGCCGAATCCGAGCTGCGGACGACGCCGCCCGTGTACACCCCGCCGTAGGCGTAGAAGTTGACATTGATGTTCTTCGGTTTGAACACTATCTTCCCAGACGCCTCGTCGATGACGGGCAGTGCTTCCTGCGGAATCGGGATGTATTCCTGCACGACGAACCTGGCCTTGCGGGTGCTCTCAATCCAGCCGCTCCATTCCTGTTCCGTGCATGCGCGGCCGACCGCGACGTCCTTGCCGCCGTACTGGTCTATGGGCTTGAGCACGAGCTTCTCCCTGTTCTTGGCCATGAAGTCGTAGATATCCACCTTCTTGCCGTTGTAGTCCGCCTTGCCTTCCGTTACCACCCACGTCCAGGGCAGGGTTTCCTTGATTACCTTCTGCTCGTCAGGGGTGAACATCTTGAAGACCTTCGGAATCTGGAGCACGGCGAGCAGCGACTTGTTCGAGGCGAGGATGGAACTGAGCGGGTTCACCATGCAGACACGGCCCGCCTTCAGGGCCTTCACCACGGGCTGGACCTTGTCCCAGACGTGCGTCCAGTCGCCAATCCAGCCGCGGCGGTAGATTACGTCCGGCTTGAATCCATCCGGGCTCACGAGGTCCTTGCCGTCCCATTTCCATTCCTGGGAATCGCAGAAGGCCGCCTCGAACCCCTTCTTCTTGAGCCACGCAACGATTGCGAGGAATTCCGGGAAAGTGCCGCCCTTGCCGCCGGAGAGCACGATTTTCGGCTTGGCGCCCTTTGTTCCCTTGAACTCCGCGTACGTGTCGAGAAGGGTCTTGAGCACCTGCGGCATGATGACGTCGCGACCGAGGTCATAGGCTTCCGCGAGCTTCTTGAAGGCCGGGCTCTGCTCGATGATTTCAGCCTGCTGGTCGGAATACATGGGGCCGCCCGGGCTGTCGGCGTTGAACTCGCAGTACTTGAGATAGTCGTCTGTCATAAAGGCGTCGTTGCGCGTGATTTTCACCCTGCCTTTGAACCCGGTCTTTATGCCCACTGCCTCCTGCTCGACCTCGGTCATGTAGAAGAGGGGCTTCATCTCGTCCGAGGTGTAATAGGTCTCGGTGATTTTGTCGAGAATCCGGACGATTGTCTCGGTGGTGTGGCGCACATACGGCATCCTGGAACTGTCGATGAAGTAAGGCTTTATGAAAATCGGCATGGGGCCGGCGGCGAACGTGCAGCCCGCCTTGTCCATCTCCTGGGAAAGCACGTCGTGCAGCCAGCGCGACGGCTTCTCCTTGGTGTGGAATCCGTCGATGATTTTCTGGAAGTCCTTGTTCACGGAGTTGATGAGTTCCGTCATGTCCCCCTCCTTGAAAAGCAGTCCGCGGAAAGGACGCCCGCCGCCGACGGCCGGCGTCTCCAAGAGAGAAAGGACTATTATGGCTCCGCAGCGGGCCATGGCAAGCCCTTTTTTGTTTTGACATTGCCGCCGGACCGCCGGTAGTATTTCCCGTTCCGTCTGAAACCCGTCTCTGTTGGAGAACGAAAATGGCTCAGCAAGACCTGAGACTCGTGACAGGGGAAAAGGGCAAGGAACAAGTGCTTAAGCCCTACCTGGAATCGCCTACCTGGATCGTTGACGGCGTCTGGGACAAGGTGTGGGACATCGCCGTCAAGTCCCTCGACGCATACCTCGACTACACGAAGTTCCTCGGACTGCCCCACAGCTACCTGCTCGGCCTCGACATCCTTATAACCGGGGTCGCGACCAAGGACGGCAAGGCGGTCGAGGATATAAGGCCGACCATCCTCGAGGGGCCGTGCTGCAACTCCTATCCCGCATGCCCCAACATCTTCTCGTCCCGCCTGTATCTGAACCTCAAGGCCCAGGGACAGGATCCCATGGAGCTCGTGGAATACCCCACGAGCCCGCTGGGCATCCTCGAGAAGATTGTCAGCACCTTCCAGGACATCTTCGAGGCCCGCACTGGCAAGAGGAGCCCCAAGGTCGGCATATTCACGAGACCCTATGCCGAGAGCGAGGAGGAGCTGGCGCACGAGCTCGCGTTCGAGGCGTTCAAGAAGGCCGGAATCGACGTTTTCAGGGTCACTCCCGACGAGTCCCCCAAGGTCAAGGACGGCAGGCTCTGGGTCAAGGGGACCGCGCTCGACATGGTATACCGCCGCATAGAGAGGATTCACGTGCCGCAGTTCTACGGGCTGGAACTCGGCAAGAAGATCATAAAAGAAACCGGCGACACGGTCTTCATCAATCCCTGGCCGATAGACGACCTTCGGTCCAAGACCAAGGAGGAGGACTGTTTCCGCAGGTGGGAGAAGAAGAGCGGGATTCAGATTTCCAGGCCCAAGACGCTCATGGGCAAGGAAATCTCCGCCGAAGCCGTCAGGGATCTCGCGAAGGGCGGCGGGTGGGCCTTGAAGCGCTGGGACTCGACCGGCGGCAAGGGCGTTTTCCTCCACATGGTGGAATCCCTCGTAGGCAATCTCGCCAAGAAGCTCTACGACAAGTTCGACGGCAGGCACATGATTATACTCGGCAAGAACGAATTCGAGACCGAGCTCAAGAAGTTCGACTCGTTCGAAGAGGACGCATCCATACAGCAGATGAGGCTCATCGACTCGAGGCCGATAGAGGCAGGCAGGCTCGTGTATGACACACGGCTCAACGTCCTGTACAATGAGAAGTCGAAGAAGTGGGAGTTCATCTCGGGCATCTCGAGGGCCGTGCCGTGCGGGCCCAAGGTCACGAACGGCAACTCGCTTCTCACGAACATCTCCTCGGGCGCGGAGATATCCCCGCTGATTACGGGCAAGACCCGCTCGAAGAGCGCCAAGGACAAGATGGTCTTCGGGCCGCTCCTCAAGGCCCTCATGGACGGAAAGACGAAGACCGAAGTATAAATATCAGCCCGGCCAGCGCCGGGAGGACGATTTCCGGTTTTTTTTCTCGGAGGTCACGATGTACGGAGCAATGAAGGATTTCCTTCAGAAGGAACTGGCCAGCATCAAGGAGCAGGGGCTTTACAAGGAGGAGAGGATTATCATGACCCCCCAGGGGGCTGAAATAACCGTGAAGGGCGGCAAGAAAGTCCTCAATTTCTGCGCGAACAACTATCTCGGGCTGTCGAGCCATCCGAAAGTCATCGAAGCCGCCCACAAGGCGCTGGACACCTGGGGTTACGGGATGAGCTCGGTGAGGTTCATCTGCGGCACGCAGGACATCCACAAGCAGCTCGAGGCCAAGGTGGCGGAGTTCCTCAAGGTTGATGACGCAATCCTCTACTCGGCGTGCTTCGACGCGAACGGCGGCGTATTCGAGCCCCTGTTCGGCAAGGAGTGCGTGATAATCACGGACGAGCTTAACCACGCCTCGGTCATCGACGGCATCAGGCTGGCCAAAGGCGAGAGGCTCATCTACAAGCATGCCGACATGGCCGACCTGGAGGCAAAGCTCAAGGAAGCCAAGGCCAAGAACCCGAAGTTCACGGTCATCGCCACGGACGGCGTGTTCTCCATGGACGGGGACATAGCGAAGCTCCACGAGATCGTGCCCCTCGCGGAGAAGTACGAGGCGCAAATCATGATTGACGAAGCCCATGCGACCGGGTTCGTGGGCAAGACGGGAAGGGGCTCGCCGGAATACAGGAACGTGATGGGCAAGATCGACATCATCACGGGCACGTTCGGCAAGGCGCTCGGCGGCGCGTCGGGCGGGTTCGTGGCAGGACGCAAGGAAATCATCGACCTGCTCCGCCAGAGGTCGAGACCGTACCTGTTCTCCAACACGCTCGCCCCGGCTGTCGCGGCCGCGTCCCTCGCCGTGCTCAACCTCCTCAGCGAAACCACGGAGCGCAGGGACAAGCTCGAGAAGAACACGAAGCACTTCCGCGCGAAGATGAAGGAGGCGGGTTTCTCCATCCCCGAAGGCGACCACCCGATAAGCCCGATACTGCTCGGGCATTTCGAGAACGACGCGAAACTGAGCCAGGACATGGCCAGGGATCTGCTCGCAGAAGGCATCTACGTCATCGGGTTCTACTACCCGGTCGTTCCCAAGGGGAAGGCCAGGATAAGGGTCCAGATCTCCGCGGGGCACGAAATCAGCCACATCGACAAGGCAATAGCCGCGTTCACCAAGGTGGGCAAGAAATACAATGTGATAAAGTAGCCTGGAGTCCAATCGGGGCAAAGATGAAGCCGGCGGCGCATGAGCGCCGCCGGCTTTTTTCATTTTTGAAAACGCTTTGACGCAATTGAAAAGGTGCCGATTGCAGCAGGAAATCCTGATTTTGCCGCAAGCATATATCCCCGCTTGAGATAGCGAATTCCCCAGGAGGCAGCATCTTGGTACTGTTTTTGCAAGGACTCCTTTGACACGAAAACGACTCGTCAGCCTTATCACCCTGGGAAATTCGCGCTCCTTCGCGGACATACCAGGTTTGAAAATGCTTGACCTGAGTTGATGGAACTGGAAGAATGGTGTCGGTGAGGTCGAGGGCGGACTGCATGAAAAATGAATTGCCGGGAGAAGACACAGGAACGTACCGGTTCGCCCTTTGTATTCAAATGCCAAGTCGAATTCCAATCAGGAGGCTGCCATGAAGTCCCGGACGAGCATCTTTCTAGCCATCGTCATGTTGTTTCCCCTGACCGCTCTTGCCCAAGACGA
>DYIT01000040.1:32836-36450 GCA_020723505.1 Candidatus Kuenenia stuttgartensis
GGGGGGGGGGGGGTACAACACCCGTTATGGAGCCTACTCCCGTAGAAGCGGAGACCGATCAGGAAGTTGAGGGGACCGGCCTCGTCGAGGGAGACCCGGTGTTCGTGCACAACGGATCATACTATCTCGCTGTGAAAGACTTCTCGATTCCCGCCCCGTACGCGCCGATGGAGTTCACAAGATCTTACCGGTCTCAAATCAGCTACAACGGCCCTCTCGGGAGGAACTGGGATTTTAACTTCAACAAGCGGATTTTCTTCGGTCCCGGCAGGATTGAATACTGCAACGGCACCGGCCGCATGGACGTCTATCTCGAAACGGTCCCCGGGACTTTCTATCCGCCAAAAGGTTTCTATGACGTCTTCACTGCCAACCCTGACGGCACGTATACGCTGAAAACCAGGCACGGCGAAACCATGCAGTTCGGCCCGAGCGGCCTGATTGACTCGATAACGACCAGGACGGGGCTCACCCAAAGATTCTTCTACAGCGGATGGAGGCTCATGGGAATCATGGACGTGCTGGGGCGTCCATGCACATTCCAATACTATCCGACGGGCCGGATACAGAGGATTATCGACTGCTTGGGCCGGCCGTATACGTTCTCCTACGATGCGAACGATGATCTGGTCTCGGTAACTTCCCCCGGCACGGCTCAGTTCCCGCAAGGGTGTACGGTAAGCTACACTTACTGGTCCGGTCAGCCCAATCCGAGATTGAACCATAACCTTGCGTCCGTCACTGATCCGAAGGGGCAGACATACCTCAGGCTTTTCTATGATTTTGCCGACAGGGTGATTCAGCAGGATTTGGGGAGAGGATCGAATTTCTTCAGCTATTATCCTCCCCAGTTCAAGACCGTGTCAGTGGATCGCAGGGGAATAATCAAGGAATGGTACTGCGTGGGCAACGCGCCGTCGGTGGAGAGGATATTCAAGGTATCGCCGAAACCCGGCGAAACGCCTTATTTCGAGACGCGGTACACCTACAACGCATGGGATGAGATACAGCGTATAGATTATCCCGAAGGAAACGCCAGGGAATACGTGTTCGACGAGGCCAATCCGAACCTCCAAGCCAGGGGGAACCTAATCATCGAGAGGCATTTCTCAAAAGGGGCGAGCCCCACGTCCATCGCGTACGCAATTGCGTATGAACCGCGTTACAACTACGTCAAAACCAAGACCAGCCCGAGGGGAGGAGTCACCGTTTTCTACTACGACTACGAGGAAGCCGTACTCGGCGATTTGAACGGGGACGGCATAACGACCGGGGCGTCGGGAAATCTCGTCAGGATTTCCTTCCCAGACGTTCTTCTCCCGGACAGGTCCGTCCAGAGCGCCTGCAAGACGTTCGTTTATAACGCTCTCGGCCAAATCGTCAGAAGGACGGAAACGGACGGTTCCGTCACGGCGTTCGAGTATTTCCCGGCCGGCGATTATCGCTATTCCTATCTCCGGAAAACGACCGTGGATTTCGGCGGGCTGAATCTCGAGACGGTATTCGACAGGGACAGCATGGACAACCCGACGTCAGTCACGCTGCCGAACGGCAACGTGACTGCTTTCCATTATGACGCGCTCGGCCGCGTGACCATGGGGACTCGTCACGGAACGGTGGACAGGGTCAAGGAATACACCTACGACAGGAACGGGAACCTCATCAGGGTGGACGTCCATCACATGGAGGAGAACGGCAATCCCGACGCGGAAAATCCCCTTTATACAACCGAGTATTTCTACGACATCGACGACAAGGTCGTAAAAATCGTCGAAGAAGTGGACAATGACACGCTGAAGACGACGGACCACACGAGGAGCATGGATGGGCTCATCCTGAAGACGGTCTCGAACGACGGTTTCGAGAAACGCATGCAGTATGACGAGAGGGGCAGCGTAATCAGCGAACTGCTCGTTTCAGGAAGAGGCGATGACGTCAACAAAACCATGACCTACACTGAAAACGGCAAGATTGGCGTCATATCATGCGGGAAAGAGAGCACCTCCCATTTCTATGACGGATTCGACAGGCTCATACGTTCCGAGACGGCCGGAGGAGCATGCACGGAATATTCATACGACGTCAATGACAACATCGTCGGCATAAAAGTCAAGGATGGAGCGGGGGCGGATTTCTTCAGGGAGAGTCTTGAATACGACCTCAGGAACCGCATCGTGAAGGATACGGTCGACTGGATTGATTCAGCCGGCAGCCTGAAGGGTTTGTACATTGTAACCCATACAAGGGACAAAGCAGGAAGATTAGTGTCCTCATCCGATAATTACGGGGTCACTTGGAGCTTCCAGTACGATTCCGCCGGGAGGATGATCAAGAGGGGCGACAATTCGGGATCATCGATTTCGCGGGCCTTTGACTTGAACGGGAACATCGTCCAGGAATCCGAGGAATTGCATGATGAGGTGACGGACTCCGCAAGGTGTTTTCTGAGATACATAAGGCAGTACAACGAATTCGACGAGTTGATTGCCGAGGAAGACGCCGAAGGGAACGTGAAGAGGTTCGCGATGGACAGCCTGGGAAGGGTGGTTTCAGCCCTCGACGCCCGGGGCAACCCGTGCAGGTACAAGTACAACTGCATGGGCATGCCGATAGAATCCGTTCACGAGCTCAGGGCAGGCGGGACCTGCGCAGGCGTTCTTCTCGGGACGGTTAAAAGGCAGTGGCGCTGGGATTCGAGAAGCTGTCTGGTCGAGCAGATTGATGATAAAGGAAATTCCACGAAACGCGTATACGACTTCATCGGCAGAATCAGGCAAGTGGTGTTCCCGGACGGGTCGAAAAGGGAAATAAGCTACAACCATGAGAACCATGTCTCGAAAACCGTTGACCCAAGCGGTACGACGGTGGACTACACTTACGACGCGGACGGCTTGATTTCCAGAAAGGACGTTTCCAGAGGCGCAGGCGTCATCGGCGTGGATTGGGAAGCCTTTGCCCACGATGCATTGGGCAGGACCGTGGGGGCAGGCAACAGCCAGGGGATTTATTTCAGCAGGAAGCTTGACTCCTTCTCTGGCATAGAGGAGGAGGATTTCAACGGCAGGATAGTCCGGTTCTCGTACTCCAGGCCGGGGTACACGTCGTCTATGTCCTATTCCGACGGAGAGACGGTTTCACTCGACAGGGACGCATGGGGAAGATTAAGCGACGTAAGGAACATGGACGGCGAGGCATTGGTGAAGATCAAGTACCTTGGTCCATACCAGAAATTCATTGAGAGGATGAATGGAATATTCACCGGTATCAACTTCGACGACCGGCAACAGGTGAAATCCATTTTTCATTCCAAGGTCGTCGATTTCAGGGGGCATGGGGTTAGCGTCCCATTTTCGTTCATTTCATACTCTTATGATCAGGACGGAAATCCCGACGCCAGTCTCAGATCCATGATCAATCTCCAGGGCGGGCGTTTCCGCTGGGATTTCCTTTCCGAGAGAAAGGAATTCTCGTACGACAGCATGTCGAGGCTCGAGTCGTCTGAGTCGCATATCTGCGGGGAAATGCATGAAACGCGCAGGAAAACCTATGAACTGGACGGGCGCTCAGTTAATCAATGGTTGTCGGATATTTTGCGGGCTGTCCGACTCCGTAAA
>DYIT01000041.1:0-26693 GCA_020723505.1 Candidatus Kuenenia stuttgartensis
GAGCCTGATTTTACATTCTTGTCTGGTTCCGGCTCGTCCGGGTTATGCGGCCCCGGGAAATCCTCACTTGTATCGACTAAGCATGGCAGAACCTGAAATACGCGAGGCTGATAAGTTCTACAATGCCGGCGTCATGTACTACAACCGTAAGGAATACTCCAAGGCGGAAGCCCTGTGGAGCAGAGCCGTGAAATCGAATCCCATGCACTACAGGGCAATCACCTTCCTCGGCGTGCTCGCCTTCGAGTCGGGATTCACGGCCAAGGCAATCGAATTCTACCTGAAGGCGCTGGATATCAACCCCGACTACCCGACGCTGCACAACAACCTCGGAAACGCGTTCAGGCAGGTGGGCGACGCGGAATCGGCGGTGAAGCACTACAGGCGGGCATCCGAACTCATGCCGTTCAACGCGAGCTATCACTACAACCTGGCCAGGACCTATTTCGACGTGCGGGATTACGAATCGGCGAAGCTCGCCTACAGGAAGACCGTGGTTTTCAACCCCGAGGACGCCGAAGCCCAGCTCGAACTCGGGGAAGCATATTATTACACCGACGACCCCGACAAGGCTATCGAGCATTTCAGGCTCTATCTCAAGCTCAAGCCCGACGGGCCGAACGCGAACCAGCTCCGCGCAAGGATAAGGGTTCTCGAGCGCGAAGCCTCGGGTTGAAAAGCGGTGCATGGCGGTCGCGGGCTTTTGCGCTCTCAATTGCAGCATCCCGGAAAGCATGGAAGCCGTGTTGAGCATTAAGGCGGGCCTGCATTCAGGCAGGACCTACAGGATATCCGAGCATGCCGATGTGGGCAGCGGCCTCGGGTGCGACATCAGGCTGCCCGACGCCGGCGTCGCCGAAGCCCACTTCTCCGTCAGGAAGTCGGGCGCCGGCTTCGTAATACGCGATTTGGGATCGGGCGGCGGCACCTTCCTCGACGGGAGCAGGATTGGGGAGGCCGGCCTGCCGGACAAGTCCACCATATACGCCGGGGAGGCGGTCCTCTACGCAAGGATTGTCAATCGGGACGCGCTCGCGGAAGCCGAAAGCTCCGGGAACGGGCCCGCCGGAATCGAAAACGAGGTCAGGAGAATCTACGAAAGCAGCGTGATCTCCCTGGTGGAGGACCGGGCGGGCCCGTCGGGTCCGCTGACGGGCGCCGCCTCGACGCCGCTCGAGGCCGTCTACAGGATAGGCAGGCTCTTGAGCTCCGACCGGGACCTTGGCGGGATTTTCGAGCAGACCGTGGAGATCGCCGGAGGCGCGCTGGGCGCAGGCAGGTGTTTCCTCATGCTGAAGGACGCCGGAAAGGGGGCGTGGAAGGCTGGAGCCCGCTGGGCCGCGGGCGGGAATGCAAACCCTGCGCCTCTGCCTCCCGAGAAGGTGCTCGACGAGGTGCAGAGGACTGGGATGTCGATGCTCATCCACGACGCGCGCGGGGACTCGCGTTTCGACGGCGCCGGGCCGGTCGGGTCGGCCGTCTGCGCCCCGCTGGCCGCAGGGAAAAAGAGCCTCGGGGTCCTCTGGGCGGATGCCCCGGGCCTTTCCCTTGGGGAGGACCACCTCAGGCTGATTGCGGCCGTAGGGCGGCAGGCGGGAGGGGGCATCGAGAGGAGGATGCTCGAGTGGGAAATCCGTGAGCATTCGAGGACGCTCGAGGCCAGGGTGCGGAGCAGGACCCAGGAGCTCGACGAGACGCTCTCGAGCCTCGCGCGGGCCCAGGCGAGGCTGATACGCGCCGAGAAGTTCGCGGCGGTCGGACTCATGGCGCAGGGAATCGCGCACAACCTCAGCACGCCGCTTGCCGGCATAAAGGGATACGCGCAGCTCCTGGCGGCCGAGCATCCCGGGCTCTCCGAGGCGGGGAAGATTCTCAATCTCGCGTCGAAGCTCGAGGAAATCGTGGACACGCTCATGAGGAAGGGCGCTTTGGAGAGCAGGACCGAGGCGACTCCGCTTGACTTGAACGAGATTGCCTCGGGGATTCTGTCGTTCTTCGAGGGGGACATGTTCTACAAGCACGAGGTCAGGCGAATCTGGAAACCGGCGCCTTCGCTTCCTCGGGTGCGGGGCGTGTACGGGGATTTCAGCCAGGCGCTGCAGAACCTCGTCGCCAACGGCATCGACGCTCTCAGGGAATCGAAGGGAGACAGGGTCCTTTCCGTCGAGACCGGCTCGGGGCCGGAAGGCGTCTTCGTGGCGGTGGCGGACTCGGGCCCCGGGATTGCGCCGGAGGTCGAGGGCAGGCTGTTCACGCCGTTCTTCACTACGAAGGCGCCGCGCGGCCAGGGCGGCGGCGCGCCCGAGGGCACGGGCCTCGGCCTCTTTTCGGCGGCCAAGCTGCTGGAACCCTGGGGCGGCAGGATTGAGCTCGACCGGGGGAAGCCCATGACCACTTTCAGGATAGTCGTCCCCCCCGCGGGGACGGACGGAAGGCGAAGATGAACGACGAGCCGGAACGGGTTCCGGACCAGGAGACCCTGGTCGGGACCGCGATGGAACAGTTCGAGATTTCGCAGAAAATCGGCGAAGGATCCATCGGTACGATATACAAAGCCTTCGACCTCGTGAACCAGCGCGACGTGGCCATCAAGTTCCTCACGCGCGAAGTAACGTCCAGCCCGCAGGTGCTTGAGAGGTTCAAGAGGGAGATACAGACCACGATAAAGATGTCCCATCCCAACATCGTGAAGGGCTTCACGGCGGGGGTATGGGAAGGCTGCATCTACTACTACGTCATGGAATTCATCGACGGCAGCACGCTCAACGATCTCATGTCCCGCGAGAAGATGACCGAGGAGCTTGCGGTTGAAATCATGTGGCAGATGGGGCAGGCGCTCAAGTACATAAACGAGTTCGGCATGGTCCATAGGGACGTGAAGCCGGAGAACATAATGATAACCCGGCAGGGCGTCGCCAAGCTGACCGACCTCGGCCTTGCAAAGGCGAAGGACGACATGTCCGGCGTGACCCTCGTCGGGACTATCATTGGGACCCCGCTTTACATGTCGCCCGAGCAGGCCAAGGGATCGACCGTCGTCGACATCAGGACGGACCTCTATTCCCTCGGCGCCACCATCTTCCATGCCGTGTGCGGGGAACCCCCGTTCAAGGGAAACAGCGCGCCCGTCGTCATAGCGAAGCACATAGGGGAGCTGCCGAGGCCCGTGAGGGAATTGAACCCGTCCCTGTCCCCGGGATTCGAGTACGTCGTGTCCAAGCTCATGGAGAAGGACCCGGCGAAACGCTACCAGAAGCCGCAGGACCTGCTCGCGGACCTGAAGCTCATCCAGGAGGGCAAGGGGGCCTGCACCGACACGCTCGTGCCCTGGGGAGCGCTCGCCTCGGAGGCCAAGGAGAAGCAGTTCCATTTCTCCTACTACCCCAACGAGGAGGATTTCGAGTTCGCCCTCACGGCGGTGGCGAACAAGCTCGCGGACGGAAAGAGCCTCGCCGATCTGCTCGACTTCCAGGAGGAAATGGCGAGGCAGGGGTTCGCCATCCGGCTCTCGTTCCTGAGCGTCGAGCGCGGCCTTCTCTCGCGCGAGCAGGCCGACAGGATTAGGGGCGCACAGCGCAAGCAGAGGTTCAAGGAGCCCGGCGGCGAGTTCGGCAGCCTCGCGGTCAAGTGCAGGTTCGTGTCCGACGCGCAGGTCAAGCAGGCGCTCGCCGCGCAGGAGGAAATCAGGACGAAGGGCGAGGACAGGCTTCTCGGCCTGGTTCTGAAGGAACAGGGCCAGCTCGACGACAGGCAGATTAAGATAATCCTCAGTCAGCAGCAGAGCTTGAAGCACCAGGGCGAGGACCGGATGTTCATAAAGCTCTGCGAGAAGAAGCAGCTCGTCTCCAAGCCGCTCATAGACAAGGCCCTGACCATACAGCAGAACGAGGTCGCCATGGGAAGCTACAGGGAAATCGGCGACGTGTTCATCGAGAGGAAGTACGTCTCCAGGGCCGCCAGGGACGCGATTATGCGCGCAATCCGGCGGAAGCACATCACCGGCGAGGCGATTGACGACCTCCTGGCCGAGAAGGAGGCCTCGATTGCCAAGGAGAGGACGACCGCGACCGTGCACGTCGATGCCGTCGACCTCAGGAAGTACTCCGAGAGCGTGGAGAACCTGGTGAGGCAGGGTAAGAAGCTCTTCAAGCAGAAGGACTACGCGAAGGCGGTGGAGACGTGGAAGCGGGTCTTCGAGATGCTCGCCTCCCACGAGGAGACGGAGAAGCTCCTCGGGAGGACCAAGGACCTGATTGAGAACATGGAAGGCCACTTGAGGCAGGCGGACAACTTCCTGGAGCTCGCGCTCCGGGAGCTGGAGACGGTCCTCAAGCTCAAACCCGACCACGAGGGCGCCGCGGCTTCCGCGGCGAAAGCCGCCGGAAAGCTCCAGGCCCTGCGGGCAGCGGCCTCCGGCGGGGAGGGCGCTGCGGCCGAGTCCGCGGCGCCGGAAGTCCCGGTCGAGCGCAGGCCCGCGCCGGAGGAGAGGGAGGCGGCGCCGCGGCCCGGGCCTTCGGAGAGGACCGGAATGGAGGAGGAGCCTTCGGAGGACGAAGGCGGGGACCGGGCCGGCGAAGACAGGCAGGAGGCGAAATCCCAGAGGCTGCTCAGGAGCGCGAAGAGGTTCCTCAAGGAAGGCAGGGCGTCGTCCGCGACGGAGAAACTGATGGAGCTGCTCGCCGAGGATCCGGAAAACGAGGAAGCGGCGCAGCTGCTCGCCCGCATCAGGAAGCGCGAGAGGAAGACCGCCGCAATCTGCCTCGCGCTAATCGTGCTCGTCCTCGGCGGGGCCGCCGCGGGGGGGATATTCCTCTACGGCCCGCTCGAGTCTCTGAACCTGCTCTTCCGCCTCATGGGCGAGGCCGCGAAACTGCTGGCGCGGATGTGACCTGTTCCATCATGCCGGCGGCGAGGTCCCTGCCTGGCGTGCGGAACGCGGTCGAAATCGTCCGAGGCTGGTAGACGTTCCTGCCTTCAGCCACCCTCGCCGCCTCGCGGCCCGCGAGGAACCCGGCGATGAACCCCTTTATCCTCTGCCCGGCGGTCGGCGGCCCGAACGCGTCGCGGTATGCCGCGATGGTACGCTCGGCGATTTCCCTCACCCTGTCGTTGTGGGCGAATTTCCGCATCACCCCGAGGGCAGGGCGGTAGTCCGAAGCCCACCTGCGGAACGTTTCCGCGCGCTTGCGCAGGACCGGGTCCCGCGAGGAGGAGAGGGTCCGGTATCCCCTCAGCATGGTGTCGCACATGCGGAGGACCGATGGTCCCTGGACGTCGAAATCGTGCCGGAACGCCGCCCTCAGCACCTTTTCAGATTCCTCTCCCGTGAAGTCCGGATGGTCGAACCAGATTCTGTGCTGGCCGTGCCACTCCTCGAACGGGATGTCCGGCCTGAGTATTCCCCTGGCCTCGTAGTCCATGTAGAGCGCGGTGGCCGGCATGGGGCCGAACTGCATGAACTGGACCATGTCGGATTCGAGGTCGACCATGAACCGGATGTCTTCCCAAATCGTCTTCGCGTCATGATGCTCCAGGAACAGGATTCCCGACGCGAGCACCGAAATGCCGTGGTCCCTCAATCCGCGGACGAGGGCCTTCATGTCGACGTTCCTGTTCTTCTCGTAGATCTCCTTCGCGGACTCCACGCCAATCCAGACGAAGTAGATTCCGAGACGCGCGAGGAACTCGGGGCCAAGGGCGGTTATCGCCTCGGCGGAGCTGAACACCGCGAAGTTGTAGAGGACGCCGTTCTCCTCCATGAGCCGCAGGAGCTCGCGTGCGCGCTCGGGCCGTTTCAGGAAATTCTCGTCCATGACGAAGAAATCCTTCATGCCCGTGCGCCGTTCGACGGTCCTGCAGATGTCGAACAGCTCGCGGCCGGTGTCGAAGTACGCCGTGTAGGCGCGGTCGAAGAAGTGGCTCGTCGAGCAGAACCGGCAGCCGTTGGGGCAGCCGACGCCCGGGATAAGCACGGCGGCCTCGGTCCTCATGGGGACGCCGAAGACGCGTTTGTTGAAGCCTGAGCGGAGCACGGGATGCCGGAACGGCCTGCAGGGGTCCTCGCCCAGCAGGGATCGGAACCAGCGCACGCCCTCTCCCCTGCAGACGAAATCGCAGTCGATGAGGCCCTCGATTCCGGGAATCGCCGTGCCGTGGCCTCCGAGTATTATCCTGGACTCGGGGGCGTGAATCCGGACGAGCTCGGCCATGCGCCGGGCCTTCGCGAAATTCGGCGTTATGAACGAGATGCCGACGTAGTCGTAGCCCTTGCGGATTTCCGACTTGAACCTGTCCTCGGTCGGGAAGTCGAGCACGATTGCGGGCGCGTTGATGTTCTCCGCGATGAAGTGGAGGCCGAAGCTCTGGTGGTTCATGCGGATTGAGAAGATGCCCTGCTCGCGGGTGACCTGGTTGTGGAAGAGCTCCATGCGGTTCTCCTTGCGCCCGAAGGCGTCGTCGACCGCATAGGGCCCGAAAACCGAGGCGAGCAGTATTTTCAAGCGGAGTTCCCTCTATTCGTGCTCGTCTCCGTTTCCCTGATCATCCCCGGGTTTTATCCTCCGCGTCCGTTTCTCCGTGTCCCCGTCCTCGTCGAGGGGATGATCGACCGTCCCCTGCTCCTCCCACGTCCGGCTGGGCGGAAGCGGATCCTGGGTTTCGCGCCATTCGAGCCTGAACTTCTCCTTCGTCCCCAGCACCATCTCGTGGCTCTGGTCCCTGATGTCCGTGATGATGACCTTGTCCACCTTGGTGCCGTCTATGAAGGTCCCGTTCGCGCCCATGTTCTCGATTTCGATGTGGTCGGGGTTCACGAAGATAATCTTGATGTGCTTCCTGGACACGGTCTGGAAGTGCTTGTTCCTGTTCCTCTCGTCCGGATCGAGCGAAAGGTACTTGAAGCACTTCCTTAGCGAAATGTCGCATGATCGGCTGCGGCCTATGACGATTTCCTCGCCCTGCTTTATCTGGAATATCTCTCCCTCGACGAGGCCGTCGCTGCCCACCAGGACAAGTGATCCAACGCTCATCATCAGCCTCCCAAAGAACCGTCCGGAGCCCCGGTCGCGCTCCTCCCGCCCGGGAATGCCCGGCGCCGGGAGCCGGGCAGGTTAGGACTCTATAGTGTCCAGGATTTCATTCGGTATGTCAAAGTTAGAGAAGACGTTCTGCACGTCGTCGTTGTCCTCGAATGCCTCGACCGTGGTCAGGAGCTTCTTCGCGAGGTCCTTGTCCGTCACCTTGATGTAGTCCTTCGGAAGCCTCGAAATCTGGGCGTGCTTCAACTGGATTCCCTTGCCCTCCAGCGCCTTCTTGACCGCGTTGAAGGATGCGGGATTGCAGGTGATTTCATAAACGTCGCCGTCGATTTCCACGTTGTCGGCGCCGGCTTCAATCGCCATGTCCATGATCTTCTCCTCCTCGATTGTCGACGTCTCGACGAGGAAATATCCCTTGGACTCGAACATCCATGATACGCAGCCGCTCTCGCCCATCTTCGCCCCGCGCCGCTCGAAGATGTGCCTGATTTCGGAATTCGTCCTGTTCCTGTTGTCCGTGAGGATTTCAATCATGAACGCCGTGCCGCCCGGACCGTAGCCCTCGTACACTATCTCCTCGTACGTGACGTCCTCGAGCTCGCCCGTGCCTTTCTTTATCGCCCTCTGAACCACGTCCTTGGGCATGTTCGCCGCCCTCGCGGCCTCAATCGCCGTCTGAAGCTTGATGTTGAGATCGGGGTCGCCCCCGCCCTGCTTCGCGGCAAGGATGATCTGCCGGGCGATTTTAGAGAATACCTTGCCCTTCTTCGCGTCTGCGGCGCCTTTCTTGTGCTTGATGCTCGCCCAGTGTGAGTGTCCGGACATTTTCCCTCCCCTCAATTCCGCCGGGTTCCGCACCCCGCCTGCCGCGGAGACGGGTGCCGGCCTGCATCGTTTTGAAACCCATGACCTCGGCTCAAGCCGTCCCTCGGAAAATCCGCTTCACGCCGCGGATTCCCCAGCGCAGCCTCAGTGCCCTCCCGGCACCTCGCCCGCCTGCCTGCCGAACCTCGAATCCAGCGCCGCGGCCTTCCCGGCGTATTCCGCCGCTTCCGCCGGCCTGCCCGCGAGGCCCAGGTGAATCGAATAGAGCCAGTAGACGTAGGCGTCGTCGCCTGCGGCAAGCGCCTTCGAGAACAGCTTGACGGCCTTCTCGGCGTCCCCGCTCCGCGAGGCGGCGAGACCGGCCGTGGCCTGGTAGACGGCTATGTCGGGCTCCTTGCGCGCGGCGTAGTACGCGTACTCCGCGGCAAGGGCGCCCTCCTTTCCCGAGACCGACCAGATGAACGCAAGGAAATGCTTCGCCCTGGCGTCGGAAGGCCTCGCCGCGAGGGCCCTGAGCGCGTCGCGTTCCGCGTCGGCTGCCCGGCCCGACTCCTCGAGAATCGCCGCCCTGAGAAGCAGCGCGTCCGGATCACCCGAATCGGCCTCGAGAGCCGCGTCCAGCGCGCCGAGCGCCTCCTGCTTCTTTCCGGTCCTGAGAAGCGCTGCCGCGAGCTGCCTCTGAATCCGCCCGTCGGATGCGAACTTCGCTGCCGCGGCCGAGAGGATGCGCGCCGCTTCCTCGTGCCTTCCCGCTCCCGCGAAGAATGACGCCGCTTCGCTCTGGAGGCTCGCGTCGTCCGGCCGGGAGCCAAGGAGCGCCAGGTACTCCGCCGATGCGGCGGCGGTCTCGCGCACGGCCGCCAAGCAGCGGGCCTTGAGGAGGGCGAGTTCGAAATCGGACGGGTTCTGCGCCAGCGCCGGATCGATGATTTCCGCAGCGGCCGAGAAGTGCCCGTTGTGCATCAGCATCCCGGCTGCCTCCGCAGCCGCGGCAGAGGGATTCCCGGACGCGGCGCCGAGCCTGATGAGCGCCTGGGCGGCCTTGAGGGGATGCCCCATCTCGATGTAGCGGTCCGCGACCCCGCGGTACGCGGCCGGATCGCCGGGCTTCAGAGCCATGAGCCGGTCGATTTCGGCTTCGGCTTCCGCGGCTTTTCCCTCGGAGTCGAGGATGAGGGCGGCGGCGAGCAGGCAGGGATGCGAGTCGTCGGGGTGGAGGGCGGCATGCCTGTGCAGGAGCTCGAGCGCCTGCCCGGTACGTTTCGCCTTCTGGTACGCCTCGGCCAGTGCCCTGCAGAGCGTGGGGGACGCAGGCGACAGCCTGTAGGCCTCCTCGTAGGCGCGTATGGATCCCTCCAGGTCGCCCTCGAGGTCCCGGGATGCGCCTTCGAAGGCGCTGGCGAAGGCTTTCTCGCCCGGACCGGGCTTGTTCTCGGACTCGCTCCTGCCGGCCTGCGCGCCCCCGTCCTGAGGCTCCGGTTCCTCGGAGCATCCGGCGAAGAACGCGAGCATCGCCGCGGCAAGCGCGGCCGTCACCGCCCCCGCGAAGGCGCGTCTGGAGGCGGGTCCGCGGAGCACCGCTGACTCCGGATTGAAGATGTCATGCCTTGGATTCATTGCCGTCGTCCGCAGGCCAGGGCGCGCAGGCAGCCCCGCGATGGCAATACGGCAAGGCGGGGCACTTCCCGCAGAATGCGGCCTTCTCGAAACAGTATTTCTCCCCAAGCTTCCCCAGCAGGTAATGGAATCTGAATGCGTTCCTCTGGCCTACGAAAGAGGAGAGGTTCTGCTTCATGGATGAGGGCATGGCGGATTCCTGGATGAATCCTATCCTCTGGGCCACCCTCAGCAGCCGCTGCGTGGGCGCCAGGGTCTGGAGCCCCACGTGCAGGTACAGGAGGGCGGCCAGGCTGCCCTCGTCCATGTCCTTGAGCTTCAATAGAAGGTTTACCGCCTTCTCCTGCGGCATCTTGGAGACGGCGTCGAGGTCCATCCTGTTCGTCTCGGTGAACACCGCCTCGAGGCTCCTCTTGAGCGCGATGGCCTTGTCGCCGGGCGAGGATATCCGCTCCTTCTCGAGAATCGCGCCAATCTCCTTCCACGAGGAGACCCGGACCTCGTTCCAGTCCACGAATTCGGCCAAGAGAGCGGCGGAAGCGCGTTTCGCGGCCTCGAGACCGTCCTCGAAGGCAAGTATCGCGAGAATCAGCATCTCGAAGGGGCCGGACGACTTGAGGCCTTCCGCGTCGCCGAACGCCTGTCTCAGCAATTTGACGAGCTTTTCCAGCTTTTCTTCGCGGTTCACGCAGGCACCGTCATTTCTTTGGGAGGGATATGTGGGCCTTTTTCAGGAGAACCGCAACCTTCTCGGAAGGCTTAGCGCCCTTCGACAGCCAATAAACGACACGGTCGGCGTCCACCTTGAACTTCGTCTCGTCGGACGCGTGCGGGTCGTAGCTTCCGAGTATTTCCACCGCTTCCCCGTCCCGCTTGGTCCTGGAATCGAAGGCGCAAACCCTGTACTTGGCGATATTGGTCCTGCCCAGCCTCATCATCCTGATTCTGACCGCCATTATGGTTCCTTTCTCAATATTCCTGACGACAGGTGCAGAACTATACAGATTCGCCCGCGTCCGGTAAACGATCTTTCATTTCCTTTTCTTCTTCTTTTTCCTCTTCTCCTTCGAAGCGTCCAGCCGCCGCTTATCCTCCTCGCTCAGCGACTTCTTCTTGATTCTTCCGAGCTGGAACCTCGCCACCTTGCCCGAAAGCCCGGGCGCATCCGTCATGCGCTTCATCATGGCCTTCATTTCCTCGTACTGCTCGAGCACCATGTTCACGTCCGCCTGCGTGGTCCCGCTCCCCTTGGCTATCCGGTACCGCCTGGACCCGTCGATTTCGTCCGGATGGGACCTCTCGAACGGCGTCATGGACTGGATTACGGCCTTGGCGTGCACGAGCTCCGACTCGTCCACCTCCTGCCCGTCGAGCATCGACGAGATGCCGGGTATCTTGCTTATGACGTCCTTGAGCCTCCCCATCTTCTGCACCTGCTCGAAACTCGTGAGGAAGTCGTCGAGCGTGAAGGTCTGGTCGAAGATCTTCCGGGTCAGCTCCTCGGCCTTGGTCTTGTCAATGCGCTCCTGCGCCTGCTCGACCAGCGTGACGATGTCGCCCATCCCCAGAATCCTCGACGCCATCCTCTCGGGGTGGAATTCCTCGATGTCGTCAATCTTCTCCCCCACGCCCACGAACTTGACCGGCTTGCCGGTCACGGCCTTGATTGAAAGCGCCGCGCCGCCCCTGGCGTCGCCGTCGAGCTTCGTGAGAATGAGCCCGTCGAGGTCGAGCTTCCCGGCGAACTCCCCGGCGGAATTCACGGCGTCCTGCCCGGTCATCGAGTCCGCAACGAGGTAAATCTGGTTCGGCGACGCTTTCTTCCGGATTTCGGCCAGCTCCTCCATGAGCGGCTGGTCGATGTGGAGCCTTCCGGCCGTGTCGAGTATGACCGTGTTGTATCCCTTGGCCGAAGCTTCCGCTACGGCGTCCGCGCAGATCTCAGGAGGGGACGCCTTCTCGTCGGAATACACCGGCACGTTGATGGATTTCCCAAGTATCCGGAGCTGCTCGACGGCAGCGGGCCTCTGCACGTCGGCGGCGACGAGAAGCGGATTCCGGCCCTTCTTCCTGAGAAGATTGGCGAGCTTGGCGGCCATGGTCGTCTTGCCGCAGCCTTGGAGGCCAATCAGCATGATTATCGTCGGCCCGGAGGGAGAGAAGTTGATATGGGGATCGGAAGGACCCATGAGGGCGGTGAGCTCGTCCTGGACTATCTTGACAATCTGCTGCTCGGGCCTGACGCTTTTGAGTATCTCCTCGCCGACCGACTTTTCGGACACGTTCTTTATGAAGTCCTTCACCACCTTGAAGTTGACGTCCGCTTCGAGAAGGGCGACCCGGACCTCCTTGAGGCCCTCCCTTATGTTCGCATCGGTGAGCTTCCCCTTGGTCCTGAAGCCCTCGAACATGTTCTTCAGCGATTTGGTGATTACTTCAAACATCGAAGCTCCCAACCTCGAAAGCGCCGCCTGTTACTCCTCGGCCCTCCTGACCCTGGCCCCGAGCCGTTCCAGCTTCACCTCAAGCTTCTCGTATCCGCGGTCCATGTGGTATATCCTGTGCACCTCCGTCTCCCCTCTGGCTATCAGCCCGGCGAGCACGAGCCCCGCGGACGCGCGCAGGTCCGAGGCCATGACCTCGGCTCCGGTGAGGAACTGCACGCCCTTGATTATCACGGATCCGCCGTCCTTCCGGATCTCGGCGCCCATGCGTATCATTTCGGGGACGTGCATGAACCTGTCGGGATAGATCTTGTCCGAGACCAGGCTGATGCCCTCGGCGAGCGAGAGGAGAGAAGTCATCTGCGCCTGCATGTCGGTCGGGAATCCGGGGTACGGCAGCGTCGTGACGTCGGAAGCGCTGAAGCGGGTCGGCGCCTTGACGCGCAGCCCGCCGCGCGGGTCCCTCTCGACGTCGATGCCGATTTCCCTCATCTTGAAGATGACCGCGCCAAGGTGCTCGGGAACCGCGTTACTGACAAGCACGTCGCCGTTCGTGATGGCGGCTGCGGCCATCAGCGTCCCGGCCTCGATTCGATCCGGTATCACCGAGTAACTGCAGCCCTTCAACGTCTCGACTCCCCGGACCGCAAGCCGCGGCGATCCAATCCCTTCAATCCTGGCCCCCATCGCGTTGAGGAAGTTCGCGAGGTCCGCCACCTCCGGCTCGCAGGCCGCGTTCTCTATTACCGTGTCGCCTTCGGCCAGGGCGGCCGCCATCAGCACGTTTGCCGTGCCTGTCACGCTCGATCCCGCGGGCCCTCCGAGGTAGACTTCCGCCCCGCGGAGCCTGTCGGCCGAGGCGGTCACGTACCCCTTGTCGAGCTTTATGTCCGCCCCGAGCGCCTTGAGCCCCTTCAGGTGCAGATCTATGGGCCTCACGCCGATAGCGCATCCGCCCGGCATCGAGACGCGTGCTTTTCCCCTGCGCGCGATGAGCGGGCCCAGAACGCATATGGAAGCCCTCATCTTGCTCACGAGATCGTACGGGGCGGTCACGAGCGACGAGTCCGCGCTCCTGAGCACGAGGGTGCCGGCCGGCGTCCTCTCCGCCTCGGCGCCGAGCATCCTCAGAAGGTCAATCATCGTGTTGATGTCCACGAGGTCCGGCACGTTGTCAATCCTGCATTCGCCCTCGGCGAGGAGCGTTGCAGCGAGGATGGGCAGGGCGGAGTTCTTGGCTCCGCTCACCGTGACTTCTCCTTCGAGCGGCTTGCCGCCCTCAATCACCAGCTTTTCCATGGACCGCCTTCCTTGCAGCGAGATACCTGGGCAATCCCGCCAAATCCCTGGACACCCGGGGCGGGGAAAGGAAGCCGGCGTCCTCCGCCGCGCGGACGGATTCCTCCTCCTGGTCCTCGCCGATTTCGATGATTATCACGCCGTCATCCCTCAGATGCCTTCCTCCCCCCATGAGGATTCTCCTGATTGCTTCCATGCCGTCGGAACCCCCGTCAAGGGCCTCCCGCGGGTCGTGGTCGCGCACTTCCCTTGCGAGCAGGGGGATTTGCATCGACCTTACGTAGGGCGGGTTGGCCGCAATGACGTCGAACCGAGATTCCCGCCCTTCCCCGGCGATCGCTCCGTACAGGTCGCCGACCAGGAACTCAATCCTGCTCCCGACCCCGTGGATCCGGGCGTTTCGCGCTGCGAGTTCGACGGCGCGGAGGCTCAGGTCCGCCGCCGCCACCTCCGCAGCCGGGACTTCGACGGCCGTCGTCACCGCAATCACCCCCGAACCCGTGCAAAGGTCGAGCACGCGCGCTCCGCCGCGCTTCCGCGAAGCCTCCCTCGCCGCCTCGATGACGAGGTCGGCAAGCCCTTCCGTCTCGAACCGCGGAAGGAAGACGCCCGCAGCCGTCTCGAACTCGAGGGAATGGAACTCCTTGATGCCCGTGATTCGGGCGAGGGGTTCCCCGGCGGCGCGCCTCGCCACGAATCCGTCGAGCCTGGCACTGGACTCGGCGCTCATTTCCGCTCCGGGATCGGACACCAGCTCGATCTGCGTGCAGGATGCCGCCAGGGAAGTCAGGACGAGCGCGTCGGTGATCGGCGAATCCGCTCCTGCGGATTCCAGTGCTCCGGCCGCGCGTCGCAGGCACGACTCCCTGGTCCGGCCTTCGCCGGGCCGGATGTCCGGATTCCGGACTCCTCCCCCCGCTACTCGAGATCCATTCGGCGTCATCGGGCATTCACCAAAGCGTCGGAAAACATGGGAAATCCGGCGATCCCACGTCTAGAGATTCCGGATTTTCTCGCTCCTGTCCCAGTCCGCGAGGGCTTCGATGAGCGAATCGAGCCTCCCCTGGACTACTTCGGTCAGGTTGAAATTCCTGCTCAGCCTGTGATCAGAAACCCGGTCCTGAGGGAAATTGTACGTCCGTATCCGGTCGTTGCGGTCGCCGCTGCCAATCTGGATCTTCCTCTCCGCCGATCTCTTGCGCTCCTCCTCCGTCCTTATCCGGTCTAATATCCTGCTGCGCAGAATCTGCATGGCCTTGGCCTTGTTCTTGTGCTGTGATTTTTCGTCCTGGCAGGATACGACCGTGTCCGTCGGGATGTGCGTGATTCGGACCGCGGAGCTCGTCTTGTTCACCTTCTGTCCGCCCGGCCCGGAAGCCCTGAAGAAATCGATCCTCAGGTCCTCGGGCTTTATGTTCACTTCGACCTCCTTCGCCTCGGGAAGCACCGCGACCGTGCAGGCGGAAGTGTGTATGCGGCCCTGGGTTTCGGTCTCAGGCACCCTCTGCACCCTGTGCCCGCCGCTCTCGAACCTGAAGCGGCCGTAGGCGCCGACGCCCTCTATCGAAAAGATGATTTCCTTGAATCCCCCGAGCGAGGTCGGCGATGAGCTCAGGATTTCCGTCTTCCAGCCCAGGGTCTCGGCGTATTTCTTGTACATCCTGAACAGGTCGCCCGAGAACAGGCTTGCCTCGTCGCCTCCCGTGCCGGCCCGGATTTCGACGATTACGTTCTTGTTCCCGCCTGAGTCCTTCTCAATCAGGGCGTCCTGCATCCTCAAGAGGAGCTTCTCCTCCTTTCCGGCAACTGCAGCAAGGTCGCCTTTCGCCATCTCGACGAGTTCAGGGTCGGATGAAGGATCGGCGATGATTGCGTCGGCCTCCCCCCTTTCCCGCGCGAGGTCGAGCCATGCGGCATACGAGTCGAGGATTCGGTCCAGTTCGCCTTTTTCCTTCACCAGGGGCGCGTAGACGTGATGGTCCGCGGCCACGGCGGGGTCGAGGAGCCTGTTCCCGATTTCAGCGGATTTGGCCGCCATTTCGGCGAACTTGCCGAGCAGTTTTTCCCTGAGCTTCGAGTCCATCTGCCACTTATGAAAAGAATCCTGCAGGCCTGTGCGCAATCAGCAAGGCTGGGCAGCAGCCTCGAGCATCGGGACTGGAGCATTGCATGGCGCTACCCGATTCCGTGATTGCCGGATGCCCCGGCTATTCCTTCTTTTCGGGACCGGCCGATCCTGAAGCCGCGGCGGGCGCCGCGGCAGGTGCTGCGGCTTCTGCGGCTGCCGCTGCTTCGGGGGCTTTCTTCGCCGGCTTGGGCGCCTTGGGTTTCGCCTTGTCGGCCGGGCCCTTGGCGTCGGCCGCCGCGGCTCCGGCGGCAGGTGCCTCGCCTTCCTTCTTGCCGCCGGCCTTGCCCTTGGCCTTGTCGTCGGTCTTGACTTCGGCCGTGATGCCGGCCTTCTTGAACCGCGCTTTCGCCTCCTCCTGCTTCATCTTGTGCTGGGTCATGCTCTTCTTGTGGTCAAGCAGCGTCTTGCGCGATTCCGTCAGGATCTTCTTCTCGACGTCCGCGACCTTTGCCTCGGTCCAGTTGAACTTCTTCTGGAATTTCTCGACCTGGCCCGCGGTATCGACGAATTTCTGCTTGCCGGTGAAGAAAGGGTGGCATTTGGAGCAGATTCCGACCAGTATCTTCTCCTTGGTCGAACGTGTCTTGAAAGACGCGCCGCAGCCGCAGGTGACCGTGGCTTCAACGTATTTCGGATGGATGGACTTCTTCATCTGTTGAACCTTAAGACGCCGAATCCCTGTCCGGCCCATTGCCCGGACTTCAAGGTAAATTATCAAATATAAATGAAAAAAAACGGTTTGCAATAGGGCTTGCGGTTTTTTTCGGTGATGAAGAGCCGGTGAGGAACCGGTCGTGCCGGCATCCGGCCAGTCAGTCGTGGGCCCCTCTGGCCGGAAATGCTGTTTCAGTATTGAAAAGACGCCGCTGCAAGCCGGCGGTTGTTTGCTCAACCCGCAGCGCAGGCGGAGAATCCGGACTTCTTCTCTATTACTTTTCTAATCATCTTGAGTCCTTCGTGGACCGACATGCGGTCGATACTCCTGCTCATTTCCTCGCTGTCCTTGAAGAACTCCTTCAAGTAAGAGAGCACGGCGTTTTTGTAACCCGTTGCCTCGAAAGCACCTGCGTCTTCAACTGCGGGGGATTCCGACGATGATACTGCACGTAAGTTCATTCTATTCCTCCTTCATCCATTCACGCATAATCACAACCAATGTTCGGCTGACCCGGCATTCGACTTGAATCATTCAGGCGATTTGATCCGCTTTGGCGAAAAACGCCATCCCGGGCACCTGTGCAGCTGCCTGCATGAAAACTCCGGAACAGCTAAAGAAAGGATTCGAATCTGCCGATAAATCTTCAGGGGAATCTTCGTGGGCATGAAATGTCAAAACGGATTTCTGAGGTGAAACATGGCAATCAGGAAGAAGAGCATGGGGCTATTCCAGGCATTGTCCGACAAGAAATCGATGAACGCCCTGACCCAAGGCAAGCCTGCTGGCAGCTTCAAGGAATACTTGCAGGAGAAAGGCGAGCTGCCCTTCAAGGAAGAGGATGACGTCACAGTGGGACTCAGGGCCAGGAGGATTCTTGGAATGAGGCTCGAGACCCTCCTTGCTGTGGCGCTGGCATTCGGGATAACGAACGTAATCAGCTTCACTCTGGGAGCCTGGAATTCCGACGCCGCCGCGCCGGCAGAAGTGCGAGTCAAGGCGCAGTCGAGGGAGACGCGGAAGCCGGATGTCAACATCGCCGAGAAGCCCCTACCAAAGGCGATTCCCGCCAGATTTGAAATCCCGCCCGCCAGGCAGGACGGCGGAAAGCCGAATCCCGCTGTCGAGGATCGGAACGAGATGCAGGAACCGCAGGCCCCGGTCGAAGAGGCAAAATACACGATAAGGACCATCACTCTGGACAGCGGCATGAAGGACAGGGCGGCTGACCTGGAGAAGTTCTTCAAAGAGAAGGGCTTCTCCAGCGTGCGCGTGAGGCAGGCGGGCGACAAGCTCGTCGTGGAGGTCGGCGGATACGCTTCAATCAATTCCGCCGAAGCCAGGGAAGCCCTCGGCAAGGTCAGGAGCCTCAACCACAAGTACGACAGCTTCCGCGACGCGTTCTTCGTAAAGAAATAATCCCGGCTGAATCCGGGGGCGCGGCTTGCTGCGCCCCCGGTTCTTCATCTCTCCGCGTGCTTCCGCTTTGTCGCGGGTCACTTCTCCCAGACCTCCGGGTTGACCATGAACTGCGGCTTCCTTCCCGAGAGCGCATCGAGCAGGTTGGCGGCCGCCACTTCCGCCATTTTCGCGCGCGTCTCGACCGTCGCCGATCCTATGTGCGGGACCAGGACAGCGTTCTCCAGGCTTTTGAGACCGCTGTTAATCTCCGGCTCCTCCTCGTACACGTCGAGGCCCGCGCCGCGGATTACCCCCTCACTGAGCGCTCGCGCCAGGTCCTTCTCGTCCACTACCGGCCCCCTTGAAGTGTTGATTAGTATGGCGGTCCTTTTCATCGCCCTGAATTCGTTCCAGGCCAGGAAGTGTCTCGTCCCGGCGGTCAGGGGGAGGTGCAGCGAAAGGAAATCCGATTCCGCGAGAAGCTCGGCTTTCGATACGCGCCTGGCCCCGGTCTGTTTCGTGAGTTCGGCGGACTCCGACTCGTCGAAGTAGATAATCCCCATCCCGAGTCCCTTGCACCTCCGCGCCACCGCGGTCCCTATGCGTCCCGCTCCCGCAATCCCCAGCGTCTTGCCGGTCACTAGGACGCCGTGGAAGAGGTTCGGACTCCAACCGGTGAACTTCCCCGCGCGCGCGAACCGCTCCGACTCGGAAATCCTCCTTGCCGCGCAGAACATGAGCGCGACGGCCAGCTCGGCCGTGGCGTCCGTCAGCACGCCTGGGGTGTTCGTCACTGCGATTCCCCGCCTGGTGGCCTCTGCGACGTCCACGTTGTCGAATCCGACCGCGTAATTGGATACCACCTTGAGGCGCGGCGCGGCGGCCAGGGCTTCCGAGTCGATCCTGGACGACAGAAGCGCCAGCACTCCGTGAGCGTCCCTGAGGTTGTCGAGCAGCTCGCCGCGTTCCGGCCCCTTCTCCCTGGCGCAGAACTTCACGGCATGGCCGCTGCTCCTCAGCATTCCAGGCCCGGGCTCGGGAATTGGACCTGCGACGTAGATGTTCATCCTAGAGCTTCTGAATCGCCCTTGCCAGCGCCTTGATGCCCCCTTCGGCGGTCCGATCGTCCACGCAGAAGCAAATCCTGAAATGCCCCTTCCTCCCGAATCCGGACCCGGGTACGACGAGGACGAGTTCGCCTAGGGCGCGTCGGACGAACTCCACGTCATCCGGTATGGGAGACTTGGGGAAGAAATAGAATGTGCCTTCCGGGAGGATGAAGTCGTAGCCGGCTTCTGCGAGGCCTTCGGCGAACCTGTCGCGTATGGCCTTGTACTTCCCGACGTCGACCATGGAGTCGAGGATCTCGGTGGCGACCAGCTGCATGGACGCCGGAGCGTTGACGAACCCCAGGATCCTGTTGCTGAAGGTGAGTCCCGCGGCCATCGACGGATCGTCGATGCCGGGATTGACCGCTACATATCCGATTCTCTCGCCTGGGATGCTCAGGGATTTGGACCATGAATACACGAGGAAGCTGTTTTTGTACGCGGAGGCTATTGACGTGAATCCTCCGTCGGCATACACGAGCTCGCGGTATGGCTCGTCGGAAATCGCGTAGATGCTTCTTCCGAACTCCGCCTGCTTCCGTTCGAGCAGGCGCGAGAGCCTTTCAATCGACTCCCGCGGGTAAATCCTGCCGGTCGGATTGTTCGGCGAGTTGATGATGACGGCCCTGGTCCTTGCCGTGATTTTGCGCTCAATCTCGCCGAGGTCTATGTTGAAGTCCTCGGCCGTCTCGGCGAGTACCGGCTTCGCTCCGTGGTTCTGCGCGTAGAATATGTACTCGACGAAGTACGGGGACAGGATGAGGATTTCGTCGCCCGGATCGGCAATCGTCTTGAGCACGACGTTGATTCCGCCCGCCGCACCGACCGTCATCACAACGCCCTCGGGGGAAGCGTCGATGATTCTCCGCGCCCTGAGGTCCGCAGCTATCCTCTCGCGCGCCTGGGGATACCCGCAGTTCTGCATGTACCTGTGCAGCCCGTGGCTACGCTTCGCCGAAAGCGCTGAAAGGGCGTCGAAGAAGCGGGGCGGAGGCTCGATGACGGGGTTCCCAAGCGAAAGATCGAAGACCTTGTCCGCCCCGTGCTTCTTCTTGAGGACCGTCCCTTCTTCGAACATCTTCCTTATCCACGAGCCTTTGCTCATGGCTTCGCCTATGTATTTCGAGACTGCCAATTCCGCCTCCAGTCGGCCGTCGCGCGTTCATCGGCGGACGGTCCGGAAACAAAAAAAGCCACCGGAAGGTGGCTCTGGAATCCGATTGACCCCGGATACAACCCGGGATGATAGAACCCCGCGGGGAAGGCTCCGGCCGCAGTTTCAGCCCGCCGGAACTCGCCCGGTCGCGTGTCGTTCGATGCAAGGTTCATTGAACAGGGCCGTTTCCGTTCGAAAATCGGTGCCGGCTTTGTGCGTATTCCGCCCGTTCTGCGTGAAAACCTCGCACAGGATTGCGCCGCTCTACGTCTCGGTCTTCTCGGCCGTCTCTGTCGTGGCTCCCTCGGTCCCCTCGACTACCTTCTTCGCCTTGCTTTTCTTCTTCTTCTTCAGCGTGGAGACCTTGGGGAGTCCGAAAACGGACCTTTCCTCGCGCCAGCGGCCTTCTTCCTTGAGCTTTTGGACTCGTTCCGCCCTCGTCAGCACGTTCCTCGACCTCTTGAGGGTGTTCTTCGGAATGAGGCTTCTATGGACCGACATCTTAATTCATCTCCCATCAGAGAAATTGAGATTATGACGCGGGATGCCCGGGATGTCAACCGCTAATTTGGCGCCCCTTTGGCCTTCTTGAGGTGCTGCTCGACGTGTTCCCACTGCTTCTTCTCGGCGTCGGTCAGAAGACCGGCCAGCTTCAGTATGAACAGCAGATAGAGCTGCGGCGGCATCGCGCCTTGAATCGCCTCCGGGTTTTCGCTGACGATTGTCTGCGGAACGCCCATGATGCGGTACTTCTGCACGAGATGCGGGAACTCGAGCGATTCGACCATGTCGGCACGCATCCTCGCGCTTTCAATCGCGAACTGATGCGCAGTGCGAACCGCCTTGGGGCAGTACGGGCAGGAGGGATTGACGAATACCTGCAGGTGGATGCCCTTGTCGACGGCCTTGAGCCTCGCCTTCACGTCCTTGGGCAGGTCGGTCTCCCCGCGGGATGCGTCCGCGAGGTCCTCGATGAACGTGGCGAATTCGTATCCCACGGGACTCCCGAAAAAGCGAATCCCGAAGTCCTTCTCGCCGATGATTGCGATTCCCGGTATCTTGTCGATTCCGTATTCCGCGGCAAGGTCCTGCTCTGTCATGAAGTCGTGCACCTCGAGCGCAATCCTGTCCGAAAGCCCGGCAACCTCGTTTAAAAGCTCCTCCGTCTCCTTGCAGAACCTGCAAGTCAGGCTGTCCGGAAGGATGGGATTTGCGGCTTTCTGCGTGAACAGGACGACCCGGACCTGCTTTTTCACCTTCTCGACCAGGACCTTCGCCAGAACCTCCCTGTCTTTCCCTTCGATTAGCATCGGTCACCGCTCTCAATTCCAGGTTTCATAGCGACTCGGTTTTCATCATCCCGGCTCTCGCCGGATGTGGACTGCCGCGCTTCGCCCGGATCTCCCGCGCGCGCCTGCGTGTGCCCTCACCGCATACTCCATCCCGGCGCTCCGAGGGAATCGACCCCAATCTGAATCCTGCCGTCTCCGTCGCTGTCAATGAACGCCTCGTCCCAATTCGGAGCAGTAATGACTCCGGAAACGGCTTTCTGCGCAATCAGGCCTTCCTGCGTGATTGCGAACATCTTCCTTCCCGTAGATCTCGAGACCGGCCAGGCGTAGATCACGTAACCCGTTTCCTGCAAATTCGCCGCGGATGCGTTCGCTGAGGCCTGGCCTGCGTCCTCGCCGATGCCCGACGCTCCGGGGAGGTACACGATGTAACAGTATCCCATGGAAATGACCATGCCCCTGGAGTCGGTTCTTCCGAACTCGCACGATGCGGCCTTGGCCCTTTTGCCGGATCCCCGGCAGGGGACCGATCCCGCCAGTTCGCCGATGTATCCGTATTCGCCGTCCCCGTCCGAATCCAGGTCCACGCAGCCGTCGAGCCTGAAGATCTCCTGCGAGGAGGCGAACATCTTGAGCGTCGCGGCCGCCCTGGTCTCCAAGGCCTGGGACCTGGTCGTCATCAGGCTCGGGATTACGATTGCCGCCCCGATCGGAATGCACAACAGCGTCGAACATGCGCTGATGGCGGTCCCGGCGATGGCGAAACCCAAACCCCCGAGCTGACCGCGGCTTCCCAGGATTTTCACCAGCGCTATAATCCCGAGAATCAGCCCGGCCGGCTGGCAGAGGAATGCGCATATGAAGCTTGCGATTGCCGTCTTGCTCATGGGCGGAGGTCCGGAGGGCGTCCCTTCCCTTTCACCCTCCCAATACCCGCCCCCATGCTGATGAGGAGGCGCGGGCGGCTCCTGCATCCGTTCCCGAGGCTCTCTGCCCTGCTCTGCAGGCATTTCCTGTCCCTGACGATTTTCCATATCCATTCCGATGGTTCTCCTGTCCGGTCTGCGGTCCACGGCCCACGGTGCCGGTCCTGGATTCCGGCTTCCGACGGAATGACGGCGCGCAGCGCTCGACAATCCGCCGCCGCACGGTCCAAAGCCTAATTCCCCTTGGGCGCATATCTGTAGTAGACCTCGAGGCAAAGGGCGGCCATGGAAGTCGTGTAGATTCTGCCGAAGTTGCCGTATTCCCCCGCAGGACGCCATGACCCGGCATCGGCGCCGTCCGTGGACTGGTTCTTGACTATGAGGTCGCGCAAAGCCAGGTTCCACTTGCTGAATCTCTCCAGGTCGACCTGGAACGTGAGGAGCATGCCGTAGTACCAGTAGTACCAGTCCTGGTCCTCCCATTTCGGCATATTTTGGGTCATTATCCTATCCAGGGTCGGGATGAACTCCCCGGCTTTCGTGTCGGAATACAGTCGGCCGAGGCAGGCGATGACGCTTCGCCTCGCCGTGAACCCGCTTTTCTGCGTGTACCCGTACAGGTGCAGCCTGACGCCGTCTTTGTCCTTCTCGTCCGTCCTGACGCTCTCCAGGAAATGGGCGGCTCCGGCATAGACCTCGGGCGGCACGCTGAATCCCGCTTCGGGCGCGACCTTGAGCTGCATCATGAACCAGCCCGTGACCGATGTGTCTCCCCAGTCGCCCGCCTTGTAGCGCCAGCCTCCCCGCTTGCCCGCCTTGACGTACTGGTGCTCCTTGACCGAGTAATCCACCGCAAGCCTGGCCGCTTCCTTGATTTTCTCGTCCTTGTCGAGCGCGGCGAGTTCCACGAGCGCCATGCCGCATATCGCATGCGTGTATCCCGGCCCGTTTCCTCCCTGCCCCGTGGCCCATATCCTGCCCGTCTTCGGGTCCTGTGCGGCTATGAGCCTGCCCGCAGCCTTCTTCACCACGGCCGTGAAATCACCTTCTTCGGTCGTCTGTCCGGCGCCGGAAAATGCCAGCAGGGCAAGGCCGGTCTGGGCAAGATCCACGTTCTCCTTCGCGCCATGTTTGCGCGATTCCCAGAGCCCTTCGCTGCCGATGTTTTTCGAAAGCCACCCAAGCGCGGAATCCACGGCCTTTTCGGTCTCCTCCGTGCCCCCATATTTGATTGCCGTCTCGAGCCTCCGGGACTTCCTCCGCTGCCTGAGCATCTCTGGCGTGCTTTCGACCAGCGCCTTTTCCTCGGGCGTGGGCTCCGGCTTGGGCTCGGGCTTGGGTTCCGGAACCGGTTCGGGCTTCGGCTCGGGTTTCGGTTCAGGCTGCGGCTCAGGCTGCGGCTCGGGCTTTGGCTCCGGAACCGGTTCGGGCTTCGGCTCGGGCTTTGGCTCCGGCTGAGGTTCGGGCTTGGGTTCGGGCTGCGGTTCAGGTTTCGGTTCAGGCTGCGGTTCGGGCTTAGGCTCCGGTTGAGGTTCAGGTTGTGGTTCGGGCTTAGGCTCGGGCTTAGGCTCCGGTTGAGGTTCAGGCTTTGGTTCGGGTTTTGGTTCGGGTATGGGTTCCGGTTTAGGTTCGGGTTTTGGTTCCGGTTTGGGTTCAGGCTTCGGCTCGGGCTGGGCCGAAGGCTGCTGGATTTCGCCGGTCAGGGCGGGCTTTTCCTTCAGCACGAACCAGTATAGGCAGAATGCGCCCGATCCGAGCAGCAGGAGGAGCACGAAGACCGCGGCGAAGAGACCGGTTCTGCTTTTCTTGAGCGGCTCGATTCCTATTGCAGCCAGGATATCGGCCATGTCGCGTTCGTCGTCGAGGAAGATGAGCTCGTCCTCGTCGCCGGGCGAATCGGCTTCGATTGGGATTTCCTGGGCTTTCTTCTCCTCGTCCGACATCCTCTTCTCCACAATCGGGACATGGAGATGTTACATCACGGACGGCAGGGATGTAAACAGCCGGCCGGCCCGGGCGTGCGGAGCCGTGATCTTCGGGGTTATTGGTGTCGAAGGTCTAACGTCCAACGTTTCAGGTCGATGGAAGGGTACTGAGCAGAGCGTATATGATGGGGGGATGCGCTGATGCGTGGATGGGTGAATTGGGGGAGCAATCGGCGAAGTCCTTCGACTTCGCTCAGGACATTCGCCTCCCACAGGATTATTTTGGCCTGTGAAGTGCCGGAATGCTACAAGGCACACAATGATAATTGATCCTGTGGGAGGCGGATGTCCGGTAAATCATTGGCACACCACCGAAACTCCGCCGATTATCATCTCCCACGGGATCGTTTTTGCATCGAAGTTTCCGAAAGCCAGCCGGCTGTGAGAGGCGGATATCCCGCACGAAGCGCAGAACCCCCTTATCCTCTCCCCGAAGTTCATTGGGAGAGGGCAGGGGGGCGGTAATTGCGCTGCGCGGGAGGCTTTCCTGTGCATGAGCGCAGCGCAATCAGGATCTACATCTTGAAATGATGTCCCAGCACGCCGGCGTCGAAGCGGCTGTCGCGCATCACTGTCTCCTTCGATCCGTTCGGGAAGACGAACGTCAGGTCCACGTGTATGGGGTTTTCCCTGGCATAGACCGTGAAGAATTTCTTTGCGTTCCCCATGCCCCAGTGTATGCCGACCGCCTTTTCCTTTTCCACGTGCGGTTCCTTGTACTCGCATCTCTCGTTGACTCCTATGCCGAGCTTGCCCAGGAATTTCATGTCCGGCGCCGCGGGGTCGAAAACGGCCTTGCGGAATTCCGCGGTCGCCGCGTCTTCGCCCGATATTTCCGTCACCGCCCCGTCCTTGAACGCGAACACCGCGAGCCTGCCGTCCTTCATGACCGGCGCCTTGCCGGACGTCCTCGAAGGCCCGCGCCGGTCGCCGGGCTCGCCCCGATAAGGTATGCAGTTTGCGCAGCCGGACGGGAGGTTTATGAGCCTGCCCGGATCATGGCAATGGCCGTTCTCGAAGTACTTGTACCGCACTCCCCTCAGGTCGACGTGCAGCTTCATGGGCTTTTCAAGCCCCTTGCCCTTGAATTCTATTTCAGCTCCATCGGCCGCCTGGATGCGCTCCGCGAGCGCCTTGAAGCGGAAGGGAATGGCCGCGTAATCCGCCTCGAATCCCTTCTGGTCGATTACGACGCCCGGCGCAGATGCCACTCTGAACATCTGCCCGGCGGCCTGCCTCCTCATGAGCTCGAAGGTGATGGACTCCTGCGTAACCGCCACAACGATGTCGTTGGGACCGAGCCTGTCGAGCTTCTCCTCGAGCCTGACCGGCCTTCCGTCCTGCATCGCCTTGCCCTTCCAGCCCGAAGCGGGCTTCTCGGTCACTTCGTAGAAGACCACGGGCTCGACCGAAGCGTTCCTCTCGGCTGCCAGTTCCTCCATGGCGCCCTTCCATACGCGGACCATCTCCTCCCGGGCCTTGTGGTCGGCGGTAACCTTCGCCGAATCCAGCGGCTTGTCGTTGAGGAACACGACGTTCTCTCCGCTCATGGGATTAAGCGTGACGGTGAAGACCTTCTTGATGTCGTAATTGAGAGCCATATCAAACCTCCTTGTTAATCCCGGTTCGTCCCGGCCATCAGAGAATCGAGGATTTCCATCCTCCTGCTGATTTCGTTCGCGACGAGCGGATCACTCGCCTTCGGAAACGCCGTCCTGAGGACCGTGGCGGCTTCCCTGAAGAGCTCCGTGCCGTCCGCGCCTTTCCTGCCGCCCTGTATTTCCAGGTAGTATGCGAAGTTCTGCAGGAGCTTTACATCCGATGGGAACACTTTGAGCGCCTTGCGGAAGACCTCGAACGCCTTCTCGTGCTGCCCGAGAACCACGAGCCTTTTCGTGACCATGTCGTAGAACTCGACGTCGAAGGCGTTCTCGTCCGCTGCTTCGGCAAGCAAATCCGCCGCCTCGGCGAGGCTCCCGCCGTATTTTATGTACGTCTCGGCGATTCCGAAGATTTCCTGGCCCTTCTTCTCGTCCCTTCCGAGGGCCATTATCTCCCTAGCCTGTGCAGTCCATGCCTGGGATTTGGAGATTTTTCTGAGCAGTTCTGCACCCTTCTTGTGCGAAGGCGTGCGCGCGATTAATTTCAGAAGGCATTCGACCGCCGCTTCGCTCCTGCCAAGGCGGTTCTGCACGCGGGCCATGTGGAAGAGGACGTCCTGGTGGATTTCAACGCCCCGTGCGGCCTTGAGGACCTCCTCGAAGCAGGCCAGCGCCTGCTCGTTCGCCCCCAGCTCGGCCAGGCAGACGCCCTTCCAGTAGACCGCGTCCGCGCGTCCGGGCGAAAGCGAGAGGACTCGGAGGAACCGGTCCAGTGCCTCCTGCCACCTGCCGTCCGCCGCAAGCGCACGGCCGAGCATGAACACCGCGGCGTGGTTGTCCGGCTCGGCCTTGACCGCGGATTCGAAGGCCTCGGCGGCTGCGCGGTATTCCGTCTTCCTCATCTCAATCAGGCCCTTCAGGAACCAGCGGGAGGCTGTGAAGGGGCCGGACCCGCCGCCCGGGGGCGATTCGCCGTCAAGGACCCTGAGGAGGCTTTCGGAGAGGACTCGCTTCTCGGTGGAGATTGCATAGGACCCCGCCCTGAGCAGTATCCTGGCCCTGTCCTCCGGCCCGGCCGAGGTCCTGAAGACGTTGAACGGCGACTGCATGCATTCAATCATCTTCTCGTGTATCTGCGACATCTTCCCCTTGACGTGAAGGGTCCTAGGGGCATTGAACTCGATGAACGAGTTGTCGTCCGTATTGAAGGGCACTTCC
>DYIT01000041.1:26703-28385 GCA_020723505.1 Candidatus Kuenenia stuttgartensis
TCGCAGGAGAGGAACTCCGCTATGCCGTTCCCGTCCACGAGGAAGTAGGAGATCAGATCGGCTGCGGAATTGATCCCGAGCCTCCTCAGGTCCGCCGCCGGTCCCGGCATGGAGAACAGCGCCTCGGCGCGTTCGAGCGGCACGGACAGCGATCCGTCTTTCCTGCCGACCACCAGCAGGTCTGCCTTGTAGGCGGTGTTGAAGACCACGACGGACTTGAACACGGACATGAACGTCTTTATGAGACACCGGACGTTCGTCTCGTCCATGCCGTAGAGCTGGACCCACTGGCCGAACACCCCGCCGGGGGAGAGCCTTTCCGCGGCTATTTCGAAGAACTCCTTCGTGAATAGCTTCGAGGACCCGGACATCCACGGATTGCTCGGCTCGGATATTATGACGTCGTATTTCTCCGATCCCGCGAGGAGATGGTTCCTGCCGTCGTCCTCTATGATTTCGAGCCTCCCGGCCTCCACGAGCTTCCCGGTGTCGTAGTTGACGTGGCTGAAGTGCTTCCCGGCCTCGATTATCGCGTGCTCGAGCTCGACGCAGGTCGCCTTGATGCCCGGATACAGGGTCACGACGCCGGCCGTGACGCCGGTTCCGTAGCCGACGACGAGGACCCTGGATGGATTGTCGGCGAACAGCAGCGGGAGGTGGCCTGACAGGCACTGCGTCTCCATGTCCCCTACCGAGGACCCGTCGACCTTGCCGTTTACGGCCACGGCGAACTGCGTCGGGAACTTAGAGACCGTGACGGTGGTGGTGATGCCTTCCTTGTGCATCACGATCTTCCTCCGGATCTCCGAGGCATTGGTGCGGAATTCGGAGAAGCTCCTGCAGTGCGTGTACAGGTCGGCGTTCTTGAACACGCCCGTCGACATCAGGTAGGGATCGGGCTCGGGCAAGGCGAGCAGGGCCAGCGCCGCGGCCGCGACCGAGGCCGCCAGGGCCGCCGCCCGCGACCGGCCTCCGCCGGAGCGCACCATTATGAGAAGCCCTGCCCCTGCTGCGACGTTGAGGAGGAGGGCGGCGACGATGGAAGACTTGATTCCGAGGAAGGGGAGCAGGACGAAGCCCGCCATGAAGCTGCCGGCGATGGACCCGAGCGTGTTCACCGTGTAGACCTCCCCGATTTCGCGCCCTAGCTTGCCGATCTCCTTCGAGTACACCGAGACGGCGAGGGGAAACGCCGCGCCGGAAAGGAACGTGGGCAGGAAGATTACAATCGCCGCGAGCAGGAGGTTGATTAGCATGACCGATGCCATTGATCCTGAGGCGAACATCTTCGCGAACAGGTAGAACTCGTAGTCGTACAGGAACACCCCGGCCATCACGGACACGCCGATTAGGATTTCGACCCACGCCAGCGTGGTCGCGGGCTTTCGGAGGCTCGGGACCTTCCTCGCCATCACGGCCGACCCGCATGCGAGGCCGGCAAGGAACACCGTTACGATTATGCTGAATGCGTAGACCGAGGACCCGATAATCAGCGAGAGCAGCCTCGCCCACGCAATCTGGTAGGTCATGGAGGCGAAGCCGGACACGGCGAACACGAAAAGCACGGCCGCCGCAATCCCGCGCCTGTACTCCTCAATCCCGGCCCTCGGCGCAGGCGCCGGGACGGCCGCTGGCGGCACTGCCGCATCCGCCACGGCCGCTGAGGCGGGCGCGGCGCCGCG
>DYIT01000041.1:28412-34337 GCA_020723505.1 Candidatus Kuenenia stuttgartensis
ATCTGCGAGACGATCGCAATCGCGGCGATTGCGAAGTTCATGGCCGATGCGAGGATCGTCGTCCCCGATTCGCCGAGGAAGGGGATGAAGACGAATCCGGCGAGGAACGTGCCTGCGACCGCCCCGGTCGTGTTGACCGCATAGAGCCTCCCCACTCCCCGCCCAATCATGCCAGCGCTCTTCACGCAGTATTTCGACAGCACCGGCAGCGTGGCGCCCATCATGGTTGTCGGCACCACGAGCACGGCGAACGCAAGGAGGAACCGGACCAGGCTGAAGGGATAGAACGAGAGATGGAAGGACTCCCACACGGACCGGTAGAGGGGAATCGCGGCGGAGAGCACGAGCGGTACCATGAGCCCGTAGGCGCCCACGACCGCCTCCAGAATCCCGTAGACCGCGACGTGGTTGCGCATTCGGTCGGAAAGCCTGCCGAAGATGTAGCTCCCCAGTCCCAGGCCCCCCATGAAGGCCGCCACGGTCGTGGCCACGGCGAAGCTCGTTGATCCGAAGACAAGGACGAGCTTCCTCATCCAGACCGTCTCGAAGATGAGCGAACTCATCCCCGAGAGGAAGAAGAGGAGCGCAATAACGGCCTGCGGAACGGCCGGGGATACCGCGCCCGCGGGGGAAGAGGGGTGATTGGTTTCTAAGCTCACTTCTGCCTCAGAAAACAGCTCGGATCGACCGCAAGGTCCCTGAGCGCTGGCTTGGCCCGGTCGATGAGGACTTTTGTGACGCTGTCGTTGTATCCGGAAGCCGGCTTGAGGTCGGGGAAGACCTTGCCGAAGAATCCGTTGAGCCTGGATACGTAAATCTCCCTGACGTATTTCCCGAAGATGGATGCCAGGGAAATCGGGAGGTCCAGCCTGTCGCCGTCGTGGATGAATCTGACTCTGCCCAGCCCGCCCAGTCCGTACTCGGACACGAGGTGCATTTCCTCGCTCGACTGGATTTCGAACGCGGAAAGGAAGTCGAAGTACTTGGAATAGAACTTGAGGTTCATCACCTTGCCGCAAAGGTACAGCGCCTGCTCCCCGAAGGACTCGGTGAAATGCTCGATGACCTCCTCGAATGCCTTGAAGTTCAGGTTCGATTTCCTGGCGTCAGGGAGCCGCGCGAAATATGCGTTGTACCGCGCGGGGCAGTATATGTTCGACCTAATCGAGATGAAGGCGGCGCCTGCCGCCGTCGCGCAGCCCGAAAGCCTGTCGGCGAGGTCGGCAATCCTGCCCGGGAATCCCTCGGCGGGCGCGAAGGCGGGCAGCCCTGCGCCGGACGCGAAGCACGGAGTCCTGGAAGGAGAACTGCAGAGCTGTTCGAACGGGGTCAGGGACGCGAAGCCAAGGAAGTCGTCCGCGGATTCGAACGTCTTCCCCGACAGCAGGCGGGCGAGCGCCAGGGAAATCTCCTCGGCCCCGGCCATGTCGCCGAACCCGGAGACCTCCTTGCTGTCGCCGATGCCGGTCCCGTCCGCGCTGAAATCGGCGAAGGCCTTCCAAAGGCCGGTGCGGTCGTATTCGCCCCCCGCGGACTCGAGGGCCAATCCGGTGACTACGAGCGGGCCGAGCCTGGGGCCGAGGCCGTTCTCGTCTATCCCGACGATCTTCAGCCTGTCCCCGGGTTTCGCCCCTGACGGGGCGGACCAGAGCATCCCCTGTTCCGGCGTTTCGGCCATGTCGCAATCCTGATTAACCGAATGTCATGAAGCCGCAAATCTTATATGAGATTGCGGGAGCATGCAAGCGGAACGGAAGCTCTCCCTTGACACGCGCGTGGGGATGCGGAGAATTGAAGCGCACGAATAACCCCGCAGGGCAGCCGCCTGCCCGCGCGCACGTTTGGAGACGGCTCCATGGAAGACAGAAAGAAGGGCGATCAGAATGAGCGGCCCCTGGAGGACCGCGTCGCAGAGCTGGAATCCAGGCTCGACCAGAGGAACCGCGACATCGAGGCCCTGCAGCATGCGCACACGCATCTCTCGAGAAGGACGAGGATGTTCGAAAGGATTCATCCCCTGTTCCTGAATCCGGAGAACATCGAGGACAACATCGAATTCGTGATGGACGTTCTTCTCGAGGAAATCGACGCCGAGGCCGGGTCCATCCTCCTTATCGACTTCGAGGACAGGGAGTTCTTCTTCGCGGCGACAAGGGGGCCCGTGGCCGAGGAAATCAAGAAAGTCCGCTTCCCGGTCGATCGGGGCATAGCGGGCGCCTGTGCGCAGAACAACCTCACCATCGCCCTGTCGGACGTGGAAAGCGACCCGAGGTTCTACAGGGAAATCACCGACCAGCTCGGGTTCACCGTGAAGTCCCTCCTGGCAGTGCCCCTCACGTACAGGGGGACGCCAATCGGGGTCATCGAGCTTATAAACAAGAGGGAAGGGATCGACTTCCTGAGCCAGGAAATCGCGGCGGTAGAGAAAGTGGCCGTCCTGGCCGGCAGGCTGATAGGCCTCGGCGACAGGCTTAGAGGAGGCTAGAATGGACATCAACGAGCTTCTGATTGAGCTTATAAAGAGGAGGGGATCGGACCTGCACCTCAAAATCGGCAGGCCGCCGCTCTTCCGTATCACCGGGGAGCTCCTGCCCTCGGAATTCCCCCCCGTCACGTTCGAGGACATGAAGGGGGTCCTGTCCGTCATCATGGACTCCAAGTCGGCCGAGATGTTCAAGCAGAAGATGGAAGCCGACTTCTCCTATGCGATTCCCGGCAAGGCGAGGTTCCGCGTCAACGTCTTCCTTCAGAGGATGCAGGTCGGAATCGTAATCCGCCTCATCCCTCTCCAGGTGCCGACAATCGAGCAGCTCGGCCTCCCTGCAGTGCTCAAGGACATGGTCCAGAAGCCGCAGGGGGTGGTCCTCGTGACCGGTCCGACCGGCTCGGGCAAGTCGACCACCCTGTCGGCGATGATTAGCCACATCAACCAGACGCGCAACGTGCACATCATCACAATCGAGGATCCGATAGAGTTCGTCTACACGGACCAGAAGGCCACGATTAACCAGCGCCAGCTCGGATCCGATACGCTCGGGCTGAACGAGGCCTTGAAACGCGCGCTGCGCCAGGACCCGGACGTCATCCTCATCGGCGAGCTGCGCGACCGTGAGACCATGGAAACCGCAATACACGCGTCGGAAACCGGCCACCTCGTGTTCAGCACGCTCCATACCAACGACGCGAAGCAGAGCGTGGACAGGATACTCGACTCCTTCCCGGGCGAGGTCCAGAAGCAGATTTGCAAGCTGCTCGCCCTGAACCTCGTTGGCGTCCTGAGCCAGAGGCTCATCAAGCGCGCGGACGGCCGCGGCCGCATCGCGGCAATGGAAATAATGATTAACTCCCCTCACGTCTCGCAGCTCCTCGAGGCGGGCAACACGCTCGAAATTGAGAAGGCAATCGCCAAGTCCGACTCCTATTACCGCATGCAGACCTTCAACCAGGCCCTGTGCGCGCTCGTCAACAAGGGAATCATCACGAAGGAAGAGGCCATCGAATCGAGCTCTAACCCGGACGACCTCAACCTCATGCTGCGCGGCGTCGTGAAGGGGACCTCGGAATCGAGGATGATAAGGCCGAGCGGCGAAAACGCGCCGAAGCCCGAGCCGCCTGCCCCGCAGCCGCAGCCCCAGCCTCCGCAGCAGCAGAGGCCGACGGGCCAGCCCGCTACCCAGCAGAGGCCAACGGCCCCGCAGGCCGCGCAGCCGGCCCAGCAGCAGGGCCAGGACGAGGCGCCGAGGCCCAAAATCGTGCGCGGATTCAAGTTCACGTAGCCCTTGTCCGCGCGCCGATGGAACATGGGCTGGTGCGCAACAAGGGCTTTGACCGGAAATCCGCGGGAACCGCGGATTTCCGGTGTCTCATAATCTGCCTGTCCATCCCGGCATCCGGAAATCCAGCCGCAACCTGGAGGGCGGTTTTCTTGCTTAAGGTCATCAAGGGCGAATTCAGATCCTCCATCGGACCGGCAATCATGCTCGACGCAATCGAGGCGGTTGTCCGCGAAGGCGGGACGCGGTCCCCGGAAGGCGGAGCCGGTCTTGCGGTGGCGTCCAGGACGCCCTTCTCAATCGAGCTTTGGACGCCCGCGTACGTCCGCCGCGTCAAATCCGGCCTGAACCGGGTTGCTATCGAAGCCCGGCCCTCGCCTCAGGGCGGGTCGGATGTTACATACGAAATCACCTGCAGGACCTGGCTTCTTCACAGGACCGCCCTGTGCTTCGGCCTCGGACTGGCGTTGGTCGCCGCGAGGTTCCTGCTTTTTCCCGACCGCATGGAAACCGCCGGACTTCCGATGCTCCCCCCGGCGGCATTCGAGGCCGTCTTCTGGGGCCTCGCGCTCTTCATCGCCGCGGCCTGGGCTCCAATCCTCCTCGTCCTCAACCGCCCCACGTTCCATGCCGAGCTCGTCAATCTGCTCGAATCGGTCGAAAGAAGGCGTGATAGCGATTGAATCCCGCGCACGGCGACTCGGAATCTGCGATTAGGGGTCAGTCCCCGCAATCAAGCGTCGATGCAAGCCCGGCGTTTCCGCCTTGTTCTGCCGCAAGGAGGCGCAAAAAGCGCAAGAGGGATTGAGCCCCGCTGCAAACAAAGCATCGTGTTCGCCTCTTGCGGTTTTTCCGGCTTCATTCCACACGAAGCGCGAAGCCCCAGGCTTCGTGTGGAATCCGCGTTTCTTGACACGCAGCTGCGCCGGGGTTAGATTCACCATTTCTTTTCCCGGGTCCATATTCTGAAGGAGTCCAAGATGAAGGAAATCCTGAAGAAGGCCATAGGCGGATCCAAGGCCCAGTACATGGACGCGAGGCACGAGCGGACCGAGTACATGACGATTGCCTTCAACAAGAAGGACATAAAGAACATATCGTCTTCGGTCATCGAAGGCGGCCACGTGAGGGCGTTCAAGGACGGCGGAATCGGCTACCAGTGCTTCACGAACATCGACCGAATCGGGGAGGCAATCCGGAAGGTCGAGAGCCAGGCGTCGGCCATCGGCGCTCACGCAAAGGTGAAGGACGGGCTGGCGCCCGCGAAGCCGGTGAAGGCGGACATCAAGGCGAAGCCCGCCATCGACCCCCGGCGAATCCCGTTCGAGGAGAAGAAGAGGCTCTGCGAGGAGTACATCGACCTGATTCTTTCCGTACCCGGCGTGACGTCCACGTCGCCGGCGTATTCCGAACGGTTCACGGTCGAGACGTTCGTCAACTCCGAAGGCACGGAGATAACCCAGGAAGTCCTGATGTGCAGGATTGGGGGGACGATAATCGCCCAGGACGGGAACAGGGTCGAGATGAATACGTTTTCCATAGGATACGACCAGGACTTCGCGAGGCTGAAGGACAGGCACCAGGTGATAGAGAAGCAGGCGAAGATTGCCGCGGACCTGCTCAAGTCCGAGTACATCAAGGCCGGGAGGTACACGGTTGTGTGCAACCCGGACCTTGGAGGCATCTTCACTCACGAGGCGTTCGGGCACCTTTCCGAGGGCGACGACATCGTGAGCAATCCCTCCCTCCAGAAGGAGATGAAGATAGGCAGGAAGCTCGGCAGCGCGATTCTGAACATCTCAGACCAGGGCAACTTCCCGGGCGCCCCGGGGTCCTTCCCGTTCGACAACGAGGGCACTGCGACCGGCAAGACGCCGCTCATCCAGAAAGGCGTGCTCGTGGGCGTGCTCGTGTCCAGGAACACGGCGTTCCATCTCGGGGGGAAGCCGACCGGGAACTACCGCTCGAGGGACTTCAGAATCAATCCGATTCTCAGGCAGTCCAACATCTTCATCGAGGCGGGGACTTCCTCCTTCGATGAGATGATTGACTCCATAGACGAGGGGTTCTACCTGTGCGGCGGCAAGGGCGGCCAGACCATGGGGGACCTCTTCACCTTCGGCGCCTGGTACGGCTACAAGGTGCAGAAGGG
>DYIT01000042.1:0-11006 GCA_020723505.1 Candidatus Kuenenia stuttgartensis
CGAAGCCATTTGCGCGCCCGGCCCCCGGATAATTCACGTTCCTTCGTGAATTATCGGGGTTAAAAGGGAAGCAAGCCCCTGTACCGGCTTGACACGGGCTCGACGGCGGGCATATCATCGCGGAAACGGCGCGCGGCCGCGCGCGTTCCCCGGACATTCCCATGGAGATTCGCGATGCAGGACGGCGAGGTCGTATTCGTGGTGAAGCGCGAAGACCTGTTCGACGGGATTGCGACCCTGCACGGATTCGGCCGCGAGGCGATTGACGGGATATGCGAACGGATAAGGAGGCTCGGATTCTGGAAGAAGAGGAGCCTCGTTGAGAACGATCCAAGCCTCAAGCAGATCATCCCCTACATGGTCGTCACCGACGGCGCGAGGATATTCCTGCTCAGGCGGAAGGCGAAGCAGTCGGAGGCAAGGCTCCGGAACCTCTACTCGATAGGCGTGGGCGGCCACATCAACCCCGTCGACGGAGGCGTGCAGGACCCTGTCCTTGCCGGGATGAACCGCGAGCTCCGGGAGGAGCTGTCGATTTCCGGCGAACCGCGCATCAGCCCGCTCGGGTATCTCAACGACGATTCCAATCCCGTGGGGAGCGTACACTTCGGGCTCGTCTTCAAGGTCGAGGCGCCGGCGGATTCCGTTTCGGTGGCCGAGGATGAGATGATGGAGGGGAGGTTCGCCACGCTCGACGATCTCGCGGGGCACGCCGATGCCATGGAGACCTGGTCGAGGCTGCTCCTCGAGTTCATAAGAGGGAATCCCGGGGCCGTCCTGGATGCTGCCGGCACGCAGCGCGCCGGCCTGAGGGATGCGAAGAGGCTCAAGTAATCCGGAGGGGCGATGAACGTCGAATCGATATGCAAGAAGGCCGCGGGGCTCGCCCTGCTCGCATCTGTGGCGGCAGCTTCCGCAGGCTGCGTGCAGGTGCAGGGCTTCCTGAACTATCCGTTCGTCAGCGTGAAGTACATGAAGCAAGGGGTGGTGGTAAGCGACATCCGGCACACCTTCGAGTACGACGCGCTGGGCAATGCGGAGACGATTAAGATAGGAAGGCACTTCCGCATGGTGGACAACGAGTGCGACGGCAGGGTGGACCTCATCGAGCGGAACCAGGACTCGTTCCAGCGGGGCGAGGCCGGGACAGAGGACCTGTTCGCTCTCGCGGACGAGAAGTGGCAGACCGTGCGGGCGTATCTGCACGCAGGCCGGTTCCGCACGCAGAGGGCGGGCATGCTGCGCGACTCGCCGGGCAGCATAGTGAGTGAGCTGGACTGAAGCATCGCGCCGGAATCAGGCGCCGGCGCGATTCTTTTGACAAATCAGGCCGCCGCATTATCATTGTCAATCCTGTTGAACCGGTGCGTTCGTTTCGGCGCATTTCATGGACCGCAACGCTTTCCACAGACGGCTCAGGGACGAGATATTGATTCTGGACGGGGCGATGGGGTCGCTGCTCCAGGAGTGGGGGCTCCCCGTCGGCACGGCGCCGGAGGAGTGGAACCTCACGAATCCGGACGCCCTGACGGACATCCACAACCTGTACGTCGCGTCCGGGGCGGACATGATACTCACGAACACGTTCGGGGCGTCGAGGATTAAGCTTGGGAACTTCGGCCTCGAAGGCAAGATGCGCGAAATCAACGAGGCCGCCGTCCGCGTGGCGAGGAAGGCGGCGAGGGGCGGCGCATGGGTGGCGGCGTCCGTTGGCCCGCTGGGCGAGAACCTCCATCCGCTCGGCAAGCTCTCCTTCGACGACGCGTTCAACGCATACGCTGAGCAGACCAGGGCTCTTGCGGACGCCGGCGTCGACGTAATCGTGCTGGAGACGTTCGACGACCTCAGGATGGTCAAGGCCGCGGCAATCGCTTCCAGGGAGTCGTTCAAGGGCCCGGTCATCGCGCTCATGACCTTCGGGCAGGGGATGCTGACGGTGACCGGCGCGGGTCCGGAAGCCGCGGCGCTGGCGCTCGGGGACCTCGACATCGACGGCGTGGGCGCGAACTGCAGCGCCGGGCCCGAGGAGATGCTCCCTGTGGCCGAGAGGATGGCCCGCTGCACGGATCTCCCTCTCGTGATGGAGCCGAACGCCGGCCTGCCCGTGCTCAGGTCGGGGAAGACGGTGTTCCCCGGATCCCCTGCGCTCCTGGCCAGGTACGCGCCCAGGTTCGCGGCCGCCGGAGTCAACATCGTGGGCGGATGCTGCGGGACAACCCCGAAGCACATATCCGCAATAAGGAAGGCCGTGAAGGGCATGAGGCCCCAGCCCAGGGCCGCGGCTCCGGCCTCCGCGCTCTCGGGCAGGAGCAGGGTGACGGTCGTCGGATCCGGACCAGCCGCGTTCATGGGGGAGCGGATTAATCCGACCGCGAATCCGGATCTGAAGGAGGCGGCCAGGCACGGGAAGTGGTCGGTGTTCGCCAACGAAGCGAAGCGCCAGGCCGAGGCCGGGGCGGACGTAATCGACGTGAACGTGGGGGGCCACGGAATCCGGGAAGCCGAGACGATGTGCAGGGCGCTTGCGGCAATCCAGGGGAGGGTGGACGTGCCGCTCTGCATCGACACGTCGGACCCGGCGGTCGTCGAGGCCGCCCTGAAGGAGATCGAGGGAAAGGCCCTCATCAACTCCGTGACCGCCGACGAATCCAGGCTAAGGGCGGTCCTGCCGCTCGCAAGGAAGTACGGAGCGTCGGTGATTGGCCTCGCCCTCGACGAGAAGGGCATTCCTGATAGCGCTCGGGGCAGGCTCGAGGCCGCGAGGAGGATTGTCAACTTCGCCGTGTCGGCAGGCATGAAGCGTGGGAGCGTGTTCATCGACCCGCTCGTGATGGCAGCCGGCGCGGGGACGGCGGGAGGAGGGGCGGCCGTGAGCCTCGAGGCGCTGTCCATGATTAAGGAGGAGCTGAACGTCGCCACCGTCATGGGCGTGAGCAACGTCTCCCACGGTCTGCCCGGCCGCGGGGCCGTGAACGCGCATTTCCTGCTCATGGCGCTGTCGCGGGGCCTGGACCTGCCCATGGTCGACCCGTTCTCGCCGGAGGTCAGGGCCGCCCTGAGGTCGGCGGATTTGCTGCTCGGAAGGGACCCGTACGCGAGGAGGTTCCTCTCGATTAGGGCGGCCGCGGGGGTGAGGCGCAAGAGGCGAGGATCGGGGCACCTGAAGGGGGTCAAGCCGGGCAAATCGAGCCGCGACCTCCTGAGGGAAGCGGTAATCGAGGGCGCCGAAGACGCTATTGTCGAGAGGATCAAGAGGCTGCTGGACGAGGGCACGGCGCCGCTCGAGGTCACGCAGAAGATTCTGGTCCCGGCGCTTGAGGAGGTGGGGGTCCTGTTCAACCGGAAGCAGTTCTTTCTCCCGCAGATGGTGCTCTCGGCCGAGGCGGTCCAGAAGGGGTTCAGGTTCCTCAAGGCCATGTTCAAGCCCGGCGAATTCAAGAGCAGGGGGAAGATTGTGATTGCCACGGTCAGGGGCGACATACACGAAATCGGGAAGAACATCGTCGCGGCGATTCTCGAGAATCACGGTTTCGAAGTGGCGGACATCGGGAAGGACGCGCCCGTCGAGAAGATAATCGAGGCCGCGAACCGGGAGAAACCCGACGTCATAGGTCTGTCCGCGCTGATGACCACGACGATGATTGAGATGGAGAAGACCGTAGCCCTCCTGCGCAAGGAAGGCCTGCCGCAGAGGATTCTCGTGGGCGGGGCCGTGGTGACGAGGCAGTTCGCGGACGACATCGGCGCGGACGGCTTCGGGGCGGACGCCGCGGAGGCGGTTTCAGAGATGAGGAGGCTGGCGGCGAACTCGCCGGCTGCCGGCTAGATTCAGGGCGGAGCGAAGGGCTATTCCTTCTTCTTCATCTCCTCGATTATCTTCTTGAACTCCTCCTTGTCCCTGAGCGGGGCGAGGTCGCCGTCCATCAGCATCCACTTCCAGTCCTTGTAGCCCTCGTCCACCCCCTTGCGGAGCGCCTGGATGGCGTCGTCTATCTTCCCGAGCTTCGCGAACGAGCAGGCCATGTTGTAGTATGCGCCGGGTCTGCCCTCCTCGTCGAGGTCGATGACCTTCCTGTAGCACTCTATGGCCTTGTTGTGGTCCTTGAGCCTGGAGTAGGCGTGGGCGAGTCCGCTGTACCCCGCGGCCTGCGCCTTGCCGTTCCCCTCGTTGGCGCGGATGTAGTTCTTGTAGCGGTCGATGATGATGTCCGAGAAGGTCTGGTCCCCTAGCTTGGCGAGCGTGAAGGCGATTGCGTTCTGGAAGTCCCTGTAGCTCTCGTTGTAGATGAGCTCCCTGAGCTTGGGAATCACCGAGTTGTCGTTCATGTCGCCGAGGGCCTCGAGCGCGAGGACGCGAATCGGCATCTTGTTCGACTCGTCCCTGAAGAGCTCGAGGAGCCAGGGAATCGCAGCCTTGCCCATCTTCTCGATTTCACTGAACTGGCCGTCGTAGAAGCCGTAGTTGTCGTCGTCCGTAATCAGCTTGCCGAGGGCCGCGCGGACCATCTCGAGCGTGACCGTCCTCATCTCGAACGGCCCTGAAATCACCTTGAGGCCCGCGGGGCCGCCCCACACGAAGGTCCAGTAGACGTTCTCCGCCGGCGACCAGAAGGCGGCAATTTTGATTGCCTGCGGATTCTCCTTGTCGGCCTTGAGGAAGAACACGTCGAGCGCGGCTCCGTTGACCGGAGACACGGCGCCGTCGTCGGTGATGACCGGCCGCTTACCCTCGGGGGTCTGCTCGGCGGGATTGAATATCTTCCTGCCCTGGATGTCCTGCCTGATTCTCTCCGCCACGTCCTTGTCGGCCGCGGCCGCCTGCAACGCCATGGAAAGGACGAGCGCCGCTGCGATTGGGATGCTTCTGAGGCTCATGCGCCACCTCCATACGGGACCTTTTGCCGATACGGGAATGATTAGAACAAATCCGGGGCTCCGGCACAAGCGCATCTAGCAGAGGGTAATCGTCTTCCATCTGCCCATCCTGAACCAGACCGCGTAGGTGCATGCCACCAGGACGTTCGTGAGTATTATGGCCCAGTATATCCCCCTGTGGTCGAAGGGGATGCCCAGGAATGTGCGGTTGGTGAGGATGAGGGCGACCGCGACCTGGAAGAGGCCGTAGCCGAGGAAATCGAACAGCAGCGGGACCTTCGTGCTTCCCGCGCCGTTGAGGGCGCTTGCGAAGACCACGCCTGTCGCGACGAAGATGTAGGAGAAGCATATCAGCTGGAGATACTCCTCTCCGAGGCGTATGACGTCCGGGTTCGAGTCGAACACGGAAATCACCTCGTCGGCGAACAGGAAGCAGAGAACGGCGACGATGAGCATCATTCCCGCGCTGTAGGCGGTCGTGAGCCACGTGCTCATCGCCGCCCTGTCGGGCTTCTTCGCGCCGAGGTTCTGCCCGACGAGCGTCGATGCCGCGGCGCCCCATCCCGCTGATCCGAAGAGCGCGAGCATGTCCACCCTTATCCCGACGGCGAAGGCCCCGCTCAATATCCCCTCGGATTCCAGCACGCCGCTCCCCATCAGGCGCCGCTCGCAGTCCATAATCATCCTCGTGAGGAACCACATGGGGAGAATCCTGACTGTGAGCTGCGCCGTGCTGGGCATCCCGATCTTGAGGAGCCTCCACCAGGACGGAGGGTCGATTTTCAGGTTTCTCAGCGTAAGGGTAATCCTCTGGTTGCCCCGGAAGAGGATGGCGAACGCGACGAGCATTGCCGCCCCCCTGGCGATGACCGTGGCCCACGCGGCCCCGGCCACTCCCCATTTCGGGAAGATCCACACCCCGAAGATGAGGAACACGTCCAGAATCACGTTCAGGAGGTTCGCACCGATGAGCAGAATCATCGGCCAGACCGACTGCCCCGCAGCCCTGAGCACCGCGGTGATTTGGAGGAGGAAGAACATCGTGAACGCGCCCGCGAACATGATGTAGTTGTAGACGTAGGCCATCTCGTAGACGGGGCCGGAGTTCTCGCCGCATATGAGAGTGACCAGCGGGGCGGTGAGGAACATGCCGATGAACAGGGAAACCACGGAGAGCCCTAGCATGAGGAGCAGTGACTGCCTCGCCACCTCGTTGGCGTCGGCGTACCTCTTCTCCCCGAAGAACCTGGATATTAGGGCGATGGAGCTCACCGAAATCCCGTTCACGATTACCATCACCGAGATGTTGATGATGCTCGCGATGTGGACCGCCGCCATGGCCTGCGATCCGATGTTGGGATTGTCGGGGGAGGACATCTTGCCCACGATGTAGATGTCGACGATGTTGAAAAGGGCGTGGAATATCATCGCGACGACCAGGGGGAGCCCGAATGTGAAGATGTGCCGCGTGATGCTGCCGGTAGTCAGGTCCCCTTTCGCGCCCTCCGGGGGCGGTTCGAGGCATTTGGAGTCCTGGGGGGTCACTTTTCGCTTTCTTCGAAGATAATCGACGCCCGGGGAAGGGCTTCCTTGAGCGCCTCTTTCGCCTTGCGGGCGCCCTCTTCGTCGCCGGCCGCCTTGAACGCGTGAATCGCGTAAGAGTGCTTTCCCTTGGACACGGCGTTCGCGGCGAGTCTTGCCGCCTCCTCTTTCGAGACCGCGCGCCCGAGGGCGTCCAGGCACTTCCGGTACAGGAAGAAGTTCCCCTCCGATACGGCTTTCCCGAGGAGCTTCTCCATGCCGTCACGGTGGCTGGCGCGGTTGTAGAAGTCGAGGGCGTCGCAGAGCCGCCCCGCCTGCTCGAGGCGGGATCCGATGTCCAGGAGGCGCGCAGGGTCGACCTCGAGCTCGCGGTTGTAGAGCAGCTCCTTCTTTTCCTTCCAGGTCGGCAGATTCAACTTGTTCATCTCACACTCCCGGCGCAAAGCGAGGCCATTATCACGGGAGGATTCGGCAGTGTCAATTAATCAGGGTCGAAAAACCTTTTTGGCTCCGGCTTGTCCAGGCTGAGAATAAGCCGGATCACTCAGCGGTCTTGAGCCTCTGGAGCCATGCGTCCCTTGCAGCCGCCCAGTCGGCTGCGGGGGAATCGGCGTTGAGCGCAGGCGCCTGCGGCTCGGGGAAAAGCGCCATTAGGAACTGGTGCGCCCTGAGCCCGGCCTCCTTCGCGGCCGGGTCAATCATCCTGGCCGCGGACTGGAGGACGCGCTGCTTGTCGGGCTGCGGGAGTTCCTTGAGGGCGGCGGAGGCGGCCTTCTGAATCTCGCTCTTCCTCCCGGGGTCCTTCTCGACCGCTACCAAATCGACAGCCGGCGTCAGGCACCGGGGCAGCTCCCCGTTCTTGACCCTCGCGCATAGCCTCAAGTGGAGCTTGACCGCCTCGCCGGGATTCTGCGTCGCGACTCCGGCAATCAGCGCAAGCAGCTTCTGCAGGACGTCCTTGCTTCCCGCCCCCCGCTGCACGAGGTCGGCGTACTGCTCGAACGCCTGCTGCGCCTTGCCGGATTCGGCCAGCACGTCGGCGAGCGCCTCGCGGGCCTCATCCGCCGACTTCGCATGGTCCTTCGCGATTTTTTCGTAGACAGCCGCAGCCTGGTCCCGGAGCCCAAGCCTCAGGAGCGTCTGCGCTGCGGCCTTGAGGTCGGCGGCGCTCTGGGAGGAGATTTTCAGTATGGCGTCGAGGGCAGCCGCGGCCTGTGTGGTGGACGGGTCGCGCTTCACGAATTCCGCGAGCGGGGCGATGGCGTCCTTGGACTTGAGCTGCACCAGCGCGGCCAGGATGACTTCCAGCACCCTGGGCTCCTTCTCTTCCGAAAGCCTCGCGGCCAGGGGGATCCCGGCGGCCGCGGAGCCGATGAGCCCGAGGCTCGACGCGGCGCACCAGCGCATGTTGGGGTCGGCGTCCCCGAGCCTGGCTGTGAGATCTGCGACCGCCGATTCCGCCTTGATTTCGCCCAGCGCCCTCGCGGAAGCGAGCCTGACCTCGTCGTTCCCGTCGGAAAGGAGCCCTCGGAGACCGTCCACGGCGGTCTTGTCGTTCCTTCCCAGCTTTCCGATGGACTCCGCGCACTGGCTCCTGATGCGCGGGTTCTCGTCGGAAAGCAGCCCCACCAGGACGGGCAGGAAGTCCAGGGAATTGACCTCCCTGATTCGTCCGGTCGCGCGGATTGCCGCGGTCTTGACCGTTTCTGGCTCCGACTGCGAACCCAGCACCGAGAGCAGAAGCTTCCCGCCGGCAAGGTCCTCCCTCCCGAGGATTTTCCCCAGCACGTCGAGCATCCTGCCCCTTACCGCCGACGTTCGGTTCATCGCGAAGGCTTCAATCAGCGCGTCCGAGGCCTTCCGATCGCAGATTGCGTCGAGGTTGTCGAGCACGAAGTTGAGAATCCTTTCATCCCGGTATTCCTTCAGGGCGTACAGGTTCTGCTCCAGGTTCCTGGGATTTATGAGCTTCATCGCTCTCTGGTAGTTCTTCTCGTCCTTGACGGCGTTGGCTTCGCGCAGGATTCGATCCACCGGCTTTTCCTTGTTGGCGTCCCACCATGCCTTCCAGGACTCGTAGTCGTCCCCCCACTTGTGGCAGGTGAGGCCGGCGAGCGCAGCCGATGCCGCCTCTGCGACGCTGCGGTCCTTGCACTTCAGCACCTCGATGAGGTTGCCGACCTGCCATATCTCCAGGAAAGCGACTGCTCGAATCGCGTCCATGCGTTCGGCCGCCGGAACCTTCTCGTCCATGAACTTCGCGGCAAGGGCCGAAGAAGTGCGATCGTCCCGGGTTCTCGACAGGGTATCGAGGGCGACCTGGCGGATGTCCGAATCAGCATCGTATATCAGATTCAGTATCTCCGGATTGAAGAGACGGAAGTTCCTTATGCCGGTGGCTTTGAGAAGCGAGAGAATCGTGGGCTTGGATTTCGGATTGGCATTGAGCACCGATTCGATGAACGCCCGGACCCTTTTCCCCATGGCTTCGTTGCCGTTCTTGAGATCCAGGGCTTCTATGAGTTTGTGGGCTGCAATCAGGCTCTTGTCGCGATCGGGGTCGGAAATCTGGATTTTATACGATTCGAACGCCTTTTCATCGAACTGCTCCTGGCCGAAAGCCGCCGTGGATGCGACAGACATGAGGGCGGCCGCGGCGAGGAAGCAGTGAATAGCAAGAGAAGGCGGCGGGTTCGGCAAAAAGACCGCGGGACCGTTGTACTCGTCTGGGAAACCGCTCTTTTTGAGAGGCTTTTGCATCGCTGACGGTCGAAAAGAGCCTGTTCTGTCGGAATCACTCCCGATTTCCGGGCGATGGACTCCTTAAGCTTTTGACTTCCCCGGATTTTTCCAGGGCTTCTTGAGTGTATCATATCAGAGGATGGGGAAGGGAACAACTGATTTGAGGGGCAAGACGCGTCAAATCCGTGTCAAATCCGGGATTATTCCACGTCCTCGGCCAGGTCCATGTCGAATTTCATCCTGCACTCTGCGTTGCAGAACCCGAACGACCGGCCCGACATCTCGTGCTCGCCCAGCTCGAAGCGCTCGCCGCAGAAGATGCAGATGCCCTTGAACGTGATGCCCTTCTTTTTGCCGCCCTTGGCTTCGGCCGGTTTCGGCATGGAATCCGGGGGAGCGGCTTCGCTTTCCGCGAACGGCGCTTCTTTGGTTGCTGCGGTGTCTTCATGTACGGCCGGCGCGGCGCTGCCGGCTTCTCCGGCGCATGCTTCTTCTGCGCATTCAGCCTTGCCGGGGTCCGCCTCGTTTGGCATGGGAACCTCGAAAAATGACGCTTTTCCAACTGTGGTATCGGCACGAGGGAAGGCGGTCTTTAATAAATCCGATCCGACCTGATTGACCTAATCGAACGGCAAAGGATGTGTGGTTGCCAGACGCGGGATGGGGGGTGGTCACCTGCTTCCCTGTGCAACCATCCCCGCGCCGTGTGTCAGTATGCCCGGGCCGCCAGCACGCGCGACGGCGAGGGCTTGCCGCACCTTATGCATGCGCCTTCGCCGTCCGTCTCGGCTCCCGGCAGGGGGAGGCAGCGGATGGTCGCCTTGGTCTCCGACTTGATGAGGTCCTCGCACTCCCTTCCGCGGCACCAGTGGATCTGGAAGAATCCGCCGTCCGCGGATTCGATTCCCTCCTTGAAGTCCTGCCAGCTGTCCGAGGATCGCGTGTTCTTCCGGCGGTAGTCCAGCGCCTTTTCGAAGAGCGCGTTCTGGATGTCCTTGAGAATGGCCTGCACCGCCCCCGTTGCTCCGGCCATGGGAACCGCGGTCTTCCGGCCGTCGTCGCGCCTGACCGTCCTCAGCATGCCGCTCGCCACTTCCTTGGGGCCTATTTCGATCCTGAGGGGAACGCCCTTCCGTTCCCATTCGAAGAACTTGTGGCCGGGCTTGTATTCGGCGCGGTCGTCCACGGAGGTGCGGACCGAGCCGGCCATCTCCGAGGCGATTCTGCGCGCGGCTTCCACCGTGGCAGAGCGCTCGGCGTCGCTCTTGAATATCGGGACCAGGACCGCCTGGACTGGCGCCAGCTTCGGCGGCAGCACGAGTCCGACGTCGTCGCTGTGCGCCATTATCACCGCCCCGATGAGCCTCGTCGAGACGCCCCAGCTCGTCTGCCAGACGTAGCGCGTCTCGCTGTCGCGGTCCTGGAACTTGACGTCGAACGCCTTCGCGAAATTCTGTCCCAGGTTGTGGGAGGTGCCTGCCTGCAGCGCCTTGTGGTCCTGCATCATGGCTTCTACGCAGTACGTGTGGCTCGCGCCCGCGAATTTCTCGGACTCCGATTTCATACCCTTGATGACCGGGACGGCGAGAAGCTCCTCTGCGAGCTTCGCGTAGACTCCGAGCATCCTGAGCGCCTCCTCCTCCGCCTCGGCCGCGGTCGCATGCGCCGTGTGGCCTTCCTGCCAGAGGAACTCGGTCGTCCTGAGGAAGAGCCGGGTGCGCATCTCCCACCTCACGACGTTCGCCCACTGGTTGATGAGCAGCGGAAGGTCGCGCCAGGACTTAATCCACTTCGCGTACATGTAGTACATGATCGTTTCCGAAGTCGGCCGGACGTAGAGCGGCTCC
>DYIT01000042.1:11016-33105 GCA_020723505.1 Candidatus Kuenenia stuttgartensis
CCGTGCGTCACGGTCGCCACGTACGGGACGAAGCCCTCCACGTGCTCGGATTCCTTCTTGAGGAAGCTCTCGGGGATGAAGAGCGGGAAATAGGCGTTGACGTGCCCCGTCTCCTTGATCATGGCGTCGAGGGCTGACTGTATCCTCTCCCATACGGCGTAGCCCGTCGGCCGTATAACCATGCAGCCCTTCACGGGCGAGTAGTCCGCGAGCTCCGCCGCCATGATTACGTCGTTGTACCAGGCCGAATAATCCTCGGCCCTCGAAGTTATCCCCTTCCTTGCGCCTTCCGCGCTCTTGTCCTCCGCCATCGTTCCCTCCATCGCCGGTTGCCGGCGCGCGATCCGCGGCGCTGCGCCCGGCGCGCTGTTGTCACTTGAGGAAAAAGTTGATGAGCTTGCCCCTTACGAACACGGTCCTCGCGACCGCCCTTCCCTCCACGTGCCTGGCCACGTTCGGATCGGCCAGCGCCTTCGCGGTCAAATCCGCCTCCTCGAGCCCGGCGGGGACCCTGATGCGGGCCCTCACCTTGCCGTTGACCTGGACGACGAGGACCACCTCCTCGTCCGCCGCAGCCTCGGCAGAGGCCGACGGCCATCCTCCGAGGAAGATGCTCCCTGTCCCGCCGAAGAAGACCTCGTTGATTTCCTCGCAGACGTGAGGCGCGAACGGGGCCAGGACGGTCACGAGGATCCGGATCGACTCGGCGTAAGCCTGCCTTTCGAAGGCGTTCGCGTCCGACGGATCGATGCCCCTGATTTCGTTGAGCAGCTCCATGGAGGCCGCGATTGCCGTGTTGAAATGGAAGGACCGCTCGATGTCCGCCGTCACCTTGGCCAGCGTCTGGTGGGTCTTGCGCCTGAGATCGGCGTATGCCTTCCGCAGATCGGGCGGACCCTCGGGAGGGGGCTCGTTGAAAAGCGCCCTGTTCTTCTCGGCCGTCTCCCAGAGGCGGTTCTTGAATGCATGCGGCCCGATGACCGCCCGGTCCTGCCATTCCGAGTCCTTCGCAGGCGGGCCGATGAACAGCGTGTAGAGCCTGAGCGTGTCGGATCCGAAGCGGTCTATGAGACTCTGCGGATCGACCACGTTCTTCTGCGACTTGCTCATCTTGTCGATTTTCCCCTCGGTCGGCTTGCCGCAGTCCGGGCATTCCCCGTTCTCCCCCGTCTTCTCGGGCGACTTGTACGTCAGGCAGTTCCTGCAGAACTTCGATTCCTTGGTGATCATCCCCTGGGTGAAAAGGTTCCGGAAGGGCTCCTTGAATCCCACGAGGCCGATGTCGTACAGGGCCTTTGTGAAGAACCGGGCGTACATGAGGTGGAGAATCGCGTGCTCCACGCCGCCTATGTACTGGTCCACGGGCAGCCACCTGTTCACGTCCTCGGTCGAGAAGGGCTGCCTCGTTTCGTGCGGGCTGATGAACCTCAGGTAGTACCACGACGAGCACACGAAGGTGTCCATCGTGTCGGTTTCCCTGCGGCCGGGCCCGCCGCACCTGGGGCAGGATGCGCGCATGAACTCCTCGCTGTAGGCGAGCGGGTTCTTGCCCCTGCCCGTGAACTTCACGTCGATGGGCAGCATAACGGGCAAATCGGAATACGGCACCGGCACGATTCCGCACGATTCGCAGTACACCACGGGGATTGGCGCCCCCCAGTAGCGCTGCCTGGATATGAGCCAGTCGCGGAGCTTGTAGCTGACGGTAGGGCCGCCGATCCCCTGCTTCCCGAGCCAGTCCGCGACGGCCTTTATCCCCTCGACGTTGCCCGTCCCGTCGAAACGCCCGGAGTTCGCCATCACGCCCTCTTCCGTGAACGATTCCGTCATGCCCGCAGCGTCGATGCTTCCGCCTCGCGGGCATATGACGACCTTCACCGGAAGCCCGTACTTGCGCGCGAACATGAAATCGCGCTGGTCGTGCGCAGGCACCGCCATGACCGCGCCCGTTCCGTATTCCATCAGCGCGTAGTTCGTCACCCAGAGGGGGACCCGGTCGCCGTTCACCGGGTTTATCAGGAAGCTCCCGGTGTCGATTCCCTCCTTCTCGGATTCCTCGCTCGCGCGCTCGATGGCTGACTGCCTTCTGATTCTGGCGCAGAAATCGAGGACCTCCCGGGCGTTGGGCTTCCCTTCCACGAGCCTTCTTATCAGCGGGTGCTCGGGAGCTATGGCCATGAACGTGACGCCGAAGACCGTGTCGGGCCTCGTCGTGAAGACAGGGAGCGTCCCGCCCGTGGCTTCGACCTTGAAATCGATGCGCGCGCCCTCGGACCTGCCAATCCAGTTCCGCTGCATCACCTTGACCCTCTCCGGCCAGGACTCGAGAAGCTCCATGTCGTCGAGAAGGCGCTGGGCGTATTTCGTGATTTTGAAGAACCACTGCTCAAGGTCCTTCTGGTCCACCTCGGACTTGCACCTCTCGCACTGCCCGTCCACCACCTGCTCGTTTGCGAGCACGGTCGCGCAGCGGGGGCAGAAGTTGACCGGGGCCTAACGCCTCTCCACCAGCCCGTGCTCGTAGAACTTGAGGAAGAGCCACTGCGTCCACCGGTAGTATTCCGGAGTGTGGGACGCGACCTCGCGGTCCCAGTCATAGACCGTCCCGAAAAGGCGGAACTGCTCCTTCATCCTCTTTATGTTCCGCTCAGTGGAGGTTTTGGGATGAATCCCGAGCTCAATCGCCGCGTTCTCGGCGGGAAGCCCGAACGAGTCGAATCCCATGGGCGCCAAGACGTTGTAGCCTTTCATCGTGAGGTATCTCGCCAGGGCGTCCGCGAGGATGTAGTTCCTCCCGTGCCCTACGTGCAGGGTGCCCGAGGGATAGGGGAACATTGTGAGACAGTAGAACTTGGGCTTGGAAGAGGTCGCGGGGCACCTGAAGAGCCCCTCCTTCTCCCACCTTTCGCGCCATTTGTTCTCCACCGCCGTGAAGTCGTATCCAATCTCGTCCATCCGGGCCCCTCCACGATAAAGCGAAGGGGGAATTATATGAACACTGCGGGCCAAAGCAAACAGATTGACGCCCGACCAGGCGATGAAGAGCAAATGGTATTTCCGCGGTCGATCGTGGTGGCCGGGGATACGTGCGGCGCAGGATCAGAAGCGCGCCGCGAGGGCCCAGAATATCATGACGGCCAGGTTCCACAGGGCATGGAGCAGCACGGGGAAGACGAGCGTCCTCGATTCCCTGAACGACCAGGCCAGCAGCATGCCGCCAACGAGATAGTGCGGATAATATATGCCGTAGGCGAAATGGAGGCCCTGGAACACCAGACCCGACAGGACAATGGCCCGGAAGGCCCCCGCTGTCCTTTCGAGCGGCCCGTAGAGGATTCCCCGGTAGAGAGTCTCCTCCTGAAGCGGGGCGGCGACGCATCCGAGGACGGCCGCTTCGATTGTGATTGGCGCGGCGAGTCTCCGGTCGACGATGTCCACGCCGGACGCGGATTTTAGCAGAAGGGCGCCCAGCCAGCCGGTGACGAGCAGGACCGAAACGCCCAGCACGATAATCCCCGCGTTCCTGGCGCCCTTGCCGGGCCTCCCGAGGCGGAATCCCAGGTCGGCTGCGCCCCTTTTGGATGCCGCAAGGACGGCGAAGACTGCGACCAGGCACGCCCTGATTCCATAAGACGCCCACAGGGAGCCCGGCAAGATGCTGTGCAAGGCCATGGCGGCGCAGAAATCGACGGCAACGGCAGCGACTGCGAAACCAAGACTTCCGAATACCGCAGGCGCGCCCGTCCGCTCCATGCCCGGTCTTCCTCAGAAATGCACGAACAATCCGACCCTGATTTACATGATTTCCGGTCTGATTTACATGATTTATTTCAGCAGCGATTGTTTTTGACATCGAAAGCACGAGCCTGCAAGATGGCCGGCGCATGGACCGAGAAGAGAACGGAATTGCAGAAAAAAGGGAATCCGGAAAGGAACCCGCCTATTCCGGCCGCAATCCGATAAGAAGGCTCTACGAGTGGGTGCTGGGCTGGGCCGAAAGCCCCTGGGGCGGCGCGGCGCTTTTCATCCTCGCCTTCTGCGAGTCGAGCTTCTTCCCCGTCCCGCCCGACGTCCTGCTCATCGCGCTTGCGCTCGGGTCGAGGAGGAAATCCTTCCGCTACGCCGCGATTTGCACCGTCGGATCCGTGGCAGGAGGCGCCGCGGGGTATGCGCTCGGAATGGCAGCCGCGCCGCTCGGCAAGACACTGGTAACCACGATTGCCGACGAGGCCCTGTACTTCGAAGTGGCCCGCAAGTACGGCGAAAACGCGTTCGCCGCGATTGCGGTCGCTGGCTTCACCCCGATTCCGTACAAGGTCTTCACCGTGACCGCGGGCATCTTCCACGAGACCGTGCCCTTCGGCACCCTCATCGCGGCTTCCGTCCTGTCGAGGGGTTTGCGCTTCTTCCTCCTCGCAATCCTCGTCTGGGCGTTCGGAAGGCCGGTGAAGAAGTTCATCGAAAAGTACTTCAACCTGCTCAGCATAATCTTCGTGGTGCTGCTCGCCGGCGGCTTCTACGTCGCCGCCCTGGCAGGGGGCGGGGACGATCCCGCGGCCAGGGCCCGCGTGCTCGTCAGGGAGCTCTCGCTTCCCGACACGGAGATGCGCGCGAAAGCCCACGAAAGCCTCAAGGAACTGGCCTTAAGCGCCGGCAAGGCGCAGGACTTCGGATTCAATCCGGAAAAGGACGCGGACGCCAACGCCGGGGCGGTACGGGCATGGGAGAATTGGGTCGAGGAATCAATCAGGGACGGCCGATTCGGCAAGAGATGAAAAAAGCCGCCGGCCGAGGCCGGCGGCTTCCTGGTACCCCCTAACGGACTCGAACCGTTGTCCCTAGGCTGAGAACCTAGTATCCTAGGCCGCTAGACGAAGGGGGCAACTTTTTTCTTATTATCCCGCATTTCCCTGTCCTGTCAACTGAAAAAGCGGATGAACCCGGCGCAGCGCCTCACCGAATCCGCGGCTTTTCTTGTCCAGCGCCGCTGCGCCGGGTTACAATTGCCTTGACACGACGCGCAAGCCGTGTTAAGTAGACCGATCCGCTCCGGGGGCAAGGCTTGCGGACATCGGAGACGGGGGATAAATGCCGTCCCCGGCCGGACAGTCATCGGTTTTTGGAACCGTTCGGAGGTGAGAAGTGAAGCATCCTTATGGAGTTCTTCCCGCTCTTTTCCTTGTGCTGCTCGGCTGCAACGGCAAGACATCGAACCAGGGCAATCACATCGATCCTCCGCCCGTGAACCAGCCGGTGCCGTACCAGGAAAATTGGGAAGACGGCAAAACGATTAAGGAGAAATACGACAGGAAGAAGGACGCGGCGGGGAATTTCACCAAGGACGGAAAGTACCAGCGATTCTTCAAATCCGGCAAAGTCGAGGTGGAAGGCGGCTACGCGAACGACAAGATGGACGGAGCATGGACGTATTACTCGGACGCAGGCGTCAAGCTCAGGGAGGAGCAGTATGTGTCGGGCGTCATCGAGGGGTACGTAATCGAGTTCTACCCGAACGGAAAGCCCTCCTCCAAGAAGAAGCACGTGCGCGGGAAGGTGGACGGGCACTGCGTGTTCTACCACGAGACGGGATTCGAGGCCTATGAAGGCACGATGCTCGGGGACAAGAAGGAAGGCACGTGGCAGTACTGGGACGAGAAGGGGAACAGGACGAGGAAGGAGGAATACCGCGACGGCAACCTTATTGAGAGCCAGGAAAACCTCGTGAAGATAAAGGCGAACGAGGATGTCGTGGTTTCCAAGCTCAGGGAGCTCATCCTTGGAATCGAGAACTTCCGGGCGTCTGCGCACGTGGACCAGGACGGGAACAAGGAGGGCGAGTACGGGTTCCTCCCGGAGCTGGCGGGCACGTCGCCCCTCAGGACCAAGGACGGCCTCAACGGGCCGGAACTCAAGGATTCCCGGTACATCGACCAGCTTTTCGGGACCGTGGACGATAACGGCAACGCCGAATTCAGCGGGTTCTACTTCAGGCTCTACCTCCCCGGCGCGGAAAACGCGATTACGTCCAATCCCGGCGTCCCTTCCGGGGACAAGGCAAGCGCGAAGAACCAGGAGAAGTGCTACGCGCTCTACGCCTGGCCGGTCAGCTACGGCGTTTCCGGGAAGAGGGCGTTCTTCATAAACCAGGAGAAGAGAATCTACCAGACCAAGAACGAAATCAGGCGCTACGAGGGGAAGACGGGCCCGCAGGCCAAGGCGATCTACAACCGGGACGACAAGAAGGCCGTCAATCTCCTGGCCGAACTCGCCACGAACCAGACCGACAAGAAACCCAACGACGAGCAGACCTGGTATCCCCTCGAGTGAGAACCGGATCTGCCCTGCATGCGTACTTCCTTAGGAGGATTAGCCATGACAAGAGCCTACAACTTCAATCCTGGTCCCGCGGTGCTGCCCTTGAGCGTGCTGGAGCGCGTGAGGGACGAGATGGTGGATTTCCGCGGATGCGGCATGTCGATTCTGGAAGTCAGCCACAGGGGGCCCGAGTACATGGAGGTCTACAAGAAGACGATAGACCTCTATCGCGAGGTATTCGGGGTGCCGAAGGAGTTCCACGTGCTGTTCCTCGGCGGCGGGGCTTCGACCCAGTTCTTCCACGTGCCCTGGAACCTGCTCGGCCCGGGCAAGAAGGTGTCGTTCCTCCATACCGGCCACTGGAGCAAGCTCGCCATGAAGGAGGCGAAGCGGTTCGGCGAAGTGGTCATCGCGGCCTCCTCCGAGGCGGAGAACTACACGAGGCTGCCGAGGAAGGACGAGATAAAAATCGACCCCAAGTCCACGTACGTCCATCTCGTGTCGAACAACACGATTTTCGGGACGCAGTGGCAGGCATTCCCGGACTGCGCGGGGCTCCCGGTGGTGGCGGACATGTCGAGCGACATCATGTCGCGCAGGATTGACTTCGGCAAGTTCGACCTGATCTTCGCCGGGGCCCAGAAGAACCTCGGACCGGCGGGCCTCACCGTGGTCTTCATCAAGGACTCGCTCCTCAAGCTCTGCAATCCGGAAGTGCCGACCATGGTCAGCTACAAGACGCACATCGACGGGGAGTCGGCCTACAACACTCCGCCCGTGTTCGCGGTGTACGTCAACTGCCTCGTGCTGGAATGGATCAAGGCGCAGGGGGGTATGGAGGCGGTGGAGAAGGCCAACAACAAGAAGGCGGGGATGGTCTACGAAGTCATGGACTCCCTGCCGAAGTTCTACAAGGGCACGGTCGTGGATCCGGGATCAAGGTCGAAGATGAACATCCCCATAAGGCTCCCTTCCGAGGACCTCGAGAAGAAATTCCTGAAGGAGGCCGAGGCGAAGAAGTTCATCGGGCTCAAGGGCCACAGGTCCGTGGGCGGCATAAGGGTTTCGATTTACAACGCCTTCCCGCTCGAGGGCGTCGAAAAGCTGGTCAAGTTCATGAGGGAGTTCGCCAAGGCGAATTCATGAGCTTCCGGACCTCTGGGTGGATGCCGGAATGATTAATTTTGCCGACAGGCTCCTGTCAGCGGTGGAGACCAAGAGGAATCCGCTTTGCGTGGGGCTCGACCCGCGGCTCGATTTGGTCAGCCAGGTCATGCCCGGCGGGTCGGGCTGGACCACGCTCGAACATGCCGCGAAGGGCGTGGAGCAGTTCTGCAAGAAGGTCATCGACGCAGTGGCGCCGATTGCGCCAGTGCTCAAGCCGCAGTTCGCCTTCTTCGAGATGTTCGGCGTGGAAGGCGTAAGGGTGCTCCACGAGGTCATCCTCTACGCGTCCAAGGCCGGGCTGATTGTAATCGGCGACGGCAAGAGGAATGACATCGGCTCCACGTCCGAAGCCTATGCCACGGCATATCTCGGGTCCGTGAGCGTCGGGGCCGCCGAATTCATGCCGTTCCCCGTCGACGCCCTAACGGTCAACGCCTACACCGGATCGGACGGGATGAAACCGTTCATAGAGGCCGCGGCGAAGTCCGGCAAGGGCCTGTTCGTGCTGTGCAAGACGTCCAATCCGTCGGCCGGCGAGATTCAGGATTTGCAGGCCGGGGATTCCAGGATATACGAGAGAATCGCGGATCTCATCGGCGCATGGGGGAGCGGGCTCGTCGGAGAAAGCGGGTATTCCTCGGTCGGCGCCGTCGTCGGCGCCACGTACCCGGCGGTGGCCGCCGAACTTCGCAGGCGCCTGCCGTCCACTCCCTTCCTGGTGCCGGGATTCGGCGCGCAGGGGGGCGCGGCCGCCGAGCTCAAGCCCGTATTCGACTCCCGCGGTTTCGGGGCGGTGGTCAACTCGTCAAGGGGGGTCATCTTCGCCTACACCCAGGAGCCCTACAAGAGCAGGTTCGGAAGGAACTGGCAGAAGGCCGTGGAACAGGCCGCGCAGGATTCGGCGGATCTCCTGGCCGTCGCGGCGGGGATGAAATGACCCGAACGGAGTCCGATGGCGGGCGTATCTTACAAACCGGTGAAGGCCCCTCGGGGAGCCGCGATGTCCTGCAAGACCTGGGCTGCCGAGGCCGCCATGCGCATGCTCATGAACAACCTCGATCCCGAGGTCGCCGAGGACCCCGCTAACCTCATCGTCTACGGCGGTTCGGGCAAGGCCGCGCGCAACTGGGAGTGCTACGGAAAAATCGTCCAGACCCTGAGGAATCTCGCCCCTGACGAGACGCTTCTCGTCCAGTCGGGCAAGCCCGTGGCCGTGTTCAGGACCCATCCCTGGTCGCCCCGCGTGCTCATCGCCAACTCGAACCTCGTGCCCGCCTGGGCCACGTGGGACGAGTTCAGGCGCCTCGACAGCCTCGGCCTCATGATGTACGGCCAGATGACCGCGGGTTCGTGGATATACATCGGCACCCAGGGGATACTTCAGGGGACGTACGAGACGTTCGCCGCGGCAGGCAGCAAACATTTCGGATCGGATTTGTCCGGAAGGCTCGTAGTCTCGGGCGGACTCGGAGGCATGGGCGGCGCCCAGCCCCTCGCCGCCGTCATGGCCGGGGCGGCGTTCCTGGGAATCGAGGTCGACGGGTCGAGGATTGAAAAGCGGCTCAAAACCGGGTATCTCGACGCCGAAGCCCGCGACCTGGACGAGGCGCTCGCCATGTGCCTCGAGGCAAGAATCCGGAAAACCGCAAAATCCGTGGGGCTCCGCGCCAACATCGCGGACGTGCTGCCGGAGCTGGCGCGGCGGGGCGTGGTCCCGGACCTTCTGACCGACCAGACCTCCGCGCATGACGCGCTCAGGTACGTGCCCAACCGGATGACGCCCGTGCAGGCCGCCGCTTTAAGGGACGCCGACCCGAAAGCCTACGAAAGGGAGTCCATGAGGACCATGGCCGAGCACGTGAGGGCGATGCTCAGGCTCAAGGGCATGGGTTCGCACGTCTTCGACTACGGTAACAACCTGAGAGGCCAGGCGAAGCTCGCGGGCGTGGCGGACGCTTTCGACTATCCCGGATTCGTCCCGGCGTACATCCGGCCCCTCTTCTGCGTCGGAAAGGGCCCGTTCAGGTGGGCCGCGCTTTCCGGGGACCCGGAGGACATAAGAAGGACGGACCGGGCGGTGCTCGATGAGTTCCCTGGCGACCGGTCGCTCGCGAGGTGGATCAGGCTCGCCGGCGAGAAGGTCGCGTTCCAGGGGCTCCCCAGCAGGATTTGCTGGCTTGGATACGGCGAGAGGGCGAGAATGGGGCTTAGGCTGAACAGGATGGTGCGTAGCGGCGAGCTCCGGGCGCCGGTCGTCATCGGCAGGGACCACCTGGACTGCGGGTCGGTCGCGTCCCCGAACCGGGAGACCGAAGCCATGAAGGACGGATCGGACGCCGTAGCGGACTGGCCGCTCCTGAACGCCATGCTCAACTGCGCGTCCGGAGCCTCCTGGGTCTCCATCCACCACGGCGGCGGGGTGGGCATAGGCTATTCCATCCATGCAGGCCAGGTGATTGTGGCCGACGGGACCGAAGAGGCGGACGCAAGGCTCGAAAGGGTCCTGACCAACGATCCGGGCACCGGCGTGGCCCGACACGCCGACGCCGGATACGCTGAAGCCGCGGGATTCGCAAGGAAGACCGGAGTGAAAATACCATTCATGGATTGACGTTTTTAGAGGCGTGCAGGCTCCTGCCTGCATCGTGAAGATGGCAAAAGCCGAAATAATATACAAGCTCGTCAAAGACGTCCTGTTCGTGGGCTTCGAGAAGGAGGAGCTCAAGCTCGAGGACGCGGAGAGAATCGTCGAGATAGTCTTCGACATAGAAGCGCACCTCGACGTCGAGAAGGTAGTCTTCGAAATGGGCAAGGTGACCTACGTGAACAGCAGCATGATTAGCGCCATCGGCCGAATCGCGGACGCGAAGGACTTGAAAATCGTGAAGATGACGGAGAAGGTGGCCAAAATCATGGATACCATGGGCCTCATCTCGTTCCTCGACCTGTACGATTCCGTCGAGGACGCCCTGCGGGATTTCGATTGAGCATCCGGGGATCGGAGGATTCTTGAAGAAACTCACCCATCTCGACGGGGCCGGAAGGGCGCGCATGGTCGACGTGTCGGGCAAGAAACCCGCCCGAAGGACGGCGACGGCCTCGGCGGTCGTCTCGGCGGCCAAGGACGTCATCGATGCCCTGGAGGGCGGCGGGCTTCCCAAGGGGGACGCGTTCGCAGCCGCCAGAATCGCGGGAATACTCGCCGCGAAGAAGGTGCCCGACCTGATTCCGCTCTGCCACGGGATTTCGGTGTCGTCGGTGTCCGTGGATTTCAGGCGCAAGGGGCCGGACTCGATTGAAATCACGGCGCATGCCGCTGCCTTCGACGTGACCGGCGTCGAGATGGAGGCGATGACCGCGGCTTCCGTCGCGGCCCTGACCCTGTATGATATGTGCAAGGCCCTGGACAAGGGGATTGTCATCGGTCCGGTGATGCTTCTGGAGAAGACAGGTGGAAAAAGCGGGACCTACAGGAGGCCCGGGCCTTAAGGCGTTCGTCATCACGGTGAGCGACCGCTGCTCGAGAGGCCAGGCGGAAGACCTGAGCGGACCGGAACTGGCCGCGATGCTTGCCGACGCGGGTTTCGAAGTCGTGGGAAAGGCGATAGTGCCGGACGAGAGGCCGGACATCTCCAAGGCCGTCATCAAGGCCGCGCGCGCCGCCGATCTGGTCGTGACCACCGGCGGCACCGGAATCGCCCCGCGAGACAGGACCCCGGAAGCAACCAGGGACGTGATCGACCTCGAGATACCCGGCATAGCGGAGCTCATGAGGATCGAGAGCCTGAAAAAGACTCCGAACGCAGCCCTCTCGAGGGCGGTGGCGGGGCTGCTCGGCGGATCGCTGGTGGTCAACCTTCCCGGCTCGGTGAAGGGCGCCCGCGAGAACCTGCTTGCAGTGCTTCCGGTGGTTCGGCACGCTGTCGAACTGGCGCGCGGAAGTGTGCGCGACTGCGGGAGATAACGGAAGGATCCATTACAAGAGAACTCTCACGGAGGCCCCATGCCTGAAACGCAGACGACCCCTTTATGGGCGATAGGCCTCGCCTTCTTCTGCTCGATGATGGGCGCCGCAGGACAGGCGTTCTTCAAAATCGGATCAAAGACCGCGACCTTCAACCCGGTCGATTTGGTCCGGAACTGGCACCTGATGCTCGGGCTCGCATCGTACGCAGCCGCCACGGTCATCTTCATCTTCACTCTCAAGCACGGGAAGCTCTCCACCCTCTACCCCGTAATCGCCATGAGCTACGTCTGGGTCTTCCTCATCTCCTGGGGATGGTTCAGGGAGTTCGAGGAGAAGTCCCCGATTCCGAACATGGCCGGCGTGACCCTGATTCTGGCCGGGGTAGTGCTGGTGGCGCTGGGGAGATGAATTCCACGCGCGATGGAATGCCCCAAGTCGCTTATGGGTTTATTTCAGAAGCAATCAATGCAAAATAAAAAAAACGGGCGCGGTTACAAGCCGCGCCCGTTTCCAATGCGGAGCGAATACTATTTCAGCTCGTGGCAATCCGAGTAAGGGGCGATCGGCTGGATGATTGAGTGAGGGTTCCATCCGCCGTAGATGATGAACCTGTTGTTTGCGGAATCCCAGGCTCCCGCGGACTCGCACCTCTTCGAGGGAAGAGTAGTGCCTCCGGTGATCTGCGTCCAGTCGTTCTGGCTGAAGTCGAAATAGTAGGTATCCTGATAACAAGCGCTGGCGTCCGTGCCTCCGAAGATGTAAAGCTTGCCGTTCGAACCGTCCGTGTCGAAGCACATCCTCGAAACCGCCGTAGGATTGGTTTTCGGGCTCAGCTGCTGCCACTGCGGCGAGGACGGGTCGAGGTCGTATGTGTTCGTGTCGTAGTTCGATCCGTCATAGCCGCCGAAAAGGACCATCCTCTTGCTGCTGACGCAGTCCCAGCCGCAGGACATTCCCTCGTTCTTGGGAGCAGTGTTGACGATGCTGAGATTGGACCAACTCGGTTGTTTTCCGCCAAAGGTGAGGGTCCATGCATCGTTGAAATAGTTCATGGTAGAGTTGATGCCGCCGTAGAGGACCATCTGGCCGTTGTTGCTGTCCCAGACGGCCATGTGCAGGCGCCTCGGCTTGGGAGGGCCGTTGATGGTCGTGAGACAGGCCCAGGAGTTGTTGGACGTGTCGAATCTCCAGATGTCGGTGGCGTTGGCAGGCAGGTCAGACGTGCCGTCATAGCCTCCGTAGATGTACATGTAGCCGTTCGTCGCGTCGTGGACCGCCGAATGCCACATGCTCGCCGGAGGAGCAATCGTCGCGGAGGCGAGCTTGTTCCATGTCGGCGTCCCGGATCCCAAAGTCAACTCCCAGAGGTCATTGTTGATGTTCTTGGCTGAGGGGGTTCCAGTGCTCGAGCAGCCGCCGAACATCAGTATCCTGCTGTTGTTCGAATCGTACACCATCGAATGGCCCCTCAGTCCGCCTGGAGATCCTCCGGTGCCGCCCTGGGTCTTCAGGGGATTCCATGTCATGGCCGTCGCCGACGCGATGGTCACGGCGTTCGAGGTAATCTGGGAACCCGAAGCCGTCACGGTCCTTCCGGACTGGCTGCCTGCCGCGGTCACGTCCGAGGAGGGCGTGATGGATGCCGAATACGTGGCTCCGCCCGCTCCGCCCGAGAAGTCGTAGGCAAGGAGCCAGTCTTCCGAGGAGGAGGCGTTGATGGTCCTGGAAATCGAGAAGGTGACGGACCCGTCGTCGCTGCCGTACGAGCCGGCGCCGATGTGGGTGTCGCTCGGGTCAACCTGGCCCTTCACGGTTCCCCCGTCGAGGTAGAGATTGACCTGTGAGAGGTCGTTGAGGTCATCGCCGGTGCCCGATGCGTGGAAGGTAATCTGCGTGATGTTGACGCTCTCGGCAGGGCCCGTAGCCAGGGTAATCTGCAGTACCGGGATGCCGACCACCGGGGGGGTAATTGTCGAGGCGTTCGGATTCTGGGTTCCGGTAGCGATGCTCATGGACCCGAACTGGACCGTGAACAGGTTGCCGTTGATCGCGGTCCCCGCAATCGTCGCGGATTTCGCTGAAAGCGCGCCCGTGCCGGTGACCTGGGAAGTGGGCGCGATGCTCGCGGAATAGGTGTCGTTGTTGTTTCCGCCCGCGAACGTGTACACGAGTATCCAGTTCTCCGACGTGCCGGCCAGTATGGTCCTTGAAAGCGCCGCGAACGTCACCGTGCCGTTGTCCTGGCCGTAGGCGGCGTTCGAGATGTATGCGTCGCCGCCGTCAAGAGCGCCTGGCGTGGCGCCGACGTCCGCCCAGAGGTCCACGTTCGAAAGGTCGTTGGAATCGTTGCCCGATCCTGATGCCGTGAAGGACACGGAGTTGACCTGGATGTCCTCGACCGCGTTCGCCGCGAGGTTGATCTGCGAAACGGCGGCAGTGGCAATCGGGGTCAGGGTTTGCGCGGTCGGGAACGCCCCGCCGGCGGTTACGGTCAGGGTTCCGTTCCTGATTTCGAACTGGGGTCCGGAAACGGGGAAGGACCCGAAGGGGATGAGGGCGAGGCCCGAAGTCGCGCCGCTGGCCGTCACGGCCGCGGCAGTCGAGAGGCCGGCGGCGAACGTCGCGCCGGGAATCGGCGAGGAGAAGTTGTACACGAGCAGCCAGTTCTCCGTCGTCCCGGCGGGAATCGTGCGGGGCGTGCCGCCGAACGTGAATATGGCCGCCCCGTCGTCCGCCGAATAGGCGCCGGCCTGGATGAGCGTGTCTGTCCCGGCCGAATAGACGCCGTCCGAATCGTTGTCCCTGGCGAGAACGACCGAGGAGAGATGGCTCTGATCGTTCAGCGTCCCCGAGGCGGAGAAGTATATCTGGGCGACGTCGACCGCCTCGACCGAGTCCGTGGTCAGCGAGACCTGGATGACCTCGAGGTCCGGAGCGGACGGATCAACCGGGCCCCCGGCGGGCGGCTGGGGGCCTACTGCCACCGTGATTGATCCCCTGGGTGAAATCGTCACGGTCCTGCCCGTGAAGGGGGTAAGAGTGACCGCGGCGGCAAGGCTCGATGAGGCGCCGACCGCCTGGACGTCCGCGGGGACGTTCAAGGACACGCCGAACGTCTCTCCGGTGTCCGCGGAGCCGGCGAACTGGTAAATAAGGATGAAAGTCTGGGTCGCCCCTGCGGGGATTGTCAGGTTCATGGCCGTACCAGCGAGAGATCCGTTGTTCGCCGTATAGTGCAGGCCGAACACGGCCAGGGTGTCGGTGCCCGGGGAGAACTGCCCGTCGAGATTGACGTCGCGGAAGATGGAAGCCGATGAGATGTCTGCCGAGTCGTCTCCCGTGCCGGTCGCATGCATGGATATGCCGTTTACTATCACGTCCTCGGTGGTTCCTGCAGTGAGCGTGAACTGCAGCATCGGGACGTTCGGCTCGGACCTGCTGACTTCCGAGTCCGAGGGGGTGTTCGCCCCCTTTGCCATCGTCAGGCCGGGAGGCGTACCGCTGTTCCCGCTCTTGCCGAACTGATTGTCCGAATCGCCAGCGTTCTGGCAACCCGCGATGAGGAACACGGACAGGGAAATCACGACCGCGAGAAGTGAACAAGTTCTCATTTTCCCCTCCTTTAGTTAGTAATTAAATAGATCAATTAAGCAAATAACATTCCAAGAAATTCCAACGCAAAGGCGCGTTGGAATTTCAGCAAATCAGACACATAACTCCTTATAAATAAATAGATTAGATTGAAATGAATAAAAAGCATAGAAATATTGAGCTGCAAACGGATTGATACTGATATGTAACAAAGTTACGCATGCGTAACGTATCGTTGCATAAGTTTGATGGAAGACTCCGGTCAGGTTTGCTCACCTGTGAGCGGGGATTTCGCAGTCAAAGATATCGGTAGAAATGGAATGAGATTTTTCGCTTCTCACGCGCGCAGCGCGTGATATAACCCGGACAAGCGGTCACTTCGATTCCTGTTTGATCCGGCTTGTCCGGGTTATGGAGGGAAAATGAGCCTCTATGCGGACGTCAATGCCGATTTCGAGAGAATCCTCGTGGAGACCGGTCCCGGCGAGCAGATGAAAGAGTTCGAGAGGAGGATGAAGGAGAACAAGATGGAAATGGAGGGGAAGCTCTTCCCCACCTTTCTGAAACCGTATTTCGTGGATTCCAAGCACCGCAAGGAAATCGCGTTCGCGACCGAGATGATGGCCAAGGGCCTGGACGAGGTGGGGAAGGCGTGGGTGGACGGCTATGATTTCAAGGGGCTCGTGCACCTCGAAGGAAGGCAGAAAGAGCTCTCCGAGGTGGATCCTCTGTATCCTAACAGCCAGGTCATGGTGCGGCTTGACGTGTTCATGAATCCCGAGACCGGGGCAATCAAGTTCCTGGAGTTCAATTGCGGCGACCCGTCGGGGATGGGATGGCACGACGCGATGCTGGACATGTTCATGGACATGAAGGCTGTGAAGAAGCTCGGGAAGCAGTACAGGCTTTCGAACGACTACCTGCTTCCGAGCCAGTACAAGACGCTGATGCAGAAGTACAGGGAATACTGCAAGGCGAAGGGAGTGAAGCCGGAATCCAAGCCGGTCCTTGCCCTCGTCTGCAAGCGGGACTCGACAATCAGGGGGGATTTCGACCTGTTCGTGGAGTTCTACCGCGAGAAAGGGCACGAGGCGCATTTCGCCGATCCGCGCGACTTCAAGTACGACGGGAAGAGGCTTTCGGCGGACGGCCATGAAATAGACGCGCTCTACCGCGACGCCATCGAGGACATCGTGCTGGACAAGTACTGGCCGGACTGCAAGGCCCTGGTGGCGGCGTACAAGGACGGCAACATCTGTTTCGTGAATCCGGCGAGGGCGGCGACGGGCGAGTTCAAGACCATCCTTGCGCTCATGACCGACGAAAGGCACAGGGGCATCTTCTCCGCCGGCGTCTGGGAGGCCGCCCGGAAATACGTTCCGTGGACCAGGCTGGTCACGGACGAGAAGACCGACTTCGACGGAGACCGCGTGGATTTGCTGCCGTTCATCAAGGCGCACAAGGACAGGTTCGTAATCAAGCCGAACGGCGGATACGGCGGATTCGGCGTGATGCTCGGTTTCGAGAACGCCCAGGACAAATGGGACAAGGCCGTCGATGCCGCGGCGGCCCCCGGCGGCGACCATGCGGTCCAGGAGCTCCTCGACATACCCAAGGAGAAATTCCCGGTGCTCAATACGGACGGATCGCTGAAGGCGTTCGAGAACAAGAACGTGAACCTGAACTTCTGGTCCCATGGGGGGAGGTTCGCAGGCTGCTTCGTTCGATGCGCGGCGGGGAACATAATAAACGTCCACCAGGGAGGGGGCATGGTGCCCGTGATATGGGTCGAAGGAAAGAAGAATCGGCCTTGATCCGCGCCCTTGAAATCAGATAATAAAGCGTTTCCCCGGGACCCGGAACCGGCGGCTATTCAGGAGTCCAACGGTGCAGTTCACTCTGAAAGCCCGGGACCTAGATTCCGCAATCAGGCGCAAGGTCGAGGAAATAAGCGGCGAGAACGTCTACGCCTGCTACCAGTGCGGGAAGTGCTCGGCAGGCTGCCCTTCAGCCTACGCAATGGACGTCATCCCGAGCCAGATTATGCGGTTCCTGCAGGTCGGGCTCGAGGAGGACCTGCTCGGCTCGAACACCCCGTGGATTTGCGCCTCGTGCGAGATTTGTTCAGTGAGGTGCCCGAGGGGAATCGAGGTCGCGCGAATCATGGAGGCGCTGAGGCATGCGAGCCTGAGGAAGCGCCTCGACAGGATTGCCATCCAGGGGATTCCCGCGCCTGCGATTAAGGAGACTCCCCCCATCGCACTGGTCTCCGCGTTCAGGAAGATGACCTCCTGATTATCACTTGCTTCCACGGACTGTTGTAGGAATTGAGAGGATTGGCGGTAAGGCCACGCGCGAAGCCCCGAAGGATGCGCGCCAGCGCTTACCTTCAGGGCGAAGCGCGTGATATTACCCGGACGAGCCTGATTCAAATTCCTTTCCTGGTTCCGGCTCGTCCGGGTTATGCCGGGATCTGCTTCGAAAGGCTTCACGTGAAATACGGATACTATCCCGGTTGCACCCTCAAGAAGAACGCGGCTTCCTTCGAGAAGTCCGCCCTGCATGTCATGAAAGCGGCCGGCATCGAGTTCCGGGAAATGAAGGTCTGGAACTGCTGCGGGACCTCCTTCGGGCTGACGAAGGACATGCTGATACACCAGATTGCCCCGGTCAGGAACATACTCCGGGCGAGACAGGAGGGATTCGACGCGATAGTGACGCTCTGTTCAATCTGCTACAACACGCTCAAGAGGGCCGATTCGTTCATCTCGTCGGATTCCATGGTGAAGCGGAGGATTACCGGTTTCCTGGACGAGTACGGCCCTTACGAAGGCGGATTCCCGGTCTTCCACCTGCTCGAGGTCCTCGAGGACCGGATCGGGCTCGGCGCCGTGTCGAAACTGGCAATCCGTCCCCTTTCCGGCCTCAGGGCAGCGGCGTACTACGGATGCATGCTGGTCCGTCCTGCGGAACTCGGGTTCGATTCCATGGAGAGGCCCGGCAGGCTGAGGCGGTTCCTGAAAGCCCTCGGGGCAGAGCCGGTCGATTTCCCACTGTCGACGGAATGCTGCGGAGCTTATCACGCCGTGGGCGAACCTGCGACGGCGGCGGAATTCAGCAGGAAGATCATCGACGACGCGCGCCTGAGGGGCGCTGAAATCATCGTCACGGGCTGCCCGCTATGCCATCACAACCTCGACCGGGGGCAGGCGGAAATCATCAGGGCCTGGCCGGGTTTCAATCCGATGCCGGTCATGTACTTCACCCAGGCCGCCGCGCTCGCGTTCGGCGAGCCCGCAGCGGGACTGGGCTTCGAATCCAACTTCGCTCCGCCTCAAGTCCTCCTCGACCGCCTGGCCGGCGCAGCGGCCGGAAGGGAGGCGCCGCGGTGACCGCCCCCTCCACGTGCGTATTCATCTGCCGCTGCGACGCCGCCGGCGTCGACGCCCAATCCGCCGCCGCCCTCGCCGAGGACGTTTCCGCGGCGTTCCCCGACGCGGCCGCGCATGTCGTGGAATCTGGCTGCTCCCCCCGGGGCATCGGCGGAATCGTCGAATCGGCGCGCTCGCTAGGTTGCGCCAGGGTGCTCGTGGCCTCCTGTGCGCCCGGTTTGCACATGACCGCGTTCCGCGGGATGCTTGCGAATGCCGGGACCGCCGAATGCCTGGTCGTGAATCCGTTCCCGGACGGTGCGGGGCCGGCGCAGAGGAAAAAGGCGTTCGAAGCTGTCCGGGATGCGATGGGGAAGCTCGCCCCTTGCGCTGAACCGCGCCGTGAAAAGCCGGTCCCCAGGGCCCTGGTCGTCGGAGGGGGGGTGGCCGGGATTCAGGCCTCTCTCGACATCGCGAACGCAGGATACAAGGTAACGCTGGTCGAGAAGGAGTCGAGCATCGGCGGGCACATGCTGCAGCTCTCGGAGGTGTTCCCCACCCTCGACTGCCCTCAGTGCATCATGACGCCGAAGATGGTCGAAGTCGCGCAGCATGACAACATCGACCTCCGCGCATGCTCGGAAGTGGAGTTCATCGAAGGCGAAGCGGGGAAGTTCCGGGCGGTGATCAGGCGCAAGGCCGCATTCATCGACTGGGCGAAGTGCACCGGTTGCGGCGAGTGCTCCGCCGCGTGCCCGGTCGAGATATACAGCGACTGGGACAGGGGGACGGCGAGAAAGAAGGCGACGTCGAGGCCGTTCGCGCAGGCGGTCCCGAACAAGTTCAGGATAACCAAGAACGGGGTGTCGCCGTGCAGGGCGGCGTGCCCGGCGGCCTGCAACGCGCACGGGTACGTGGCCTTCGCGTCCCAGGGGAAATGGGCCGAGGCATACTCGCTCATCACCGAGCGCATCCCGTTCCCGGGAATCGTCGGAAGGGTCTGCCCGCACCCGTGCGAGGACGCATGCCACAGGCGCGGAGTGGACCAGGCGGTGAGCATATGCGTCCTCAAGCGTTTCGTCGCCGACAGGATGCGCGGCCGAGAACCGCTGCCCGTCCCCGCCCCGGACCACGGAAAGAAGGTCGCGGTGGTCGGCGCCGGTCCCGCCGGGCTCACGGCGGCGCTCAAGCTTAAGCTCAAGGGCTACAAGGTCTGCGTGTTCGAGGCGTCGGACAGGCCGGGCGGAATGCTGGTTTGGGGCATCCCGTCCTACAGGCTTCCGCGGGACGTGGTCCGGGACGAGCTGGCGCTCCCCGCGAAGCTCGGCGTGGAGATGCACTTCAACCGTCGCCTGGGGCCCGACATCTCGGTGGACGGCCTCCGCCGCGAATTCGACGCCGTGGTGCTGGCCCTGGGGGCGGGCAAGTCGTGGAAGCTCGGCATCGAAGGCGAGAACCTCGGAGGAGTGACGGGCGCCGTGGAGTTCCTGGCACGGGTGAACAGGGGCGAGGTCGCGTCGGTCAGGGGCCGCGTGCTGGTCATCGGCGGCGGCAATACCGCCTTCGACGCGGCAAGGTCCGCAATCCGCCTCGGCGCGGAGAACGTCACAATCGCATATCGGAGGTCAATCGAAGAGATGCCGGCGAACCCCGGCGAGGTCGAGGGCGCGGGCGCCGAGGGAGTCAAAATCGTCTTCCTCGCCACGCCCCTCAGAATCCTGGGCGACGGGAAGGCGGGGGCGGTCGAGTTCCTGCGGAACGAGCTCGGCCCGCCCGACAAGACCGGGAGGCGCAGGCCCGTGGCCGTCCAGGGATCGGAATTCCGGATAGAGGCCGACCTCGTCGTCTCCGCTATCGGCCAGGCCCCGGACGCGCCGTTCCTCGACAACGACGCCCGGTTCGCCTTCCGGAAGACCGGAGCCCTGGACGTCGACATGGTGACCCTGCAAACCGGCGTGAAGGGGGTCTTCGCCGCGGGCGACGTCGTGTCCGGACCCGACACGGTCGTCGGCGCCATCGCGTCGGGCATGTACGTGGCCGAGTCCGTGGACCTGTTCCTGACCGGGGCGGATCCGTCCTTTGGACGCGAGCCGCCGGCATTGAACGTGGTCGAAAAACCGGATTTGAGGGCGGCCAGGGCAGGCGAGAGGGCGAAAGCGGCGGAAAAGGCCCCCGGCGCCAGGAGAGGCGATTTCACCGAGTTCGACCTCGGCATCACCGAGGAGCAGGCGATTGCCGAGGCGCGCAGGTGCTTGAACTGCGCGGGATGCTGCGAATGCATGAACTGCGTCAAGGCCTGCGAGCCCAAGGCCGTCGACCACGCCATGCAGGACAGGTTCGAGGAGGTAGAGGCGGGTGCGGTGGTCCTGGCGACCGGATACGACCTGTACCCGGTTGCGAAAATCGAGGAATACGCCCCCGATCCCGACGTCATCGACGGCCTCCAGTTCGAGCGGCTCCTCTGCCCGTCCGGGCCGACGGACGGAAGGGTGCTGAGGCCTTCCGACGGCAAGGAGCCGAAGGACGTGGTCCTGGTCGCGTGCGCGGGATCAAGGGACCCCGAGCACCACAAGCCCTACTGCTCCCGCGTCTGCTGCCTCTATTCCACCAAGCTCGCGATGCTGTACAGGCACGCAGTGCATGGCGGAAAAGTGCATTATTTCTACATCGACGTCAGGACCGACGGGAAGATGTACGAGGAGTTCTACCAGCGCGCGCAGCAGGAAGAGGGCGTGAACTACGTGAAAGGCAAGGTTTCGAAGATCTACCGGGTCGGCGACAGGCTCAGGGTACTCGGGGCCGACCTGCTGGCGGGCAAATCCGTGTCGGTCGACGCCGATATGGTCGTCCTGGCAATGGCCATGGTGCCGAACCAGGCGGGGATTGATCTCGGCAGGAAGCTTGGAATCGCGATGAACGAACACGGGTTCATGACCGAACAGCACGGGCTTCTGATGCCGCTCGAGTCGTCGAGGCCGGGGTTCTTCTTCGCAGGCACCTGCCAGGGGCCGAAGGACATCCCGGAGTGCGTGGCGCATGCATCGGGCACCGCCGGCCGCGTGCTGTCGTTCTTCGGCAGGAAGAGCCGTCCTGCCGAGGTGAAAAAGGAACCGGCCTCGGCGGTCGCCGGCCAGGGAAGCTGAGGCAGCGGCCGTAGAAAAACCGGTTTGCCGGGGATATTATGGGCGCGAAGAGAATAGGCGTTTTCGTCTGCCATTGCGGCAAGAACATAGCCTCAACCATCGACGTGAAGAGGGTGGTCGAGGAGATGCGCATGTATCCGGGCGTCGAGCATGCGGAGAACTACCTCTACATGTGCTCGGACCCGGGACAGGAGCTCGTGAGGAAGGCCGTCAGGGAGAAGAGCCTGGACGGCCTCGTCATGAGCAACTGCTCGCCCTCGCTCCACCAGAAGACTTTCAGGAGGCTTGCGGGGTCGCTGGGACTGAACCCGTTCCACTGCGAGATAGCGAACATCCGCGAGCAGTGCTCCTGGCCGCATCCCGACTGGCCGGAAGTGGCCACGCTCAAGGCAATCAACATAATCAGGGGCGTGGTCGAGAAAGTGAAACGCAACGAGGCGCTGGTTCCGGGCCGCGCGCAGATAACGCGAAGGACGATGGTCATCGGCGCAGGCGTGGCGGGGATCCGCGCGGCCCTCGCCGTGGCCAACGCGGG
>DYIT01000043.1 GCA_020723505.1 Candidatus Kuenenia stuttgartensis
GTCGAAGTCCTCGCTGTAGAGGATGTCCCGCGAAACGTAGACGACTGCCGTGTATTGCGCGGCGCCCGTGGCAGCCGAAGCGTTCACCTCGACGAAATACGTGCCGGATGCGGGGCACGTCCACGGCCCGATGGACCACCGGCCGTTCGTCCCCGCCGAGTTTGCGGAAGACAGCACTGTGGTCCCGTTAGTATCGTACAACCTCAGCACGCAGCCTGAGAGGAGCGAAGAGCACTCAATCGTGTAGCCCGTGCCGGTCGATGCCGGGAAACTCATCCAGTCCGACTCGCCCGAGGGCAGTATCGAATGGTTGGCCGCGGTACCCACGGCATGGGCTTTCGCCGCCGCTTGCGTGTCGTCGGCTTCGAACCCGTCCTTCATGACGCCTGTGATTCTTAAGTCGTACAATCCCGGCGCGACGTTGCCCGAGACCCTGCACTGTATGTAGAAGGTTCCCGATGCCGTCGGAGCGTAGGTGATGCGCGAACCGAGGTCCTGGTAAGTTCCGGAGACCTTGTCGTCGTTATGCCCGACCTGCGTCATCGAGGAATTGAAAAGGTACAGGTCCGTATCCGACTGGCCGCCGAGGTTCACGGTGTCGAAGACGTACTGCACGCCCTGGCGCAGCTCGATTTTGAACCAGTCCTGGTCGGTGGACGTATTGAGGTTCCGCGAGTACCACATGTCGGAGGTGACGGGCGAGGCGAGGACTTCGGTCGCCGAACCCGAAGTATCGTCGGAGACGTTGTCTATCACGAACTCCACCCTGTCCGTGAACGTCTCTCCGCCTGCGTTGGTCACAGTGAGTTTCAAGGTGTATCTGCCGTTCGCGAGCCCCGAGATGTCCCAGGTGTGCAGCGTGTTGGCGAAGGGCGCGGTTCCGGAAACGGCCGTCGCAGAGGTCATTATATTGGTCCAGGTGTCGCGGTCGAAGGCCCTTCCCGGCGCATAATCGAGCGAGTACGAGGCGAAGGTCGCCGGCGTCTGCGGGTGCTGCGCGACTCCCTTGATGACGAGCGAATTCCCGGTGACCGGAGTCAGGTAATCGGGATAGGAAATCCTGGCTTCGCATACGTCCGCGAGGTTCGTGTAGAACACCATCGACCCGACGCTTATCCTGCCATAGCCCTGGAGCGAATCGAATCCGGGCATCTCGACCTCGAACGCCGTCTTACGGAGGACCTGGCGGACCTGCTCCGTGGTGAACTGGGTGATGCCGCGGCGGGCGTATTCGGAAACGAGGACCGCGAGGCATCCTGCCGCGTGCGGGCAGGCCATGCTCGTGCCGCTGTACGCGGTGTAACTCGTGTCGCTCGTGTTTATGGTCGAGTTGATTCCCACGCCCGGCGCCGACACGTCGAGGCCGTATCCATAGCAGGAAAACGACGCCTTGGCGTTGGATGAATCGCAGGCGGCGATGCTGAATGCCGAGAAATCGCAGGCAGGGTAGAAGAACACGCCGTCGATGTTGCTGTTTCCTGCCGCGAAGACCGGCAGGCAGCCGCTGTTGGACATGTTGTTTATCGTGTTCGAGTAGGTCGTGCCGTGCCAGAAAGTCCCGCCCCACGAGTTCGACGCGGCGTCGGCGCCGTTGGCCCTGGCGTAGTTCAAGCCCGAGATGAACGGATTTCCAGACCCGCCTGATCCGAACACCTTTACGCACATGATTTTGCAGCCCTTGGCGACGCCCACCACACCGACGCCGTTGTTGCCCTCGGCCCCAATCGTCCCTGCGCAGTGCGTCCCGTGGCCGTTGGTGTCGGTCGGGTCCGCGTCTCCCGATCCGAAATCGTATCCGTGCAAATCGTCAATCACGCCGTTGCCGTCGTCGTCCACGCCCGCGGTGCCTCCGGCTTCGGCCGAATTCGTCCACAGCTGGTTGACGAGGTCCTGATGGGTCATACGCACGCCCGTGTCCACAACGGCCACGACCGTACCCGTCCCGTCAGACCTGTCCCACGCCGTTTCGCTGCCTATGTTGCGCACGCCGTACAGCTGGTTGTTGACCAGATAGGGGTCATTCGGCGTATAGCACAGCCTGAAAACCGGCTCCGGCTCGCAATACTCCACGTGCCTGTTCGCGGAGAATGCCCTGCAAAGCCCCGGCACGTCCGTCGATTCCGAGAAGGAAAGGATGAACACGCCGTACATCGGCACGTGCCTGGTCCACTTTGGCGCGCGCGCCTGCCGGTTTGGGAATCTGTCGGCAATGGATTTCTCGAAATCCCAGTATGCCTGGCCGGGCGTGCGGGATCCCCTCGCCCGAATCACCGCCGTTATGGCTGGGTCAACCCTCTCCATGCGCGTCACGCCCCATGCGCTCATGAGCAGGACGAACGAATCGTCGCCGAAAACCTCTGCAAGCGTCTCCTTGCCCTCGAGATATAGATCGATTCTGTCCGCCACTTGAGGGGTGAAACGGACGATTGCCCGGCCGGGGCTGAAGTTTTCCCCGGGTTTCGGCTCGCCCATTGCCGGCAGAATCGCCATGCCTGACAGAGCTGCAATAAATGAAATATAAAGGCAGCGCAGGGAGGTCTTCATCCTTTTCCTCCACAGTGAGCGGTCGGAATTTGCTGAGTTCAATTTTAGCCCCGCTGTAACTCCTTGCGCAACAATATTTTCCGCGTATCGCCCGCCGCCCTTGCTCAAGGCTGCCCACAATGTTCGCACTTTTCCCGCAATCTTCGCGGATGCAACCGGTTATGGATTTGATTTCCTGAAATCCCGCCTCCTGAAAATCGTCGCCCTGTCTTGCCGCGAATGCTTCGGCGGCTCCGCTGGGAGCTTTGTGGAAGGCGAATGTCGTCTTTGAAAAGCTTGCCGATGATTTCGCCGATTATGCTGCTGTCCCTTAACCTGGACAAGCCAGAGCCAAAAAGGAGTCTGTGGGAGCCGCCGAAATGCTTCTCACAAAATTAGTCTGTGGGAGCCGCCGGAACGTTCTCTGCACATGAAGGCGGCGATTATTGATTTGAGACAGATCCAAGAGCCCGGTTTCGACACAAGCCCAGAATTCCCGGGAGAGTGTCGGAAATTTGGGTTATCATTGGAAGAGCGATCGCTGTCGGGTGTTGAACGAAAGGGAGGTGACCGGTGCGCATCGGATTTCTTCTTTCTGTCCCAGCCATTGCCGCCACACTTGTATTCGCAGGGTGCTCCGAAGACTCGCCCAGCATCATCCCGACTGTTGATCTCGTGGACGCGGGCCAGGCCACATGTTCCTTCACGCCCGTGTCGATTCACCAGGGCGAGCCATTCGACGTCCAAGTAGAAATCCGCAACCTCGGGAACAAGAGTTCGGGATCGTTCACCGTGGAATTCTACTCATCGAGCAACACCATCATTTCCTGGCTGGACCATCTTCTCGGGTCCGTGCTCATGGGATCCATCGAGGCGGGCGGACAGGCGACCTGCGCCCTGAACGTCGTGAACACTTCCACCATACCGGTCGGGAACTGGTACATCGGCTGGGACATCGATTCCGGCTATGCGGTCAACGAGAGCGACGAGGACAACAACACGAACGTGAAGACCGGGGTGCTGCTTCAGGTGCTCGCTCCGCCCAATCCTGATCTGAGGGACAGGGGGGAGACTTACCGCAGCTTCACGCCGCAGACCGCGAGCCAGGGCGCTCCGCTCGCCGTTTCCTGCGACATAGAAAACGCCGGCACCGCGGGTTCGGGCGCTTTCGCAGTCCGGTTCTACGCCTCTGCCAACACGTCCATCCAGACTTCGGATTACCTCATCGGGTCCGCGGCAATGGCGGCGATTCCCTTGGGTTCTTACGCCGCATGCAGCCTGCCTGCCGGGGACCTCTCGGCCGTGCCGCCCGGCACGTACTACGTCGGATGGATTATCGACGCGGACGCGCAGGTGACCGAGCTCGTCGAGACGAACAACACCGCGTACAAGACGGGCTACCAGCTGGTAATCACGCAGACCGCAACTGGCTGGATTGGCGGGGCATCGGACGGGTGGAAGACATCCTCCGCCCCGCCGTCCGCCTCCGACCTGCGCAGTTTCAACCGCCCTGCCGGGCTGTGCCTCGATTCCGCGGGCAACATCTATGCCGCCGATTCGGAGAACCACAGGATATGCAAGTGGAGCTCCGCAGGCGCGGCAATCGGCTGGATTGGCGGCGGGAACACCGGCTGGCAGACGGCCGGAACCTCCGCTTCCGGCGCAGGCGATCACTGGTTCGCGCGCCCTTACGGCGTCTTCGTCACCACCGGCGGCGACATCTACGTGGCTGACAGGGACAATCACCGCATTTCGAAGTGGGACGGAACCGGCCAGTTGGTCGGCTGGATCGGCGGCGGGCTCAATGGCTGGCAGACCGGATCCGCGCCCGTGGCCGGGACCGATTTCAAGAGCTTCCAGAGCCCCCGCGGGATCTTCGTCTCATCCGCCGGCGACTTGTTCGTCGCCGACACGGGCAACAACCGCATCGCGAAATGGGACGGATCGGGGACCGCCGCGGGCTGGATTGGCGGGGCTGCGGACGCATGGCAGACTACCGCGGCGCCTGCTTCGGGTTCCGACTACCGCAGCTTCAGCCAGCCCTCGGGCGTGTGGGCGGACTCGAGCGGAAACATCTTCGTTGCCGATACGGGAAATTGCAGGGTATCCAAATGGAGCGGGACGGGGACGGCGGCAGGCTGGATTGGCGGGGCGCAGAACGGCTGGCAGACCGGGACCGCGCCTGCGTCCGGCACCGATTACCAGAGCTTCGTTAGTCCCGCAGGTATATACGTGGACGCCACCGGCAGGATTGTCGTGGCCGACAGCGGCGCGGGATGCGTGTTCATGTGGAGCGGACTGGGGAACGCCTACGGCTGGATAGGCGGCGGCGTCGACGGCTGGCAAACCGGGACGACCGCCAGCGCCTCGGGCGCGGACTACAGGCGCTTCCAGGGCCCGACCGGCGTCTTCGGAAACGCGTCGGGCAACCTGTTCGTCGCCGACTGCCTCAACGACCGCGTCTCGAAGTGGTGATTGGCTGCAACGCCACTCTCGCAACAAGAGAACAAATCGACATCCTTCAGTCGCATGAAACAGGCGCCCGGCTCCCTTGGTGGCGCTCCCTCCCCTCGCTGTATGCCAGGGCTGGGCGATGCGATTTCCATGAGAACGCGCTTCGTCCAAAGCCTCACCACCTCCGCGTTTCACTTGAGCGCGAGGGCGACGGCTTTGCCCGACTGCGCCTTCGTGAATTCAATCCCTGTCTCGGCCTTCAAGCCCCCGATCTCTGCGGCGGCCGTGTATGTCCCGAAGAACGCCCTGGTCCTGAACTCCCCCGAATCGTCGGCCGTTCCCTCGACTTCCGTGCGCCACTCGTTGAGCACCAGGCTCCTGTACGCAGCGCCCGCCGGCTTCTCGCGCCAGTCCCGCGCGTACAGCGCCGCGCTCGGCCTCCAGTGCGACCCCTCCCAGAAACCCCACAGCAATATGCCTTCCACAGCGGGATGGCTGAAGCAAATCCGAAGGAAATCCGCAGTGTCGAGGCCGTGAAGCACCTCGTCGCCGTTCTCGATGTCGAACTCGGTTATCTTAATCGGAACGCCGAACCTGCCTAGCCTGTCCAGCCCCATCCTTACCAGTATCGGCGGCGGCGTCCTCCCGGAGAAATGGCCCTGGCAGCCGATGCCGCCTATCGCGGCGCCCTTCCTGCGCAACTGCTCGATGTGGTCCGCATACGGGTCAAGGTCGGCATACGTGAGGATGTTGAAGTCGTTGACGTACATCCTGACCTTTGGATTCACCGATTCGGCCTTCTTGAACATCTCCACCCTGAAGTCCTCGCCCAGCCTCCTGGCCAGGTAATCCACGTGAATCATCTCGTTGTCGAGATCAAACTCCGTGATCCTCAATCCGTAGCGCTTTATCACCTCCTCGATTCTGTCGAGCACGGCCTTCCTGAGCTTGTCGTCCGGCAGGGCCCTCGCCCATGCTGGAATGCAGCCCTCCTGCTCCCACACGATGCAGTGGCCCCTCATTCCGATCCCCTTGCCGTCCATGAAATCCAGAATCGCGTCCGCGGCCGAGAAGTCCGCCTTCGGCCCCTCCGCGTTCGTGTTGTGCCACTTGAGCGCGTTCTCGTGGACCGCGCAGTTGAAGAACTCGCAGAAAATCCGCCTGTAGTTCTCGAGGTCCGCGGCCTTCATGCTCCCGTCCACCAGCGCGTTCGCGGCCGTGCAGCCGAATGGGAAGGCGTGCCTCTGCATCGAGACCTTCACCTTCGCTCCCTTCAAAGGCTTCCCGTCCATGCCCGCCACCTTAATCACGAGGTCGCCCTTCCTGTGCTTCTCGATGCCGGCATCCGCCGCCTTCCTCCAGTCGGGCTGCGCGGATTTGGCCGGATTCTGCCCCTCTTTCAGGCCGCGCACCGAGATTTTCGCGACCAGCAGGTTCCTGTCCTCCGTGCCGTCGTAGTAGTCGTTCAGGAAATGCACCGTCACCATGCGTACACCTGCTTCAGCCCTGGCCTTGAACGCGTGCCCCTTCACCTCCGCCGTGTCCGCGTCCGCCTCACCCGCCGGGATGAGGTCGATTCTCAGCGACATCCTCGGATGGATGCCCTTTGCCGGCATTCCCGCAGCGAATACCTCGAACTCGTACTCCCCCGACACCGGGAACGATACCCACTCCCCAACGAAACCCGCCGACCAGACGTTCCACACGTCTCCCTGCCTCGCTCCGCAGGTCTTGATCGACAGGTCCCACGCGTCCATCTCCAGCGCCTGCGCGTTCCCGGACGCCAGAATCAGTACCGCCACAGCCGCTCTCGCGATCATATTCGAAACCTCAAAAGCAATGCCCATCCAGCCGCCCGACCGCCGCCGAACCAGGCCGGGTTGGACGCCGGGAAATCTTAGGTCCGTCTCATCCGCGTGTGTGGGACATGATATCATAGCGCAGCTGAGCCACAGCCAAACGCTGCGTAAATACCAAATTCCAAATCCCAAACTTCAACGACGCAAGACGTTGCGGTGTTCCCACAAATTCGTTCGCAGCAACAAACATTCCCGGATGAAGAAGGGGAGAAGCATGTCAGCCTTCACGTTCGATTTTCTCCTAATCGAATCGACCACTCGAGACAAGAGGCGGAGGGGCTCATCCTGGACTTCGACCACAACGGCAAGCTAATCGGATTCGAGATGTATGAACCAATGAGGCTGAGCGCACTTGTCGAGTTCGGTCATAGGAAGGGTCTTGGCCGCCTCAAGGAAATGCCAAGGGCCTTCTCGGAGGAGATTGGGGAGGATATCCGCGATTTCTGCCTGACCAGTTAATCCGGCTTTCGCCCGCGAGGTATGCGGATGGAAGGGATGAAAAGAGCATCCGTGATTTGGAAGACCGCGCTTCCGGCCGCGTTCTTCGCTCTCCTTCTCCTCGCGACGACTTCGAATTGCCCCGCGGAGGAGGCAAAAGAGAGCGAGGGGAAGGAATCCAAAGGCAAGGTCCTTCTGGTCATCGCCACAGTGAATTTCGCGTCCGAGGAGTACAAGGCGATCCGGGAGGGCCTGGAAAAGGCAGGCTTCCAGGTGGTCGTCGGCTGCACGGTCAGGAATTCCCGCGGGATTCCGGACATCGGCAATGTGACCGCCGACCGCGTCCTCTCCGAGGTCAAGGACATGGAGCTCTACGAGGGCATGGTCTTCTGCGGCGGACCCGGCATGTCGGAATACTCGGGCGAGAATTTCCCTCCCGGATCTCCCGATTCCCTTAAGCAGTCCATCCGGGATTCCATATCGCAAGCCCGCAAGCTGGTCGAAGAGGCGCTGAGGTCGGAAAAGGCGGTCGGCGCGATTTGCCTTGCTCCCGCGGCTGTTCTCGCCCCCATGAGCGCGATTAAGGGGAGGAGGGTGACCGGTTTCGCCCAGCGGGAGGAGCTGGCAGCCTTCAAGAAAGCAGGGGCGTTGTACACCGGCAGGCCCGTGGAAGCCGACGGCAATCTGATAACCGCGAAGGTCGAGGGCATGGAAGGCTTTGTCAAGAGCCTCGTCGCCGCTTTGAGCATCCCCTTCGTCTTCCCCTGCGAAGGTTATGCGCAGGGATTGAAAGGCAAGGGCAACTTCGGCCTGCAGATTTCATCCGCAAAGGCGGACGAGGCTTTCAAGGGCAGCTATCACCTCGCCGAGGACGTGTGGCTCAAGGCGGGCACGGCCGTCAAATCAATCGCGAACGGGGTGGTGGCGTATTCCGATTTCAGCCCCACTTGGACCGACAAGGACAAAAAAGTCCACTGGAACCTCGGCAATGTCATCATCATCGAGCATGAGCTGTCTCCCGCCGCGAAGGACCTCACCCATGTCTGCTCGGTGTACATGCATCTCGGAGCGGACAGGAAGGTCAAGGAGGGGGACAAGGTCGGGAAAGGCCAGGCCATCGGCGCAATCGGCATGGACAAGAGCGACGAGAACGGCAGATACCCCGCCCACCTGCATTTCGGCGTCCACAAGGGGCCCTACCTGCAACTCTCTCCCGGCTGGAAGCGGGACAAAATCGAGGAGGCCGCGGCCATTGGCCTCCCGGTCGGCAATCCCCCGGACATAAGGATTGAAAAAGGGAAGATCGTGGACGTGAAGCTCGCCGGCAAGACCACCGCCGAATTCACGTTCGAAAGCGGCTCTGTCGCGCGCATCGGCCTTCTCATGCAATCCTCCTCTCCCGACTACAAGCCTGCGGACATCATGGGATGGTGCAGGGGCTACGGAGACAAGGAGACCGTCGAGGAGTGGCTCAGGCCGTCGGAGTGGATAGGAAAGAAGGGCTAGGGAATTCACCGCGATCCGAATCAGGATTCGTGAAGATTCGGAGCAAGCTCCTACGCCCGACAAGATTCGAACTTGTGACCTTCGGTTTAGGAAACCGACGCTCTATCCAGCTGAGCTACGGGCGCTCGACGAATCAAACTTAACAGCCCGCAAGGGCATTTTCAAGGGAAAACACAGGCGCGGGCTGACGAACTGCTCAGGAAACCGAAAACCGTTCTCCGTGGGTCGACGGTTCTCGGTTGTCGGTCAGTCAAGTCCTGGTTTCAGATTGACGCTGCTTGCCTGGATTCCGGCTTTCACCGGAATGACCCAGTCGAAACCGGTTTTCGTTGCGTCACGGTTTACCGTTCACGGCTTACCTTCATTTTCAACCCCGGACTTCCGACTTCCCGGCCGCCACGATCGCCCGCGGGCTCACGCCCGCGGCTCTGCCCGGCGCCGCACGTATCCCCCTCCCTCCCGTAACAGCTGGGAAGCCTCCGATGGAAGCCGGGAGATGCGAACAGCGGCTGATCCGCTGGAGAAGAGACGCTCGGTCAAGCCGAAGGCTTCCTACGACTTGATACCCAACGCCATTTCCACGTCCTTCTTCGTGACGTCCGGCAGGACCCCGACGCAGGCGTACTTCACCGTGCCCGAGGGATCCACGACGAATAGCGCAGGCACGCCGGCTAGATTGAAACCCCTCAGCGTGTTCTCGTCCACGAACGTCACCTTGTGCGACACCCTGCCGCCCGCGCCCATGATGAACCTTATCCTCTCGCCCCAGTCCTTCGCGTCCACTATCCCGCAGAGGTCGAACCTGTCCTTGTTGTTCTTCCCAAGTTCCTGGGCGAGCCTCAGCACCGCGTAGGTCGGGGGCAGCCATGCGCATCCAACGTACACGATTGTCGGCTTGTCCTTGACCCTGATTTCCTTGGCAATCCACTCGGGCGCCGCCTTGCCAATCATGTCGAGCTTGCGCTCCTTCGCGGGCACCGGCACCGGCTCGGACGTGACCATGGCAGGGCCGTGCTCCGGACGCCTCCACGGAACGTCCCTGAACGTCTTCCTCTGCCTCTCGCGCATCGCGAGCTGCGCCTGGAGGCTCATCCTCACCCCGGGGACCCTCTTAATCAGGTCCGGAATCATGACGAAGTACTTGCTCTCGAGGTCCGGCTCCTCGAGCTTCTTGTATGCCTTGTTGTAGCTCTTCTCCTCAATCAGGTTCAGAATGTCGAAATAGAAGTCCGAGGCCTTTGCGACGTCGGTGAGCTCCTTGGGCTCGAGCGGATCGGCGCCCCGCAGGACCCGGGAAAGGCTGCATGTGACCAGCGGCGGCGCGGTGTCGGGCGCGTCCGCCTGGGCCGTGACCAGATCCGACTGGCTCTTCGCGATAATCCCTTCCGTGTTGTCGAACCATATCGAAGCCTCGGCCTTGCGCAGAATGAACGACGACGGCGGAGCCCCGCCCGGGAATCTCGCCTTGACCACGACCTTCCTGCACTTCCTGCCTTCCACCTCCTCGCCGCCCTTCACCTTGTACTCGAACTCGAAGCGGCCCTCCTTCGTGTCCATGTCAAGCGTCCATGCCCCGTCGTAGACCTTGCCGTCCTTCGGAAACCTGGGTTCGGCAAGAGCCCAGGCCAGCGGCAGGGCGCCCATCCTGCGCTCCGACTCGGTCGACCCGTCCACGTCGAGCAGGAGGAACTCGATGTAGTTGTGCCCGGCCTTCTCGGGATCCTTGGTGGGACGAGTCACAGTCGTCGTACTCTGGTGCTCGACGCAGGTCATGCGCTTGCCGTCGGTCTCGCCGAGGCAGTTGATGAACATGTTCTGCTCTTCCCTGGTCACCAGCCTCTCGGCCGTGGAAGTGTTCGTCGTCTCGGTCGAGACATCGTAGAGAATCCGCGTCTTCTCCCTGAACCTGTAGGCGAACACCTCGGACTGCGCCGCGGGCTTCGCCGGAACCCCGCCCGGACCGGCGCCCGGAGGGGACGGTTTGTTCCCCGCCTCCGCCGACCCGCCCCCCGGTCCCGGTTTCGTCCCGTCGCTTCCGCCTCCGCCGCCGTCGGGCTTCCCGCCGCCCCCGCCGCCCCCGGCGACCACCGCGACCACGCAGATGACTGCGACCAGCACTGCGACCGCCCCGGCAGCGATGAATATCTTCCTCTTACCCCCCGGCTTTGCGGCCTCGCTCCCGCCCGAAGGCCTCCTGCCGGCCTTCTGCTTCTCCCTCCCGGGACGGCCGCGTTTCCCGGCGCCGTCCCCGGCTGCATCCTCCCCTCCGGCCTCTTCCCGGGGGCTCGGCTTTGCGGGAGCTGACGCCTTGGCCGGGGCCGCTTCAGGCTTGCCGCCCGCCTTGGCCGGGGCCTTGTCCGCCTTGGCGGGCCCGGTAGCGGCCGCGAGCGCCTTCTCAACCTTCCTCTTCGCGGCGGCGTCTATCCTGCCCTCGTCCTCGAGAAGCTGCAGCAGCCCGCCGTCGTAGTCGATCTCCTCCATGCCCTCGATCCATTCCCCGATTTCGTCCTTGCCGATTATCCCCAGCTTCACGAGGGCTTTCGCCGCCGCTTTGTCGACGTCGCTCAGCGCCATGTCAACCTCCGATTTTACCCTTCCTCTCCGCCGCCCTTCCGCCCCAGACCCCGTATGGGTCCCTGTCCTGGACCCTTGCGAACGACTCCAGCGCCTTCGCGCGCATCCCGCGCTCCGCCCATGATTCGCCCATCGCGAGGTGCGCGGCGCAGTACGAGTCCCTCGCGGACGCTTCCGCGGGGTCCTCAATCGCCGCTTTGTCCCTCACCCTCCCGAGCCCCTTCATAGCCTCGTCGAACAGGGAGCTCTGCCGGTACTTGTCCCTGATTTCCGAGAAGCACTTGGCCGCCTCGGCGGCTTCCCCCCGGGTTTCCGCGTCCCTCCCCTTTTCCAGCAGCCTGGCCGGCTCCGGATTCTCCCACCGCGACTCGGGCGAGAGGAGGCTCTCCCTCCCGGATTCCAGGATGGCGGTGACAGAGTAGCCGTAGAGGGATCCGCCCGTCGCCGTCTCGTCCACGAACGACGGGGCCTTCAGCGGCAGCGCCGTTATCCTGGCGGGAAGGCCGCCCATGCTGGAGCGGTAAACGTGATATCCGGCTACTTTGCCGGCAGGCGCCTGCCACTCGATTTTCAGCTTGCCGTCGAACGCCGCCTTGACGCCGGAGGGCGGTTTCGGCGCAGGCTGCCACGTCGTAAGGCAGCCGTTGCCGCCGATGAGCCCGGGCCACTCGACGGTCCCCGGATTGTACGGGCCGGGCATGTCCCGGATGTACAGCCTCCAGTTCTCCGCGCCGAGGAGGATTTCGAGGTCGCCGTCGCGGTCCAGGTCCGCTATTGCCGGAGCGCATTCGGTCCTCGCGCCGATCTCAATCGGCCATCCTGTGAACGCCAATCCGTTCGACCTGAACGCGAACAGCTTTCCCTCAGCCGCGGCGACGAGCAGGTCCGGGGAGGCGTCCCCGTCCAGGTCGGCGATTGCAATCCCGGTGGGCCTGCCCTGGAACGCGGCCGGGAAGCCCTTGAGCGCCGTTCCGTCCGCCTTGAACGCGAAAAGCCCTCCCTTGGGGGTCGCTACCGAAATCTCGGGCTTCGAGTCCCCGTCGAGATCACCCATGGCCGGGACGTACGCGCCCGGCCCGCCTTCGGGAGAAATCGCCGCCGGGAAGCCCTTGAGCACCGTCCCATCCGCCTTGTATCCGTGGAGCTTCCCCCCCTTGTCCCCGACCGCGAAGAATTCCGGCTTCCCGTCGCCGTCCACGTCGCCGGCGGCCACGGACGTCGCGAGGTTCTCGCCTGAATTGAGCTGCTTCTTGATGCCGGCCGCCGATCCGTTGTGGTGGAGCGAGTACAGGTCCCCGTTGCCGTCCACGCCGACAAGCTCGAGGTCGTTGTCGCCGTCCATGTTGACAATGACCGGCGGGAACCTCCCGGCCTTGGGCAGAGTCGCGAGCTTGTCCGCCGATCCGAGCGGCTTGCCGTCGCCGCGGAACGCGCATATCGACCCGTCGCCATCGCAGTAAACCACGATATCGGGCCTTCCGTCGCCGTCCAGGTCGGCGGCCTGCGGTTGCCAGTTCGACGCCGCCGGGAGGTCCTTGGGCCAGCCCGCCTTGTCCTTGCCGTCCAGGGACATGGCGTACGCCTTCTTCGTGTCCCCGAGCAGGCAGCACAGGAGCTCTAGCTTGCCGTCCCCGTCCACGTCCGCGAAGACCGGGGCGCTGGAAGGATGGTTAAGGTTGCGGAACAGGCCGAAGGTCCAGTAGTCCCCGCCGTGCAGGAATTCCTGGCCCGTGCAGTGCCAGAGCCACGGCCCCATGCCCGCGCTCGCGGCAATCTCCGGGTCGCCGTTCCCGTCGACGTCGAACACCGCCACCTGCCGTATCGGCCCCCTCGCCACCTGCGGCCAGTCCCTCTGGAGGGCGTACGACGTCCAGACGCCGAATTCCTTGCATCTCTTGCTCTCGTTGAGCGACCTGTCGACGGCCGACACCCTGTAGCGGTAGAAGCTCAGCTTCGAAAGCCCGTTGTCCTCGAAGCAGCTAGCCGGCACGGGAGTGGGCGAAATCAGCATGAACGCCCCGTCCTTGCCGTCCGCCCTGTAGACGTTGTACCCGGCAATCTTCTCGTCCTCGCTCGTCTCCCACCACAGGTTCACGGAATCGACTCCGCCGCTCCCGTCGAGCCCGTGCGGGACCTCCGGGAACTCCTCCAGCGCGAACTCGTCCGTCCTCGACAGTCCCGACGCGTCTGTGAAGGTCAGCGTCGCCTCCATCACCGACCCGGCGAATCCGCCTCCGAGCGCGATTTTGAAGGGCGGAATCGGCATCCTGGCCCCGACCGGAACTTCCGGCACCAGCTGGGAGGAGTTCTCGATTTTGATGTCGTCGCCCCTGATCTTCAGCTCGACCGTGAGGTTGCGCGCGCTCCCGGTGCCCAGGTTGCAGGCGTCGACGATGAAGTCCACCTTCTTGCCCGCGTCCGACTCGTTGAGATCGCCGTCGTTGTTCGATCCGGAATCGTCGAAACGGTGGCCCACGTGCACCACCCATGGCGAATTGACGAGGACCACCGCCTCCTCGTCCCATGTGGTGCCGGAGGCTTCTACGGACATCTTGAGGACCGCGCGCTGGTTCTGCGGCGTCTCGGAACCCGCGGCGAGCACGATGGGCTTCTCTGTAATCGCGAATCCGCCCGCCTTGACGAGCTTCAGCGTCGTCTCGCCCGCGATGACCTTGAGGTGTTTTCCCGCGTCCTTGACCTTTATCTTCGCGCCCTGGCACTCCGAACCCGACGTGTTCTGGAAGGCGAGGAAAAGGCCTGCTTCCTCGCCGCCCTCCAGCCTGCCGTTCCCGTTTCCCTTCTCGGAGTCCGATACGGCGGAGTCGTACAGGGCCAGCGCCTTCCCCGCGCCGTCGCCCCCCGCCGACACCTTCATTTCCGCCTCGTAGGGCATGTAGTTGCGGGCCGTCACCGTGACGAGGACCGCCCCTGGCGTCTTCGGCGAGCACTCGACCGAGGCCTTGCCGTCCGGCCCGGTCAGGGCCGACGAAAGGAATTCGCCCTCCTTCCACAGGCACACCTGCGCCCCGCGTACGGCTTTCATGTCGTTCTTGTCGGCTGCATGCACTTCTATCCGGGAGGCCTTGAGCCCCGCGGACGCCGGGTGGGAGACGCTCAAGTCGAGCGGCGCCGCGGTCCAAATCGGCATGTCCGGGTCGCCAAGGAGGTTCACGCCCCTTATGATGATCGTAATCGGATCCGACCTGGAGACCGCCTTCTGGTTCCGCCTCGCCTTGCATGCGGCGAGCAGCGGCCCGATTCTGTACACGCCGTGCAGAAGGAGCGCCTCCCAGAAATCGCGCTCGAACATGTTCTGGTATGCGTACGAGTTCACAGTGCACCCGATGAACGCCGCGCACCCTCCCTCGGGATGGAGCAGGACCCGCTCCGAAATCGATTCCAGGTTGAACATGTTGACCTGGCAGCCGCTCGAAAACACGACGAACGGCCGCTCGATGTTCGTGAACCGCTTGACCTCCTTGGCGTCGAGGAACCCGTGCCCGAGGCCCATGAGATAGACGTTCGAATGGATGATGTGCGACATGATACCCACGCCCTCGTTCACGTACTTGGCCAGGTTCTCCATGTCGGACGGGCCCGCGCGGCCGTTGGATTCGCCGAAAATGTATGCGCTCTCCTTCTTGACCTTCTTCCTGACCTTGACCCTCTTGCCGTCCACAAGCTCCTCGACGTCCTCCTCCACCTCCACGCCTTCGATGGAACCGCGCAGAGTCGCGCTCTCCTCCAGCTCGATTATCGTGAACTTCTCGGGCTTGAGGAAATCATCCCGGATTTCGACGTAATGGTCGTCCGCGTCCCACTGGAAGTCGTTCCTCAGCACCGCCCCGACGAGGAGGACCTTCTTCTGGAAGTCCCGGTGAATCGGCTTCGTGTAGGTGAAGAACTTCTTCATGAACACGGCCGCTTCCTCCGGCGTCTCGACCGGCACCCTTCCGACGTATACGTCCTCGACATGGTCCACACGGTCGAGGTCGCCCCCGTATTCAGAGTCGCAGTCGGCGTTCCATGTGCCGTCCAGGGCGGAGAAATAGAGGTCCGAAGCCTGTTCCTCGCCCCTGTCGTACGGTATCATCCTCGTCGGCACCACGTTCGCATCCCCGCCAAGGAGCGCGTAGTTGAGCCCCCACTTCCAGTACAGGTCAGTGATGAAGTTCCTGATGGTCTCGGCCGGATCCGTGCCGCGGTACAGGGGATTGTCCAGGATGTCCTCAATCGCCACGACGTCGGCGGGAACTCCGCAGCGCGTCTTCCAGGCGGCGAGGGGCTTGAAGGATTTGACCAGGCTCCTGGCCGTGACGATTATGTATTCAATCGAATCGAACTCGACCGGCGGGCGGTACCAGGCATGGGCCGCTTTGGCCGGACCTGCCGGGTCCTGCTTCTTCGGGCCCCCATCAGCCGCGAAGGCCGAGGCGGCGAGCGCCGCAACGAGAAATGCAACCGGCATCGAAACCGCGTGAAATCTCATCTTCCCCCCTCGTACAGCGGCCATCGCCCGCCTGCGCAGACTGGTCCCCGAGTCAAAGACGATGAACGGATTCAGTATAACAGAACCGTCCGCTCCCGGGCAACGGGAACGCGCAAGCGCCAGCGCTGAAGAGCCGGGCGCGAACCCGAGGTCGTTCATCAGAGCGGCGAACAAAGGCCCGGCAGAGGCCGCCGACGGAGCCGAAGGCCGGGAACTGCAAGCTGTGAACCGTCGCCGCCGTCGGCGACGCGTTCCGGCCATCGCAAACGCATGCGGGAACGCGCCATGGTTTTGCATAAGTGCGCCCAATCTTCTACAATCTGAGCCATGTTCGTCAGGACCGAACAGGTTGCGAGAAGCTACAGGCTCGAGGGCGGCGCAGTAATCGACGCGCTGCGCGGCGCGGACTTCACGGCTGCGAAGGGCGAAATCGTGGCCATCCTGGGCAAGTCCGGCTCCGGCAAATCCACGCTCCTGAACCTCCTCGGAGGGCTGGACAGGCCCTCTTCGGGATCAGTCGAGGTCGCGGGGCAGCGGCTCGATAAGCTCTCGCAGAAGGCGCTCGCGCGCTTCAGGCTGAAAACCGTCGGTTTCGTGTTCCAGTCCTTCAATCTCTCGGGCACTCTCAGGGCATGGGAAAACGTCGGCCTTCCGCTCATATTCTCGGGAGTCTCCCGGAGCGAACGCAGGCGCAGGGCTCTGGCGCTCCTGGACCGCGTGGGTCTTTCCGGCCGGACCGGCCACAGGCCCGGCCAGCTCTCGGCCGGGGAGCAGCAGCGCACGGCCCTGGCAAGGGCCATCGTGAATTCGCCCGAACTCCTGCTCGCCGACGAACCAACGGGAAACCTGGACACCCAGACGTCTTCGGACATACTCGACCTGCTCGTCGAGCAGAACCGGCAGGGGCTCACAATCGTGATGGTCACGCACGACCCCGAACTGGCCGGACGATACGCTCATCGAATCGTAAGGATGGCTGACGGAAGGATTTGCGAACAGCCGTCCGCTGCCGGGCCCGGAACGCCTCCTTCCGGGGGGGAGGCCGCGCCTTGAACGCCGCGGGCCTCGTATCAATGGCCTTCGAGGGCCTTCTGCGCAAGAAGGGCCGCAACGTGCTTACCGCCCTCGGAATCGTCATCGCAATCCTTTCTCTGACCCTGGTCATCTCCGCAGGCGAAGGCATGAACACGTTCCTCGAAACCGAGCTGCGCCAGGAAGAGAACATGCGCCAGGTCGCGGTCAATCCCGGCTTCGGAGTCGACATGGGCGACTTCTTCGAGGACGTGACCGTCGAAGGCGAGATGAGCGAGGAGAAGAGGCTCAGGATAAAACGGGCCATCATGAACCGCCGCAGGCCTCATCCGCGGGCAGGCAGGAAGACGAAGGTCATCGACGACGAGGCGCTCGAGAGCATCGCCAAGGTCCCGCACGTGGCTTCGGTGAGGCCGCTTGTGATGGACAGGTTCGACGTTACCTGCGAGGGCAGGAGCTCAAAGGCCGTCTTGAGCTTCGGACTCCTGCCGGACAGCGAGAGGTACAGGAGGAGGCTCATCGCGGGCTCGTATTTCAGCGGCGACGCCGCGCTCGAAGTCGTGGTGCACGAGTATCTCCTGTACACCTGGAACGTGACCTCGGACGAGGACCAGGCCGGATGGGTCGGCAAATACTTGGATCTCATCCCCATAGGCGGGACCGCGCTGCTCGACATGTTCGGGACGCAGCTGGGCGACGGCGGAATGCCCGTGGACGTGGAGAAGCTGCTCCGCGGGGTCGAGCTGACCGCCGAGGAGAAGGCGGTACTGGCGAAAATCGCGGTCAAGGTCATGAACCGGCGGACGTCCGGCCCTCCTGCGGGCTCGGATTCCGCCCTCAGGCTGAAAATCGTCGGCGTCATCCGCGACCACGAGATGAAGGACGGCTTCTTCAACATCCTCGAGGACGGGAACGCGATGTCCGCCGACATCTACCTGCCCCTGGGGCTGGCGAGGACCACCTACAAGGCGTCCAGGTTCAACTCGAACGCCGGGTACACGCGCGCAATCGCCTCCGCCGACGCGTCCGGGAACGCCCAGCAGATTCAGAAGGAGCTCCAGAAACAGGGGTACATCGCGGTGTCGGTCGGGGCCATGCTGGACCAGATGGACACCGTGATAACCGGGCTCACAATCTTCCAGTCCTTCATGACCGGGATAATCCTCGTGGTCGCCGGGCTCGGAATAATGACGACCATGATCACCTCTGTGGTCGAGAGGACAAGGGAAATCGGCATCTGGAAGGCGGTCGGGGCCTCGAACCGGCAGGTGCTTGCGGTGTTCCTCACCGAGAGCGCCTTCATCGGCATCTTCGGCTCAGTGATAGGGCTCGCGATTGCGCGGATTCTCATGATTCCCGGCAACGCGCTCGGACGGATGATCATCGAGAATGAGACGTCCATGCCTTTCTCGGGCGACGTCGCAATCCTGCCGCTGTGGGTCATCGGCATAGCCCCGGTCTTCGCCACGGCAATCGCCATTGCCGCCGCCCTGTACCCCGCGTTCCGCGGCGCCCGCATAGACCCGGTCGCCGCCCTCAGGAACGAATGAGTCCCCCGATCCGCTTGCGCGCCGTCCCCTCCGGGGATAGGCTTTACGAGGGTGGGCCGGCCCATCCGCAGCCCGGGGACGAGCTCCGGGCCATTGCTTGAGGGCGACGGATGTCCAGCGTTTCTCCCGGAATAATGTGGCCGCACCAGGCGCAGTTCCTGGCATTCCAGAAAGATGCTGCAAGGGACATACTCAGCCGCGTGGACGACCGCCTCGAACCCGAGGTCTTCCTCGCCGGGCTCCTGGACGAGGACGATCCCGGGAAGCCCCGCGCCTGCGTGGAGCCCGGAAAGGACTTCTGGATTTCCGACGACGCCTTCAATCAGACGAGGCGTCTCGCGGCGACAATGCTTCCTACCTATCCCGAAGCCAGGATTGTCCGCTCCGGCGGCACCGCCATGGCCGCGAAGGACGACGTTCTCCACCGGCGCTCCCTGCGCGACGCGATTATCCTCACCATCCAGCAGAACCACCACGGGCAGCCGAAATACTTCTTCGCTTCCTTCCCTGAGAAAATCAACGGCTATCTCGTGTCAATCGCCGTCGGGCTCAGCAGGTCCGCCGTCTCCGCGCAAAGGCACTTGAAGCGCGCCAGGACGCAGATGCAGAAATTCGGCGACGCCTCCACCGCCGTCTCGTTCATAGACTCCGTGATTGAGGAATTCCTGTCGGACGCCGCCGACCAGCTCAGGAAGACCGAGCCCGGCAGGTTTCATGCCCGCCGCGATGCAGACGAACTCCTCCGGTCTGCCGGAAAGAAGTTCGCCGCCGACGTGGCCTTCCGCGCCGATCCCTCCGCGTCCGAAGGCTACCAGGGCTTCTTCGCGTCCTGCAACCTCATCTCCTCAATCGACTACGAGCGGACCGAGGGCAGGGGAAAGATGGTCATCGCCCGCAGCGACCATCCCGCGCTCCTCCCCGTCGTACGATTCATGGTCGATTCCAGGCTCGACCAGTTCCGCGGATCCAGGAAGATGCTCGAGCTCGCCACCCGGGGCCTCGCCCTTCACACGAATTCAAGGACGGTCTTCGGCCTGGTCGAGTGCAAGCGGCTCGAAATCGAGACCGAGGACCTGTTCGAGGTCGAATTCCTCGGCCATGACCGCTGGGAACTCTGCTATAACGGGCAGGTCATGATGCGCGTGAGATTCGGCCAGCCCTATCTGCCGAGGCGATCGGACTACGAAGCCAGGCTGAAATGGGACCTCCCGAGGATTTTCAAGGGCGTCAGGAAGGAGGACGTGGAGCTGTTCACGAGCCTGGTCAGGGCTGCAGAAGAGGAGAGGCACGGGACAATGCTCGTGATAAGCGCCTCGGCGGCTTCGGAGGCCAGGAGGCTCGCCTCGCAATGCATCATGGTGGAGCCGACGCAGCTTTCCGCCCCCCTGATGCCGAATCTGACTCCGATAGACGGCGCCGTGCTCGTCGATCCCAGGGGATTCTGCCATGCAATAGGAGTCATCCTCGACGGCGTCGCCTCGGGAGTTGGAGACCCTTCCCGAGGGGCGAGGTTCAACTCGGCAATCAGGTATGCGGCATCGTCCAGGGCGCCGTGCCTTGCGGTCGTGGTCTCCGAGGACGGCGGGGTCGATCTCGTCCCGGAACTCCCCCCTCCCATCAGGCGCTCGTCGGTCGACGCGGCAATCCGGGAGCTTTCCTCATGCGCGGTCGAGGTGCACGTGCCCGGCAGGAGGTATCTCGAAGCATTCGACTGGCTGTGCGGCCACAGGTTCTACCTTCTCGAAAAGGACTGCATGGTCGTGAACGAATTCGTTCGGGTAATCGAGAAGAGGCTGAACGAGGAGGATCCATCGAGAATGCAAATCGCCCGCACCCCCTTCCGGCCGAACCCGCAAATGAAGGAGAGCCTCTACTACGAGGAGAACCTGGAAGAACCGTCCTAGTTCCTGCGCGCTTGCCGATACGTGCGAACCTGATTGCATTCCATCCGGCGAACTGTCATCATTGTACCCGGATTCCCCATGAGGGCCGCCCGGCGCCCGGGATTGCCGGGAAATGCGCGTCCCGGGAAATGGCGGACCCCGGAAGGGCAATCTCCGCCGGCGGGTCGGGAGGACGCTGCTTCCAAAAAGACGCCGCCGCCTGTATGACTGAGGAGTAAGCCCAGATGGACTCTGAAGAAGCTCGCAGATACGGGATAGCCAAGAGAATAGTCCACGAGTACTACAAATCGTATCTCTCCCGGGTAACGGACGAGATAATCGAGCGGAAGGAGACCTTCGAGAACCCCTTCACCGGCGGGGTCGAGGACATGGTGGAAAGGCACAACCTCCACCTCTGCGCCATAGGCAACGTCTACAACTTCCTGGAAAGGACGGAGAGGCAGCTGTCCGAGCCGGAAGCTCCAAGGCAGACGTACAGAATCAAGAAGATCCCCTGCAAAATCCGGGAAATCGAGGAAATGGTCAACGATTGGCTGGCCCGGAACCCCGGGACCAGGCCGATTTCTGTTTCCATAGTCCCGGCCGGGAAGGGGGCATGCGAGGCGATGCTCCTCTATGCCGGGGCGGCTCCAGGGGACGACGCCCCTCCCGACGTCGAAGCCGAACCCGAAGGGGAGGCCGGAGAGGACACGACCGACGAGGACGTGGAGGACGGGCAGTGACATCGGTCGGCTTCCGCCCTGCCGCCGGTACCGGAAGACTGCAATGGCTGTGAAGAAGAAACCCGGACCCTGCGCGGAGCGCAAATCGGGCAGGCTCATAACCATTTCGGGACCGCCCGGCTCGGGGACCACTACGGTCGTAGCCGAGCTTGAGAAGCTCACCGGCCTCCCCTCGGCCAACATGGGCACGCTGTTCAGGTCGATGGCGAAGGAGCGGGGCTTAAGCATCGAGGAGTTCGCGGACCTCGTGAGGGAACGCCCCGAAATCGACGAGGAAATCGACAGGAAGCAGATCGAAATCGCTTCCCGCGGAGGCGTTATCCTGGAGGGCAGGCTTGCGGGCTTCATGACCCGAAGGGCCGGGATTGAAGGCTTCCGGGTCTTCGTCGGATGCGACGCGGCCGAGCGCGCGGCTCGCGTTGCGCGCAGGGAGAAGCAGGCAATCGAGGACGCGGAAAGGGACATGCTGCGAAGGGAGCGGGCGGAGCGCGAGCGCTACATCAGGCTGTACGGGTACGATTTGGAAGACATGTCAATCTACCACGTGGTCATCGACTCGAGGAATCTCCTTCCAATGCCCATAGCGCGCATGATTGCGGAGGGCGCAGGGTGCCTGCGCAAGGCAGCCGGGTCATGACTGGGCCGAAGGCTTGACGTCCTCGAGTTTGCGCATGATGAGCTCGATTTCGTAGGTCTCCACCACGTCGTTCTCGCGGAGGCCCTCGAAATTCGAGAGCTTGATGCCGCATTCGAAGCCGTCCTTGACTTCCTTCACGTCGTCGTGGAAGCGCTTGAGGGACGAGATCCTGGCCTTCTCCTGGATGACCTTGCCATCGCGCTTGACCCTCGCGAAGTCCTTGCGCGCCACAACGCCGTCCGTCACGAAGCAACCGGCTACCATTCCTCCCTTGGACAGCTTGAACACCTTCCTCACCTCTGCGTGGCCGATTACCTTCTCCTGCTCGACCGGCTTGTGCTTCCCTTCGACCAGCTTCTTTATGTCGTCAACCGCCTGGTAGATGATGTCGTAAATCTTGATGTCGACCTTGTGCTCGTCGGCAAGCGTCCTGATTCGCTCGTTAAAGGCAACGTGGAAGCCGATAATCAGCGCCTTCGACGCCTCGGCGAGGAGGACGTCCGACTCGGTGACTGCGCCGACGCCTGAATGCAGGACCTTAATCTTGACCTCGGCCGTGGAGAACGCCTCGAGCTGGCTCTTGAGCGGGGCAATGGACCCCTTCACGTCGGCCTTGATTATTATGGGTATCTCGCTCGCCTTGCCCGCGGAAATCGCCTCGAAGAGGTTCTCGAGCGATACGAGCTTCGTCTCCTTCGTTTCAGAAGTCGCGATGCGATCCCTGGCGATTGACTTGGCCTTCTCCTCGTCGATGGCCGCTATGAACGTGTCGCCTGCCTCCGGAACGCGGTCCAGTCCCGAAACGTCCACCGGAATGGAGGGGCCAGCGCTTTCCACGGGCTTCCCCAGGCTGTCCTCGAGCGATCTCACCCTGCCCGTGGCCTTGCCCGCGAGGATGAAATCCCCCTTCCTGAGCGTGCCGTTCCTCACCAGGACCGTGGCCACGACGCCCATCCCCTCGGTCAGCCTCGCCTCCAGCACGTTCCCCATGGCGGGGCCGTCCGTGTCCGCCTTGAGCTCGTTGACTTCCGCCAGGATGAGTATCAGATCGAGAAGCTCGTTTATCCCCGTCCTCTTCACGGCTGACGTCTCGACGAGGGGCGCCTCGCCGCCGAACTCCTCCGGGAGCAGGCCGATGGTCGCGAGCTGCTGCTTGGTCTTGATGACGTTAGCGTTCGGAAGGTCGACCTTGTTGAGGGCTATGATTATCGGAACCCCTGCGGCCTTGGCGTGGTTCAGGGCCTCCTCGGTCTGCGGCATGACGCCGTCGTCGGCCGCCACGACCAGCACCACGATGTCGGTCACGTGCGCTCCCCTCGCGCGCATCTCCGTGAACGCCGCGTGGCCCGGCGTGTCGAGGAACGTGATTATCTTGTCCTTGTAGCGGACCTCGTAAGCGGCCATGTGCTGCGTTATGCCGCCCGCCTCCGACGCCTGCACGTTCGACATCTTGATTGCGTCGAGCAGCGAGGTCTTGCCGTGGTCGACGTGCCCGAGGAAAGTCACGACCGGCGGCTTCGGCTTGAGGTTCTCCGGCTTCTGCTCGTACTTGGCCTTCTCCTCCCCGATGATATCGTCCTCGCTCTTGGCCTTCCTGATCCTGATTTCCCTGTTGAACTCAATCGATATGAGCTCGACAGCGTCCTGGTCGAGGAAGGAATTGATTGTGCTCTTGACTTCGTTCTGGAGGAGCACGCCCAGGATCTCCCCGGCCTTGATTCCAAGGGATTGGGACAGGTTCTTGACCGTCACGGGCAGATCGACGATGACCGTCGAGTCCCTGGGAGGCATCGTGGGGAGGCCCCGAGTGTCCAGCGGCGACTTCAACCTGCGCTTGGGAGTCCTCGCCGGCCGCCTGGACGGCTTTATGAGCCCGAGCCTCGATACGGCCGTCGCGACGGCGTCGTCTGCCGTATCCACCTCCTCCTCGCTCTCGAAGAAACGGCTTCCGCGGAGCTTCCTTATGATTTCCTCGCCGTCGAGCTTGCGCCTCCCGCGCCGCCTGTCCTTCCTCTTCGTCCCCTTCTTGTCGTCTTCGTCAATCTGCTTAATCTTGTCCCGCGCAGTAGCGACGTTCCAGTCCACAGGCACCGCCCCGGCGCCGCCTTCCGCTCCGGGCGCAGCGACCCCGGCCCCGGCCGCGACCGGAACCTCCGGCACGGAGGCGCCGGCTCCCGCGGCAGGCGCACCCTCGACGACCTCGACCTGCCTCGGCTGGACGGACTCGAGCACCGCCGTGGCGGCTGCGGCTGATTTCGCCGCGAGCGCCGGCCCCTCGGCCTCGATTGCCTTGCGGAGAAGCGTCTCCTCCTCGGGTTCGAGAGCGTTGAGGTGGCTTCGCACGTGGATTCCCTTGCGCTCGGCCATGGTAAGCACGGTCTGGAAATCCAGGTTCAACTCCATCGCGAGCAGGTAGATCCTCGTAGCCAAGAAAAAACCCTTCAATCAAACCCGGACGAGCCGGAACGCTCCGGAAAGCGTTTCACGGCTTTCCCGGGCCAAATGCGCCGCGCGCAACACCCGATTGTCCCTCGCCTGAAAATAGGCCATCAAGACTGTGGTTTTTCGCCCGATTCCGTCTCCTCCACTTTCTCCGCATGTTTCCCGCCGTTGGATCCGGAAGCCCCTTCCTCTGTCCCGTCCCCCGCAGCATCGGCGTCCCCGGCTTCCTTCCCCTCCTCCGCGTGTTCCTCGCCCCCCGTTACGGCGGCATCGTCCGGAGTCCCGCCCCCTGTAGCGTCGGCGCCCCCGGCCTTGTCCCCCGGAATCCCCCCTGCTTGCGCTTCGCCTCCAGGAGCCCCCTTCTCATCCACCGCCCCGTCCCCGGCGCACGCCTCCTGTTTTCCCGCCTCTGCCTTGTCGGATTCCCTCGACAGGGACGCGAGGTCGAGCTTGCTTATGAACGACAAAATATGCTCGGCTCTGGGAAGGTCGAATCCCTCGACCGAAGTCAGGAACTGCGCGCCCCTGGAAAGTATGTCTTCCAGCGAATGGTAGCCGAAATCGGAGAGACTCCCAGCCTCCTCCTCGGTAATCCCGGGGATGCACATGAACTCCGCGACCGCGTGCTCGGTCCTCTCCGAAACCTCTTCAGCCGTAAGGATGTCGATTTCCCAGTTCGCGAGCCTGGAAGCCAGCCTGACGTTCTGTCCCTTCTTGCCGATGGCCAGGGAAAGCTGATCCTCGGCCACAATCACCGTGGCCTTGGCCATGGCCTCGTCCAGCACGATGCTCTCGACCTTCGCAGGCTTCAAGGCGTTCGCGATGAGCGTCTCGGGATTGTCGCTCCAGCGTATGATGTCGATTTTCTCGCCGTTGAGCTCGTCTATGATGCTCTTTATCCTCGACCCCCTCACGCCGACGCATGCCCCGACCGGGTCGACCTTGGGGTCCGAGGAGGTCACTGCCACCTTCGTCCTGTAGCCGGCTTCCCTTACGAGGGAGCGGAGTACGATTATCCCGTCGGAGATCTCCGGCACCTCGATTTCGAAAAGGCGCTTCACCAGCTCCGGATGGCTTCTGGACAGGATGATCTTCACCTTCTGCCCGGCCTTCTTCACGTCCAGGATGACCGCGCGGAGCCGGTCGCCCACCTTCCAGCGCTCCTCCGGCACCTGCTCCTTCTTGGGAAGCACGGCCTCGGCCTTGCTTATATTGAGGACGATGTTCCTGCCTTCCACCCTCACGACGTGTCCATGCACCAGTTCGCCCTTGCGGTCCTCGAAATCCTGGTATATTACGTCCTGCTCCGCTTCTTTTATCTTCTGGATTATCACCTGCTTGGCCGCCTGCGCGGCGATTCTGCCCAGCTCAATCGGGTCGATTTCCCGGTCCTCGCTCCTCGCGATGATGTTTCCAGTCTCCCGGTCTATGCGAATCTCGATTTCCTCGTCGTCCTGGATGTCGTACTTCTTCTTCGCCGCTTTTCTCAGGGCGGATTCTATCCCCTGGAGGATAATCTCCTTGTCGATATCCTTGTCCCTGTGGATGGAATCGACTATTCTGAGGAGCTCACCGTTCATCTGCCCTCCAGGACGCCCGTCCGCACGAAAAAAAAAGTGGGAGCGAATCCCACTTTGCCAAAATCCCGCAAATGAGAAGTTCTTGTATATCACAACCCATTCGGCCCGGTCAAGCAATTTCTCCGCATCCGGAACAAAAATTGCTTGGGAAAATCCCCCCTGCTTTCCTCCTCCCCCGCTATCTCGCGCCTTTGTCCGGACGCTCCCGCCGAGAATATGGCGCACTTCGCTCCGCAAGTGCGCATTCATCTGTGGAAAGGCGGTGGATTCGACGGTTTCTTCGCCTCGATTGCGGCAGGGAGGGGTGGAGTCAGAAGTTTAAGAAAAAGTCTGTGGGAGCCGCCGGGGGAGCGGAGATAGCACCAGGCGGCGATTACCTGCCTCTGCCCCCGCCCTCAATTCCCCCTCTCCATTATCTTCCTCGCAATCGGGACCGGTATCGGCCCGAGCGAGAGGAACTCGTTGTGGAATCTTCTGTCGGTGTATTCCCCTCCCCATTTCTCCTGCATGGATTTCCGGAGCTCCTCGATTTGCCAGAATCCCACGGCATAAGCCACGAAATAATGGGGCCTGTCGCCGTAGTTCGACACTTCCTTCCCGGCATGGACTTCCATTGACAGTATCCGCTCCGTCAGGAACGTCTCTGCCCCCGCCTTTGTGAGGCCCAGGTGGTTTAGCCCGGTCGAAAGAAGCACCCTCGCCGCGCGCCATAGCTTCATCCGAAGCTGCGTAAGCCTCGTTCTTGGATCGTAGAACCAGTGACGCGCCATCATCTCCTCGCAGTAGAGCGCCCACCCCTCCATGTGCGCGGGGTTGTTCATCCCTCCGCGCACCCTGCTCCCGGTCGCTGCTGCGTTCGTGAACTGCAGGTGATGCCCCGGGACAGCCTCGTGAAGCGCGACTATTCGGACCCAGCACCTGTTGTTCCCGCGCAGGTGCTCCGCTGCCTTGGCGTCGCTCCAGTCCTTCCCGCACGGCACGACCACGAAAGCTGCGCGGGCGTCTCCGTGCCGGGGAGCGTAGTGTGCGTAAGGGAGCGGCCCGTCGGCGTCGCCAGGCCTCACCTCGATGTTCCGCGCCTCATCGGTCAGCGTGGCGAGTCCCCTTGCCGCGACGAACTCCATGGCCTCCATGGCCGCGGATTTCGCGAACTCGACTACGCCGTCCCTGGGCGGATGGTCCTCCTCGATTTCCCTCGCTATCTCCTTCCACGTCTTCGCCGGGTCGATGCGTTTAGCCTGTTCATTGATCTCCCGTTCGGATTCCAGGAAGAACCTCGCGCCCCTGCGAAGGAGCTCCTTCGAGTCGTAGTCCGCGAGGTAAATCCGTCTCAGGACGAAATCCATGCGCCTCTCTCGCATCGCCGAACGCGAAGCCTTCGATGCGTCGGCCGCGGCAGGCTCGAGTTTCCTCAGCGCCGCCACGAACCCCTCGCAGGCGGCTCCCAGTCTCCCGCGGACAGCCGACCATCCCTCCCTGTCGTCCGGCGGGGACTGGCTCGCCAGAAGCCCCAAATCGCAGTCCGCCCTCTCGGCGAATTCAGCCGCCCTCTCGATCGCGTGCTTGAGCTTGCGCTTGTCGCCCCAGGGCGACGCCGGCGACGCCTTTTCAATCGCGTCCGCAAGCCTGTGGAGATACCTCAAGGCGGCCTGCTTGTCCCTCCCGGGAACCGAATCGCGAAACGCGAAAGCCCTGTCCACCACGCTCCCGGTGGGCAGAATGGACGCGGGATTCGGATCGTCCGAATCGAACAGCCGGTATTCCTCAATCGAAACGTCCATAAGGCATTCGAGGCACAGGAAGTCCGCCAGGTCGCCGCTGTACAGCCTCCCCCCGTCCACGGTCGATGCGAGCCTGGCCTTAAGCGCCTCGAGCTCGGCAAGGTCCTCCGCGCATTCGATTCTTCTGAACCGCCACTGGTTCTCAATCCACTCCGACTCTATCTTCCTGTATGCGTCCGCCTGGCCGCAGACCGGGACGCTGAAGAGGAAAGACAGGGCCGCTGCGCAAACCAGTGAAATTTGAACCGCAGGATATCCGAGTCTTGCCGGCATGACGAACCTGAGAACAACCCTGATCGCCTGTCACGATGATATCGCATACGGGCTTCCGATTCCAATCACCCAATCACGGCATTTGGGGTCAGTCCCCGCAAATTGCAGATTGAAACGATAGTCCTCGAAAACTCAGATTTCCAAGGCTGACCCGATTTGTTTAAATGCGGGGACTGACCCCAAATGCCAAATGCGTAGGCGAATCATCATTCCATCGCAAGTTCGACCGCTGTTTGCGACCCGGCCTTGACAGCCACGTCCTTGGCAATACCCCTTACCTGCTCGTTCTCCCTGAGCCGGGCAAGAACGTGGTAGATCGCTGCTTTCAGGTATAGTACCTGCTTCTTGCCCCCGTACGCCCATGACCAGAGCAGGGCTTTTTTCAGGTCAGGGTCGCCGGCTGCGAATACGCCCGCGTCGACGAGCTTCGATTCCGGAACTCCCCCGGTCTTCAAGACGGCTGAAATCACCAGCCTGCCGACGTCCAAGCTCGCCTCGCTCCTCCCTTCGCCGCCGGCTTTCACCTCCACTCCCTTTTTCTCCGCGAAAACGCTTCTGAACGGGGTCATGTACTCGTATAGCACGTCGTAGGTCCCGGCGGGGACGAATAGAAGCGCGTTCCGGTCGGCATGCGCGCGGAGAGTCGCGATGCGCCGCTCCCGTTTCATGTCTTCGGAACCAAAGACCGACACGTCCATCCACCATTCCGCCGGCAAACCCGCGCTCCCGTCCATCGTAGCCTTGGCCCAGAGGATTCCGGCATGCAGGTCCGCCACGCACGGCGTCTCCTCCCCGCCGTTCACCGGGATTTCCTCCACATGGCGCCGGATGTCGCCCCCGGGGGAAAGGAAATCGATTCTCACCCTGTAGGCCCCCGCCTTCAGCGAGAACTTCGGGGCCTGGTCTCCGCGGACCCTTGCGTTCTGGAGTTCCTTCGCTCCTTTTGCGTCCAGCCAGTCGTATACGCGCACGTCCATGTATAAGTCGCCGGGAAGCGCCTTCGAGCCGTCCAGGGTTCCCCTGACGCAAATCGTCCCGGCAGCCAGAACAATCGAAGTCTTCTTCTTGATGCCTTCCTCGACTGCCACTCCCGGTTTCCAGGCAGCAAACCCGCCCGCCTCGGCCAGGACGTGGTACTTCCCTGGCGGGAGATCAACGGAAGTCGGATTCTTCTCCCCGCCTCCCGCAGTTTCCTCGACTTTTTCCACCGGGTGGAAACTCACCTTCACCACGCCCTGAATCAGCTCGCCCTTGCCGTCCAGGAGGCTCACTTCCACGGATCCGGTCTTCTTCGCCGGAGGGGACGGTCCGGGAGCCGCAGCGGGAGGCTGTCCGCCCGGCGAAACCGCCTGCTCCGCCGACTCCTTGCACTCGCACTTTAGCTTAAGGAACAGAAGCAGAAGCATAAGAAGCAGAAGCAGCATAAGAACGACGGCAATCCGGCGTCCATTCTTCTTTCCGCTCGAATCCTGCATGATTCCTCCTTACTCCTTAGTAAGGCCGCGTTGCGAAACCGCGAACGCCAGCATCAGGCCAATCGCGTCCTCACGGGACACGGCCTTGCGGCTGCGGCTGCACCAGTTTACCCGACTACGAAACTCCACTCCACCCGCTGTTCGAGCAGCCCTTCAGGGTCCCAGAGCACCCACGGCGTCTCGTCGATTACGAACGCTTCCACCTTGTGCTCTCCCGGGGAAAGGGCCGACGGGTCGAGAGCGAACGTCTCCTTCACGCAGGCCGAAGACCAGGCAAGCGCCGCGGCGACCATCCTAGGGTCGGTCTGGCTCTTCGACTCGGAGGGATCGCAATACTGGTTGCGCCTCGGCTGGGGCGCGAACGCAGGCAGCCTCGCTACGCGCTTCCCGGATGCCCGGTCCGCATGCTCGCGCGACGCGCCTTTCGCCTGTATCGCCCCGTCGAGCCTCCATTCCACAGCAAGGTAATGGTCGAGCGGCTTCATCGTATGGACGGAGAAAACCAGCTTCTTTCCCTTGGGGGCATCCACCATGCCCGGCTTGGGATCGGCCCCGTCCACCGGACTCACGTACCTGTATATGGATCGCACCGTCTCCTCGCGGCAGGCGGCGCAGAACTGCGGCGCCCCGCCGATTCCGCCCTTCTCCGGCAGAGCGGCGCCGCCCAGGTGGCATGCGTCGTGGCAGTAGTAGGTGACGAACAGGTTCTTCTTGATGTCCGAAGTCGTCGGCATCCTGCCGCCGTTCTGCCTCTTGAGCACCTCGTACTGGTTATTCCACTTTTCAGGGTCCTTGTCGACCGGGTAGACGATCTCAATCTCCCCGTTCTCGTGAAACCTGAGGAAATCTATTCTCGTGTGCGAGTACGCGCACTTCAGGGTCGGCACCACCGACACCGTCGGATCGCCCCTGAGCAGCCAGTGATACCACGGCACGGCCTCGAAGGGCGGAAACGGCCTGTCCTTCGGATGCATCTCGACGGGATACGAATCCCAGTCCACATACTGGTTCAGCCCGTCCGCAATGCGCCAGCACACCCTCTGCTGCTTCCCCGAAGCTTTGTCCCTCGGGCCGCGCTTCGCCCGGCTGTTGCCCTTGAGCATCTCTGTCTTCCACTCCGCCGTCATCTTGCGCCATTCGCGGACGCTGAGCGCCGCGTACTTCGGGGAATCGGCCGCGAGTTTCGCGCGGAACGCCGCCATCATCGCGTCGAATCTCTTCTTGAGCTCGGGCAGCAGCTGCACCTCGTTGAACACCTCCGCGTCCTGCAATCTCCCCGCCGAAAGCATCCTCGGTACATAGCGGAAATGGCAGGTGCCGACCGCCCCCATCGCGTTCTCCTCGTTGGGCCAGCCGTTCCAGCCCTTCACGTAGCAGAGAAAGACGTCGCAGGAAGGAAGGTGCTTCCCGACGAACTCGCGCGCAAGGTCGAAGTCCATGCAGGCGTCGCCGCCCCCCCAGTTCTTGCTTCCCTCCCTGCCCCCGAAGCACGTCCCGCCCGCCTTCGCCCCCTTGCTCCCAGCGTGGACGATGTTCCAGTTGAAATAAGTCCAGTAGGCGTCGAACGGATGCAGCCTGAGCGCCTCCTCGAACGAGCAGACGACTATTCGCTTGAGCCGGTCCTGCTCGACCTGCGTGCTAGCAAGGCCGTCCGCGCTCATGCACAGGTCGATTCTGTTCTCCGGAGGACCGCTCGAGCAGTAGGATGCTTCCGCGAGGAACGCGTTGCCGGTTTCGCGCTAGCGCGCTTCCGCCGCCCTGGTGTCCGAGGCGTACTTAACCGCGAACTGCCCGAACATCGCCCTCGCGACGTCCCACTGGCCCCTTCTCGTCGCCTCCATGGCCATGGCCCAGAGCTTGTCCGCCGCGGATGAACCCCCGGCCTCTGCCATGAGAGCGGACCGCATCATTTCCAACCCAACCCGCGCGCAGGTTTGCGCTTGAACCGCGCCCGCATTCAGGAAGAACACGAGGAAGACCGCCGATGCCGGAACCGGGATTCGCAAATATCCAATGCTGACCACCATCGACCACCTGCCTCCAAGAACACGGACTGCATCCCTGTCTGGTTCCGGCTCGTTGGGATTACGAGATGATAATCCTTTTTCTGCGCCGGATGCAAAGCGCAATGTCCGGAATGGTCATCCCCTGCCTGCGTGGATCGGCGCGCACCCCGTCCAATCTAGGATGAACACGCGAAGTACGCCAAACTCGATTTTTTCCTATTGACATGCGCGGATTTTATTTATATCTATTTCGACATATATCGAAAAGTCCATAATAATAAGGAGGAAGAAGATGAGAGTGAACTTCGCAATCGCCGCACTGTTGACGGCACTGGTCATCGCGGGCTGCCGCACCGAGAGCAAGGACCCCGCGACCGTCCCAGTCTCTTCGCGCGCATACAAGGGCCATGAGACGGACGCCGACATGAACAACCTCGTGGCGGTCTACAATTACCTCGTCGGAACGAGACTCGACGACTGCCAGACCTGCCATAAGGGAGGGGACATCGTCTACGCGACAAAGACCGTCGCCTTCAACGCCTGTTCCTTCTGCCATCTCGTACCCTATCCCGACGCGACCATAGTTTCCGGCGCCCCTGCCAACTATGCCGACACGCTCAATTCCTACGGCGTGGATTACAAGACCAACGGTCGGAGCCAGGCGGCAATCAGGCAGATTGCAAGCATGGACTCGGACGGCGATTCCTACGTGAGCAGCGTGGAAATCGAGAACCTCCGCTACCCCGGGGACAATACCAGCATGCCGGGACAACCCTTCGCTCCCACCTATACAACGACATGGGAAGCGCTCCATGCACTGGCCTCCCATACCGAGTTCCTGCTCCAGAATTCGCACAAGCAGCAATTCGACGAATACGCGAACTACAAGGGCGTCAAAGTCAAGGATATCCTGGCGGCAGCGGGCGTCGTCCTGGCGGGTGCGACGAGCATAACCATCATCGCCCCGGACGGGTTCATGAAGGACTTCACTCTCGATAACATGAACCTCCAGTATCCCGACGGGATCTACGACTCCGGTCTCGCGCCGGCCGATTTCCCGGACCCCGCACAGGGATTCGTGACCTATCCTCCCATAAGCCAGATACCTCCCGGGCTCGCCGACATGGGCACCATCCCCGACCAGCAATGGCTCCTCATCGCCTACATGCGAGACGGCGCCGACATGGACGCATGCTATCTCGACCCGATCAGCGGCAAGATAAACGGCGAAGGGCCCTACCGCATCATTGTGCCGCAGACCACCCCGGGCACTCCCGACAGGGGGTCGAACTACTCGCCGACCACATGGGGCGACGGGTACGACTACAGCTCATCCAAGGACCATAACGCCGGCAGTTCGGTCCGCGGGGTCGTCGCGATACGCGTCAACCCGATGCCCGCGGGCTTCGAGGAATTCGACTGGAAGAACGGCGGCTGGTCGCTGATTCAGGATCGGAAGATCATCATCTACGGTGAAGGCGTCACAGGCAACTGACAGCCTTAACCCGGATAATTCACGAAGGAACGTGAATTATCCGGGGGCCGGGCGCGCT
>DYIT01000044.1 GCA_020723505.1 Candidatus Kuenenia stuttgartensis
AGGGATTTAGACGACCTCGAGGAAGTCGAGGTGCACTCGCACGGCAAGAAATTCGTGTTAAGGACCAATGCGAATGGCGCCGTGGGCAAGGTTTTCCAGGCTGCAGGCGTTGGGCTCCCTCCATTGGCAAGGCAAATTGATGAATAGGACTTTTGGCACGATATTTTCATTTGTAGTGACAAGAGATTTCTCGAAATCGTATCTCATTTAAGAGTATAGGGTTGCGGATTCGCGGTGTTTAAGATGAGACAAGGAGAGCTGGAAGCAGTTTCTACGCGAGTTGAAGGGGAGTGGCCTTTCCGGGGTATCTCTCTTTATGAATTCAATCCCAGTGCGCCATAAACAAAAAAAGCCGCCAGGAATCCCTGGCGGCTTTTCTGATAAAAAAGCGCATTATCCGATTCTCACGAGCACGTCGCCTTTTTCGACGAGGTCGCCGGGAGAGCAGCACACCTCCCGGATTGTCCCACCCTTGGGGGCGATGATTTCGTTCTGCATCTTCATTGCTTCCAGGATGCAGATGACCTGGTTCTCGGCGATTACCTGGCCAACCGCCGCGGCGACCGAGACCACCTTCCCCGGCATGGAGGCGATAATCGCCCCGTTCAGATCCCCGCACTCGTAGCCGTCGATGTTGACCTTCTTGAAGGTCTCGGTCCTGGTCACTTCGCGCTTCATGTCCCTCAAATCGTCCAGGAAAGCCGTGCTCACCTCGAGCTTCCGCTGTCCAAGGGCGACCTTTATTGATCCCTTGTCCGAGTCGCCGTCGACGTTCACAACGTGGTTTGATCCGTTGACCTCCACGGTGATGGTGTTGAGGCTGTTCTTAACGAGATGCGTCGAGAATTTCCTTCCTCCAATCAGGATTTCGAAGTCCTTGCCGTTTGAAGTCTCGATGTCGAGGCAGACCCTCCTGCCGTCGACAGTAACAGTTGTCTCCATTCTCACATCCTCCATATGCCCCTCATGGCATGGATTCTGCCCGCGTACGACCAGAGGTTCTGCTGCACGGCCTCGGCCTTGCCCACGGGGGCCTTGGCCTTGGCGCCCTTCATGAGTCTCGATACGAGCGCGGTAACGACGGCCGCAATCTGGTCGTCGTTGCTCTCCCCCTTCCTCGCCATGAAGAACTCCTCGGCGACCTGGGGGAACAGCACGTAGCTCAGTATGTCCTCGATGTTGTCTGTGCAGAGCTTCTTCCGGGCAGCGGGCAGTTCGGGTTCGAGGAGATCCGCGGGCCGGACAGACACAATCTCCTCGTTACCGATGGCTTTCAACCTTACGTCCGGATCAATCGGCCCCACGCTCCTTCCGTAGAGGCCTCTAATTAGGTTCTTGGTTTCCTTGGGAATCACGCTGTAGCGTTCGCCCGAAATCACGTTCACCGCCGCCTGGGTGCCGACTATCTGGCTCGTGGGAGTCACGAGCGGCGGATACCCCAGTTCCGCCCTCACCCTCGGGACCTCCTTCAACACCTCGGGCATCTTTTCGAGCGCGTCCTGGTCCTTGAGCTGCTTGGCGAGGTTGCTCATCATGCCCCCGGGAATCTGGTAGAGCAGCACGTCGGAGTCCACGCCCGTGAAGGACGATTCGAACTCCGAATAGCTGTTCCGGATTTTCCGGAACCCATCGTTGATTTCCGCGAGCAGCTCGAGATCAAGGCCGGTGTCGTGCTTCGTGCCCTTCAGCATTGCCACGAAGGTCTCGGTCGGAGGCTGGGACGTTCCAAGCGCGAACGCGGACAAGGCCGTGTCAATCAGCCTCGCACCCGCTTCTATCCCCTTGACGTAGGCCGCAGAGGCCATGCCCGAGGTGTAGTGGCAGTGCAGGTGCACCGGCAGACCCACCTTCTTGCACAGCATCTTGACCAGCTTCTCCGCGTCATAGGGCGAAAGCAGGCCCGCCATGTCCTTGATGGCGAGCGTGTCGCACCCGAGATCCCGGAGCCTCTTGGCGACGTCCACGAAATATTCCAGGGTATGCACCGGGGATACTGTGTAGCTCACGGCCCCTTCGGCCACGGCGCCGGTCCTCTTGACTGCCTTAATCGCCGTCTCGAGGTTCCTGGTGTCGTTCAATGCGTCGAATATCCTGAACACATCGATGCCGTTCCGGTGGGCCGTCTCGACGAAAGCTTCGACCACGTCGTCGGCGTAATGGCGGTAGCCGACGATGTTCTGGCCGCGCAGCAGCATCTGGAACCTCGTCCTCGGCATGAGCCTCTTGAGCGTCCTTATGCGCTGCCATGGGTCCTCGCGCAGGAATCGCATGCAGGTGTCGAACGTGGCGCCGCCCCACATCTCGACGGACCAGAAGCCGACCTTGTCGACCTGGGCCGCGAGCGCCTCCATGTCTTCCGTGCGCATCCTCGTCGCAATCAGGGATTGGTGCGCGTCCCGGAATATCGTGTCCGTGATTCGGACCGTATTGCCTTTAAGATCAAGTCCCATTTTCCCTTCCGGCCCGGTCTCTAAGTCCGGGCTCAAATCGTTCAAAGCGGGATGTTCCCGTGCTTCTTGGGCGGCCGCGACTCCCTCTTCCCGGACAGCGTCCCGAGCATGCTTATCAGCCTCGGCCTGGTCTCCCGGGGTTTGATGAGGTCGTCGAGGTACCCGCGAGCAGCCGCGACGTAGGGGGTGGCGAATTTCCTCCTGTACTCGCCGACCAGCTCCTCTTCCTTCGCGGCCCTGTTTTCCGCCTGGTCCATTTCTTTCTTGAATACTATCTCGACCGCCCCCTGCGGGCCCATGACCGCTATCTCCGCGGTGGGCCAGCCGAGGTTGAGATCGGCCCCGATGTGCTTCGAGCACATGACGCAGTACGCCCCGCCGTACGCCTTGCGCGTCACGATTGTGAGCTTCGGAACCGTCGCCTCGCTGAAGGCGTATATCAGCTTCGCGCCGTTTCTTATTATCCCGTTGTGCTCCTGCTCCGTGCCCGGAAGGAAGCCCGGCACGTCCACGAACGTAATCAGCGGGACGTTGAACGCGTCGCAGAACCTCACGAACCTCGCCGCCTTCACGGCCGCGTTGATGTCCAGGGTCCCTGCGAGCACGTTGGGCTGGTTCGCCACGATCCCCACGCTCTGGCCGTCGAGCCGGGCGAAGCCCACGACCATGTTCTGCGCCCAGCCCGCGTGGACCTCGAGGAACGCCCCTTCGTCCACCACGTGATGAATCACCTTCTTCATGTCATAGGGCTGGTTCGGATTGTCGGGCACTATGCCGTCGAGCTCCGCGTCCATGCGCTCCGGATCGTCCTCCGGCATGACCCGCGGAGGGCTTTCCAGGTTGTTCTGCGGTATGTAGCCCAAAAGCTTCTTCACCGTGTCTATCGAGTCGTGCTCGTCCTCGCAGGCGAAATGCGCCACGCCGGACTTCTGGTAGTGCGGATACGCGCCGCCGAGGTCGTCGAAACTCACGTCCTCGTTCAGCACGGACTTGATTACTTTGGGCCCCGTGATGAACATGTGGCTCGTCTTCTTGGTCATCACGATGAAATCGGTGATTGCAGGCGAATAGACCGCGCCGCCCGCGCAAGGGCCGAGTATGACCGAGATTTGCGGAATCACGCCGGATGCGTTCGTGTTCCTGAAGAATATGTCCGCGTACCCCCCCAGCGAGACCACGCCCTCCTGGATGCGCGCCCCGCCGGAGTCGTTCAGCCCGATGAACGGCGCCCCGTTCCGGACGGCGAGATCCATCACCTTGCAGATCTTCGCGGCGAACGTCTCGCTCAGCGATCCGCCCAACACCGTGAAATCCTGCGCGAAACAGTAGACCGGACGCCCGTCTATCTTGCCGTACCCCGTGACCACTCCGTCGCCTAGAATCTTCTTCTTGTCCATCCCGAAGTCCGTGGCGCGGTGCGTCACGAACCTGTCGAACTCGACGAATGTCCCGGGGTCGAATAGCAGGTCCAGCCTCTCCCGCGCGGTCAGCTTACCCTTCTCATGCTGCTTCTCGACCGCTTCCAGCCCCCCGCCCAGGAGGGATTCGCTCCTAAGGCTGTCCAGCTCGGCCAGTCTATCCGGCCCAGATTGAGATCCGTCTGCCATTCATTTCCTCCAGACCCGCCGGCAACGCCGTGCCGCGTCCTTCATTCCCGGACTACCGGACATGAAAACAAAACCCCCCTTGTCCAGGAATGAAATAATAATCTTTTACTTTATCAAATTTCTTTGCATGTGCAAAGATTTTTCTCGAGGAAGGGCTAATTTCCGGCGAAGAGGTGTTCGGGCCTGTAAATCTGCGCTCCGCAACCATTTGTGCCGATGTATACTTCCTTTCTTCCCGCGGGGGCCGAAACCGATTTGAGATTATCGGACAGGAGGCCGGAGTTCAGGGTGTTCTTCACCGTCCATGTCGAGCCAAATCGGACCGCGAGCCCCTGCGCGGTAGCGACGTAGACTTCGCCAGTGTCCGCGACGCCGACCGACCTGGCGTCGTTCGAGGGAAGCGCGCCCGAAGCCGCGTCATGCTTCGTCCATGCTGATCCGTCGAATGCCGCGGCTCCGGAGGGGGTGGCTACCCACACGGTACCGGTTCCGAAGTCGAGCGAGAGTACGGAATCCGACGGGATGCCGTCCGCCACCCCGTAGGAGGTCCAGACCGCCCCGTCAAGCTTGAACAGCTTCTGCGTGGTGCCGGCCCAGACCCTGCCCTGGGAGTCCACGCCGATGCAGTTCACGGCGAGGGAGGAGAGCCCTTCGGCAACGCCGTGGTTGGTGAATGCCGAGACCCGGTTGAACCTGGAGACGCCGTTCGCCGTCGCAAGCCAGAGGTTGCCCGAGGCGTCCTGCGCGATCCCGGTCACAATGTCAGACGGGATGCCGCTGTTGGACGTGGTGAACGCCGCCCAGCCGGAACCGTCGAACTTGTTGAGCCCGGCCAGGGTCCCGACCCAGGCGACGCCGTTCTCGTCGACGTGGAGGCTCCTGCAATGGGCTTCGCTCAGGGCGCTCGTGGCCGGGGTCCACTCAGCCCACGCGCTCCCGGATCTCCTCGAGAGCCCCGCCTCGGTTCCTAACCATTCCCTGCCTGCGGAGTCGACACAGACCGCGTTGACCGCGTTCGACGGGAGCAGCGCGTTGTTGAGGGTGTTGCCGGTCCATCCCGACGCGTTGAGGCGGTTGATGCCCCTTGCCGACCCGACCCAGGAGGCAGCGCTGGTGACCGCGAGGCAGCAGAGCGTATCGTTCGAGTTCAGTCCGGACGACGCAGTGTAGATGTTCCACATGCCGAGATTGAGGCTCGCGAAGCCCGCGGCCGTGGCAATCCATACAGTGTCGGCCGGGTCGACCGAGACGTCGCGGACGGAATCGTGGGGCAGGCTGGAGTTCGACGTCAGGTACTGCGTGAACGCCGTTCCGTTGAAAGAGTCGAGGCCGTTGTCCGTGGCGAACCAGCCGATGTTGGAGGAATCGAAGGCGATTCCGTTGACCGATCCGTCAGAGAGGCCCGACGACGTGCCGTACAGGTGGAAGGCGCCGAGGACGTCCATCATCGAGAGGCCGGCGCCGTCGTGGCCGAACCACATGTTGGCGGTGGCCGACCTGTCCTGGCCGATGCAGGAGACGGAGTTGGAGGCCATGCCGGAAGCCTGCGTGAAAACCGACCATGAGGATCCGCTGTACCTGGCCGCGCCCTGGGAGGTCCCGGCCCACATGAGGCCGGTTGCGTCGCGGAACACGCAGCGTACGTCGTTGGAGGGAAGGCCGCCCCCCGTGGATTCATAGGTCATGGCCGCGAAGGACGATCCGTTGAACAGGCTGATGCCCCTGTCCGTGGCAATCCAGCACACCCCTTTGGAGTCGAGGGCGGCGTCCCTGACGCGGTTTGATGGAATCGCGGAGTTCTCTCGGAGGAAATACGCCCACGACGTCCCGTTGAAATACCGGAACCCGGCATCATCGGCCGCCGCGAAAATCCTGGCGCCGGGGTCGTCCAGGGCAATCCCGGTAATCCTGCACGCGCCGAAGTACGATTCCCAGGCCGGTGCGACGACGGGGTCCGGCTCGTCGCTCGTGCTGCATCCGGCGGCCGTGATTGCCATGAGGAGCGAGATGCGGATTAGCATTCTCATATGAACCCTCCGCGAAGACCCGGGCCTTTCGCCTCCGCGCCCGCGGCTCATCTCCAGAGACCCCTGCGGCCTGCCCTGGCCTCCTCCTCGCGGGCGAAGAGGTCGTCCCTGAGGGAGGGCCGGGAGAACTGGTATCCGCGACTGGCTCTGGCGAGGCCGTTCTGGATTATGAGCCGGTTCAGGAAGACGCCGTCCGAGTAGACCCATGCGTAGATGACTCCGGAGTCCGGATCCATGTAGGCGCCGGCGGGGATTTTCGCATCCTGCGGCCGGGCGTCGAGTTTCCCGTAGAAGGCGGTGTCGAACTTGAGGACCACGTATTTCCCGAGGATCCTCTCGTTCAGGAACTCGAAGGCGTCCTTCCCCCCGGGCTCCTTGAATTCCTCGTAAGCAGGGGCATCGACTCCGGCGAGCTTCACGTGCCGGAACGAAGCGGCGTCGCCGATGTCCGACAGGTCGACTACGAAAGTCGCTCCGTCCAGGACCTTCACGACCTTGAAGCCGTAGTTCATGAGGTTCCGCTCGTGCTCGATGGCCTCCATGGGAGTCGGATCCGTGTTGCACCCCGCCAGGACCGCGGACGCGAGCATCGCGGCCAGCAACGTAAGCACGCCAGATCCGCAGCGGTTCAGCGCCACAGTCCTGCCCTCCTGCCCCGCGCGTCATCCTCGAAGGCGAGGAACGTATCGCGGTCGCCCGCCCGGCGGAACCGGCAGGTCCGGTCGACCCTGGCAAGGCCGTTTTCAATCATGAGCCTGTTCACGAAAGCTTCCTTCAGATCCCCCCCCTCGTCCCTGCGGAAACCCCTCGAAATCCACACGAAAGCCGCGATGTGCCCGGCCGTCTTGTAGAGAGCCTTCAGATCCACCATGGTCCTGTCGTTCGGCCCCAGCACCGGCCTGTACCAGCCGTCCGTGTCGAGAAGGATCGTCACGTTCTTGCCCTTGATGAGCTTCTCGAGGTACGCGGCTGCCGTCGCGCCGTGGGACTCCATGAATCCGACCGCCTCGGGCGCGTCCACGCCGAGCAGCTTTATCGGCACGAAGTTCCTGGGATCCCCCGTCCCGCTCCAGTCTATGAGGAACGTGGAGCTGTCCACGACCTTGACGACCTTGAAACCGGATTCGGCGACCGCCTTCTCGTAGGCCATTTCGTCGTACTTCGTGGGAGGCGTTTCGCACCCCGCCGCGACCGCGAGCAGGACCGACGCCGTCCATCCGATGCGGTTCATCATAGTTCTCCTTCACCCGGACATGCCGGACCCGTCTTGCGCCGGGCTGCCGGACCGATGCCGCGACTAATATATTCGATTGGCGCATCGCAATCAACCCGGTTTTCCCGGAGCCAGCGCCCGGGAGTCGCGTCCGGGAATACTCATGCAACCGGGATTTTCAGTTTCCAAGGCGCCATGCCGTCAACTATATTCGGCTCTTGCGGGCGATTTGCCTTTCGGAGTCGGACATGCTTCCTTCATATCTGGCCAATCTCGTCGGCCATGGCGGCGGAAGCGCTTCGGGCGCAGCCGGCAGGGCGATTCGCGCGTACGAGGCTTATGAAGACGGGGAGTACGGGGAAGCCGAAACGCTGGCGAAAAAGGCCCTGTCCCAGGCGGGAAAGGAGGCGGGAGCTTCCGCAGCAGCCCGATTCCTGGGAAATCTCGTGCTTGCCCTGGTCTATTCCGCAGCGGAGATGGATGCAGAGGCGGACAGGCACTTCAATTCCTGCAGCCTGGATTTCCCGGACGACCCGCTTCTGCTGTACAGCAAGGCGGAATTCGAGACTAGGCGGTGGAACTTCAAGGAGGCCGCCGCGCTGCTCGACAGGTGCTCGCACCCCGGGGAACTCGAAGCGGACTTCGCGTACCTGAGGGCGACGATCATGGAATTCCTCCAGGATTTCGCCAAAGCGGAGCAGCTGTTCGCGGAAGCGGAGAAGCATGATCCGGATTCATACCCCCGGCCTTTCAGAATAAGCGATGCCGACGCGGACGCCATCGTGAGGAGACTGCTCGATACCCTGCCCTACGACATCAGGCAGGAGCTGACGAACCTGGTCGTCGAGATGGTTGAGGTCCCCAATCCCGCGATAGACCGCCAGGGGGGCCTGGACCCGTTCGTGTGCGGGTATTTCTTCGGATACGACTCCAGCCTGCCTGCCATGACAACCGGCTTGGGAGCCCAGGGGATTATCAGGGTCTTCAAGAGGAACCTCGAGCGCTACTCTTCATCAGCCGTGGAGATTGAGGACATGCTCAGGACGACCTTCTATCATGAAATCGGGCACGCCCTGGGATTCGACGAGGAAGGGCTCGACGACATGGGGCTGGGTTAGCCGGCTATGAAGAGGTGCGCGACGGGGGGGGGGGGCGTTCGGGGATTGGGCCGGAGGGCCGGGAGGTTCGGGGATAGTCGTGAAATTTCGGATTTCAATATGGCCGCAAAGAGGCGCAAGAGGCGCAGACTTGAACTACCGAAGACACCTCAGAAACCGAAGAAGCAGAAACAGGAGGAATACGGGAGCCAACCGCCCGAAGATTCCCGGACTCTTCACCGCTGTGGGGTGGCTCAGGTCCTTGACCTGCCGCAGAGGCCCGTCTAGAATGCCCACGACTCGAACGTTCGTTCGACAAATCGCTGGTTCGGGCGGGAAAATGCCGGACATATCCTACAGGAACCTTGCCGAAAGCAGGCACCTCAGGACCGACGAGAGGCTTGCGACCATACTGCATGCGGCTGCGAGAATAATGGCCGACGAGGGATACGAAAGGGCGACGATTCGCAAGGTCGCCGCATCGGTCGGCGCGAGCATCGCGAGCCTCTACTATTATTTCAACAGCAAGGAAGAGCTTCTGTACCAGATTCAGTACTGCACGTTCAAAACTCTGCTCGACAACCTGGACGAGTCCCTTGAAAACGTTTCCGATCCGGACGGCAGGATTCGCGTCCTCATCAGGAATCACCTGGATCACTTTTTCAGGAACCTGAACGAGCTCAAGGTCTGCTCACACGAGCTGGAGACCCTCAAGGGGGCGTATTACGAAAGCGTGAAAGAGCTCCGGAAAACGTATTTCAGGACGGCTCTCGGAATAGTGGTCGATCTCCTTAAGGACTCCGGCAACACGACCCTCGATCCCAAGCTCACCACGTTGAACCTTTTCGGGATGCTCGATTGGATTTACACCTGGTACGACCCGGAGACGGGGCCTTCGGAGAGGAAGGCCTCCAACCAGATTACGTGTCTCTTCCTGAACGGAATCAGGAGTCCGTCAAGGTAGCATGAAAGCAGCCTATGGTTTCAAGGACTCCAAGGGGGAGTTCTTCATCGTCGTCGACATCGACCAGTGCGACGGATGCGGCGCATGCGCCGAGGCCTGCCCTGCAAGGGTGCTCGAGATAGCCGCGAGCGACTGCGATCACCTTTCGGATGACGAGACGGCCAGGGTGAGGGAAGAACAACTGGCCAGGCTCAGGTCGGCATGCGCGGGCTGCAAGCGCGGAGGATCGAAGAAGCTTCCGTGCACCTCCGCCTGCCCCAGGGGAGCCATGTCGCACACGTGGTAGAAGAGCCCGGACCAGCCGGAATCCGACGGAATTCGGGTCCCGGCCAGTCCGGGTCACGATTCCTCTCCCGGTCCGTCCTGGAATACGAAGGAAAGCTGCTCCGCGGAGTCGAGCCCGTCATCCGCCTCGGGGAGGGCAACGGAGGGGGTTCCGCCCGCGGCCCTGATGCGGGCCGCCGCGCCTTCGATGCGCAGGCCGGCCGAATCACAGCCCCAATAGTTCCTTCCCAGGCCCGCGCATGCGGCTCCAAGCGCCCCCGCTCCAAGGAAGGGGTCGAGCACGAGTTCCCCGGGGTACGAGCTCAGCTTCAGGATTTGCTCGAACAGAGCCGACTGCCCGTCATGATGACGCCCTGGCCGGACCGGCGTGGAGAGGATACCGGGCAGGGATCCTCCGTTGCGAATCCTGCAGCCGTTCTCGAAGAGCAGAAGGTATCCGAGCCCGGGATTGCCGCCCTCGGGGTCTTCCATGCCGCCGTCGAGCACCACTGCTTTTGCCAGGCGGAAACCGGCGTTTTCGGCGGCCGGCCTGGCCGCGAACATGTCGTCGAAGCCGCAGAAGAGGTAGAAGTGGCGGTCGCGTCTCAAGACGCGGCGAATCTCGGGGAACAGGTCCGCAAGGGCGTCAGGCGCGGGAAAAGGGGCAGGCGGGCGGCGGGGTCCGGCCGGGTATCCCGGCTCCATGCGAGCCGGATCAGCGACGACGACGTCCGCAGATTCGGATTTCATCCTGCGGAGCCAGGACACGGGATTGGACCGGCTCAGCCTGAACCACGCGCTCTCCGCCATTGCGACCGCTGCTATTTGAACGGGTTCGGGTTGGATTCCTGCAGTGCGAAGAGGAACCCTCTCCTGTTCACGAGGTAAAGTACGTCGTCCTGGTCGTTGGTGAGGACGAACTGGAAGTCGGGAAGGGGGAATTCGGCCCTTCTCCGGCCCGTCTTCTTTTCGAGGACCACGAGCACGTTGCCTTCCCTCAGGATGTAGACCAGGTCTTTTCCGCTGAAGACCATCCTGAGCCCTTTTTCGAAATCCCACGCCTTCTGGCCGGTCTTTATGTCGACAGCGTAGAGGACGGCATTTCCAGCGAGTCCGTATTCGTCCAGGACCTCCTCGGCCCTCACGTAGACCTGATCGTCGTCCGCGGCCGGCTCTGTCTCAATCGGCCCTCCGGCGGGGAACAGCCACACGGGCGGGGGGCCTGCGAACCTGTTCAGCGCATGCAGGTTGTAGTCGAGCCCGCCGATGTACATGACGCCCTTCCTGATGTAGGGAGGGGCGATAATCTGCTTTCCCGTCTCGTAGATCCAGGTGGGTTTGCCCTTCGTTGAGTCGACTGCATAGGCTTTCCGGTCGAGGCTCGTGAAGTACAGGACGTTCTCCTCCACGATGGGCGTCGCCCGGACCAGGTCGCCAGTGCTGAAGAACCACTCCTCGATTGCCTCCAGCGAGCCGAGGAACTCGCCCCCGGAGGTCTTGGGATTCTGCACGGATTCCTTGAAAGCGTATAGCCTGGGGAGGTCGCCGGCCGCGATATACAGATAGAAGTCATTGGCGCAGGCCGGGGATCCCTGAACGAACGGAAGCATCTTCTTCCACTTCACGTCGCCGCCCTTGCGCCAGATGCAATGGACGAGCTCCCTGGAAACCAGGTAGACGTATTCCTTGCTGACCGCAGGGGGATACTTGAGGGGGTAGTCGAGGTTATAGATCCATCTCACGACCCCGAGGTTCCGGTCGAGAAGGACGATTTTGTTGCGCGACGTCTCGATGAAGAGCATGTCCTCCTTGAGGAACGCCCGTCTAATGAGCTCTCCGGCGAGGATGTGCGAGTCCCATTTGCGGTACAAGGGCAGCCGGTCGAGCTTGAGACTGAGCTGCTGGAAATTCTCCGTCTTCTCACCCTCGGTCCAGGGGAGGTAGTCCGGCTGGACTTCCTGCTGGCAGCCCGCGCAAACGAGCAGAACGAGCGGGATTGCGCCAAGGGCGACGCATCTTTCGGAAAATCTCCTCATTCCTCTGACTCCTCAAGGCATTCGGACAGGTTGATTCCATGCTGGGATTCGTAGTTCTGCAGCTTCTCAATCCTCTTGATGTCCTCTTCTATCCTGTTCACGAGCTTGAAAATGTAGGGTCTGCCTCTCAGGCGGTCCTTGAGATCGTTGAGCATCCTCTCCCAGGAACCGAAGTAGAGCTCATCTCTCAGCGTTATGAGCATCCGGTCCTGCTGGGTCAGCGATTTTATGAATTCCTTGTGTGAAGCATCCATTGCAGAGTCCCGGTAGACCCGCCTGCTATAAAATGAAACTCGGACGAAAATAACCGGTCCATGCCCGCGTGTCAATATTTTTCATGGGATGGCGGCAAAATAGTCTCCGGAAGTTGACACCCGCGCCTTCCGTAATAGAATTATGCCTTATAATCGAAATCGGCAGGCCGCCGGGAATCCCCAATGCATGCGGGCTGGCGGCGGACGTTGGATCGGTCATGAAATGACGGAACCGGGCAGGACCCGGGAAATACTGGCGGCCAACCTCGAAAGGATTCGCCGCTGCATCGAATCCGCGGCCTCGAAGGCCGGGAGAGACCCGGCCGGCGTGGCACTCGTGGCTGTGACGAAAACGCAGCCCGCATCCGTCGCCGGGGTTCTTGTCGGCCTGGGCGTTGCCGACCTCGGCGAGAACCGCGTTCAGGAAGCCGAGAAGAAGGCGGCCGAAGTCGGGAGCGGGGCCGTCTGGCACATGATTGGCCGGCTGCAGACCAACAAGGTCAGGAAAGCGCTCAGGGTGTTCTCGACGATTCATTCCGTGGATTCCGCGCGTCTTGCGGGGATTATCAGCAGGGAGGCTGCTTCCGAATGCCCGGGGCGCGGAATTCCGGTTTACCTCGAGGTGAACGTGTCCGGCGAAGCTTCCAAGTCCGGCTTCAGGCCCTCGGACGTCACCGGCGCGGTCGAAGCCCTTCGAGGCTTCCCCAACCTCGACCTGATGGGTCTCATGACCATGGCCCCGTATTCGGCGGATCCCGGAGCATGTCGGCCCTATTTCGCCGGACTCAGGCAGATTAGGGACCGGATTGCTCCTTCATGGCCCGGAGGGAGGGATCCCGGCCTTTCCATGGGGATGTCGGGGGATTTCATGGCTGCCGTGGAGGAGGGCGCCACCGTCGTCAGAATCGGATCAGCCCTTTTCGAAGGAATCAGCAGGGACGAGCATGACGGCCAGGCTTGAAATAACGTCGGGCCCGGAGAAGGGCAAGGAAGTCGACCTTGCCGAAGGCAGGATCCATGTCTTCGGCCGAGACGCGTCCTGCGACTTGCAGCTCACCGATCTCCTTTCTTCGAGGAGGCATTTCCAGGTCGGCTTCGAGGGCGGGGCATGGGTTCTCAAGGACCTCGGCAGCAGCAACGGTACGCTTCTGAACGAGGCCAGGACCTCCGGGGAAAGGCTCAAGTCCGGGGACGTAATCAGGGTCGGCGACACCCGCATCCGCTTCGTCTCGGGCTCCGAAAAAGCCCAGGCGGCGGAGCCTGCCGCAGGGGACGACCTTCTGGCCAAGCGCGCGAAGGGTGATCCCCTGATTGGCGCGACCTTCGGCGGATACAGGATAGAGGATTTCATCGGCCGCGGCGGAATGGGCACGGTGTACAAGGCCACGCAGATATCCCTGAACCGCAAGGTAGCGCTGAAGATCCTCGCTCCCGGCATGACGTCGGACAAGAAGTTCATCGACATGTTCATAAAGGAGGCGAGGGCGGCCGGCGCCCTGAACCACCCGAACATCGTCCAGGTCTACGACGTGGCCGAGGAGAACGGCACCCACTTCTTCTCGATGGAACTCATGACCCATGGTTCGGTGGGCGACAGGCTCAAGCAGCTCGGGAAGCTGTCGGCGCCGAAAGCGCTGGAGATGATTATCCACGCCGCGAAGGGCCTCGAATACGCCGAGAAGAAGAGCCTCGTCCACTGCGACATCAAGCCTGACAACCTGATGATCTCCGAGGAGGGGGCAATCAAAATCGGCGACCTCGGGCTGTCCAAGAACGTGCAGAGGGAAGGGGGCGATTCGTCCGGTGAAGTCGTCTTCGGAACCCCGCATTTCATCGCTCCAGAGCAGGTCCAGAAGCAGAAGATCGACCACAGGACCGACATCTACTCGCTTGGAGCCGCCTTCTACCTCATGCTCACGGGCAGGACGCCTTACAGCGGGGACACCGGGCGGGAGATTGCGCTGAAGCACGTCAAGGAGCCCCTCACGCCCTTGAAGGAGGTCAATCCCGAGGTCCCGGACCGCATCGGCGCCATCGTCGGAAAGATGATGGCAAAGGACCCTCGCGACCGCTTCCAGTCCGCCACCGCCCTCCTGGAGGAGCTCAGGAGGGCGAACATCGAAATCAATCCGTCCGCGGCCTACACCGACGGATTCCCCGGAATCCCGCCGAGTGAATCATCACAGGGCCGCGGCCCGCTCGTTCCCGTCATGGCAGGGCTCGTAATCCTCGCCGTGGCCGCGGTCGCACTCGCCTTCGCGCTCGGCCTAATCGGGGGAAGCGAGCCCGCCCCCGTTCCCGTCCCGGACGTTCCGGACGGGACGAATCCGGACGACGGCGGGACGAAGGTCGTCACGGGCCAGTCCGACGAAGCCAAGAGGCTCGAGGAGGAGAAGCGGAGGCTCGAGGCCGAGAAGAAGAAGCAGTTCGAGGAAAAGGCTACGGCCGCGTACCTGACGGCGGCGGGCGCCGAGGAGAGAAGCGGGATGTCCGACCCGGAGGTCCTGCGGCTCTACAGGCTGGTGGCCGCGGAGTTCGCGGGCACCGAGGCCGCCGCCAGGGCCGCCGCGAAGGTGGCGGAAATCGAGGCAAGGGATAAGGCAAGGACCAGGATTGAGGAGGACGCCGAGTCGGCGCTTGCCGAGGCCGAGGGCAGGGCGAACCTGCTCATGAAGGACTGGTATTTCGGCAAGGCCCTCGCCGAGTTCGACTCGTTCCCCGCCGAGAAGTTCAAGGGCACCGCGGCTGTCGAGAAGATACAGGCGAGGAAGAATTTCGTGTCCCAGAAGGCGGCGTCCACGTTCGCCCAGATTTCCTCCTCCGCGGCTTCGTCCCTGTCCCAGGGGGACTTCGGCAAGGCGAGGGAGCTCCTCGACAAGGTCGTATCCAACTTCGGAATCGAGTCCTTCGTGCTGTCCGCCAGGAAGAAACGCGCCGAGGTTGACGGGGAGGAGGCGAAGATCCGGAAGGAGGCATCAGACAGGGAGCTGGCCCGTGACGAGGCCCTGTTCAACGAATACGCCGGCAGGGCCGAGGCGCTGTCGAAGTCCTTCGAATACGAGGCCGCTGCGTCGGAGATTGGCAGGATAACACCCCCGTCCTCCGACGGCGGCAGGAGCCTCGCGACGCAGCAGTTCATCTCCCGCGGCGCCGCCCTCGCCCGCGACTTCAAGAATCTCTCGAGGCTCCAGAAGCAGGTTGTCGACGGCGTGAACACGCAGGCGGGGAAGCTGCAACTCGAACTTTCGAAGACGCAGGGGTCGTCGGATTCCAAGATAGCGCGAATCCTGGCCGCGGATGAGAAGGGAATCAAGATCCAGGTAGGGCCCGGCAAGACGAGCCTCGGCTGGACTGACCTCACGCCGGCGGAATACCATTCCCTTGGCGTCATGGCCCTTCCGAGAAACCCCGAGTCGCACCTCCTTCTCGGAGTATACTCGATGCACGCGGGCGGGGAGCTGGCGGCAGAGGCCAGGGCGCACTTCGATCAGGCGCTGGAAACAGGGATTCCAGAGGTCAAGAAGGAGGCTAGGGAATACCTCGACCGGCTGTCAGGAGGGGGATCGGTCGCGGGAAAGGCGTCCGAGGACGAGGCCCGCGCCCTGTACGAGGAATTCGCGACGCTGTACAAGAAAGCCTGTTCCTGGCCGGACGCCGAGGAATCAATCAAAATGCTCGAGAAGTGCAGGGAGATACTTTCGCAGCTCAGGGACAAGTACGGGGAAACGAAAGTCGTCAAGGACATGGGGAAGAAGGGCAAGTAGCGGCCGGACGGGACGATTCCGAAATCGCGGGTCCGGAGCGAGGAGAGGATGGCCGCCGGCGACTCGGTGGTTGATATCAGGGGCTCGGGGACGCATTCGAGCTTCAGGATTGCCGTCAGGGCTTCCGCAGGCAGGGACGGGATGCTGGGCGTCCGCGCGGGAGCCGTCAGGGCGGAGGTCTCCTCCCCCAGGGAGCGGGGAAGGGCGAACGAATCGCTCCTCAGGCTCTTATCCAGGGCGCTTGGCATCCGTAAGGACCGCATCGAAATCGTCATGGGCGGCCTGTCCAGGGAAAAGGTGATTCGGGTGGCCGGCATGGAGCCCGGCGAACTCAGGGCGAGGATTGACAGGGCGCTCGAAGCGGAGGGCACTTGAAGCTGAACCAGGCAGCCGTGAGAATCTCGAATCTCGCGGCGATATTCATGCCGGTCTTCATCATGGCCCTGCTCGTCCTCAGGCCCGAATTCCTGGCCGCGAAAAACGGCGGGATGATCTACTTCCTAATGTCCGTGATGTTCTTCTGCCTCGTGACGCTCGCTGCCGCCGTCCAAGGCAGGATTGCCGTCTCGTTCCCCTTGCCGGGGCTCTTTCTCGGCCTCGCCTGGGTGGCGACGGTCCTACCACCGGTTCTAATCGGCAGCAGACCGGCCGGAGGAATGTCCTCGTCACTGCCGGCGCTGGGCAATTTCATCATGTTCCTCGGATTCCTCGCGGCCGCCTCGGATCGGGATTTCGGGAAAATCGCGCTCAAGTCCGTGTGCGCTTCGGCTTTCATGCTTTCGATATACTTCATCTGGCTTTTCGCGGTCGAGGGGAAGACTGGCGGGAATTCATTCGCGGATATCGCGGGGAACGGGCCCGCGCCGAGGGAAGCGGGCCTGGAACGCCTTCTGCTCCTTGTCATCCCCTGCACCATGGGTTTCCTGTTCAACAGCATACACGAGAAGATGGACCCGTCGGTCGCGGCAAGGCGTCTGCTGTATGGGATCTGCCTGGCGATCTTCCCGGCTGCACTCTATTTCTCCGGGACCGTGACGTCCTGGATTGCCCTCGCAGGCGGGGCCTTCCTCTTCTTCGCCTTCGCCGGGGCCGAGTACATCAGGCGGAACCTGAATGGCCTTCTGGTCGCGGCTGCCCTGGTCGCGGTCGCCGTCTCATCGGTAGTCGTCCTTACCGCATTGCTCAAACATCCCCTGGAAGGATACAGGGACCCGGTCGGCCAGATTGCCGGGGTGTTTGAAGGCTGGTCGAGGCTAGGCCCGTCCATCCCCGACATCTGGCTGTCCGGAAGCGGATTCCATCCCGGGGGTTTCGAGGCGTCCGCGAAGGGATTCCCGCAACCTGCGGGCGGCGCAGGTCCATCCTGGCTGACCCTCGTTCTCGGGGGCGGAGTTCCAATGGCCGGGTGCATGGCGCTCTTCTTCATCTCCTCCTTCGCGACGCTTTATCCGCGAGGGAATGTCGGGCTCAAGGAATACGAGATGCCCGGCGTGGACGTGCTGAAGCGGAGGACCGTGCCGGCCGTCGAGCTCGCGATTGCAGGCGCGTTCGGAGGCGTGGCGGCCATCTTCGCCGCCGGGCGATGCGCACTGCCTCTCGACGAGATTCTTGTAATCCTGACCATGATCCCGGCGTGGCTCATCTTCCACAGCGTGTCGTTCAGCTACAAGCATTTCTCGCTGAACGTGTTCAACAAGCGCGACTTCGTTTCCATCGGAATCGCGGGGGGGGCGGCGGCGGTGATGCTCCACGGGTTCGCAGACCCGATTCTCTGCGACTTCCCGGTCATGGCCGTTTCCGCGGCTTTTCTGGCCATCGCATGCGGCAGGGCAGCGCACGAACCGGGCCGGGAAAAGCTTCTCGAACTCCGGGACAGAAAAGCGCTGAGGATATCGCTGGGCATAACGTCGGCAACCATGCTCCTGGCTTCCGCGGGCATGCTGGCCCGCCTTGCCCTGTTCAGTGAAATCCAGGTCTCATGAAAGAAAAGCCCCCGGCCGCGGAGGCCGGGGGCTTTTCAGGCTGCCGTAAACATGCCCGCAATCAATCGAGCGTAAGGGTAATCTGAATCGTGTTCTGGTCGGCTGCAGTGACTGCGAGCGAGAAACCGGTGCCCTGAACGTCCAGGAAGAGGATTTGCTTCTTGAGGTCGGCCGCGGTCAGCTTTGCCTTCACGTCCATCTTCTGCCTCGCCTCGGTCTCGAAGGTCGACAGGCTCTTCTCCACGATTGAATCCACGCCGCGGATGGACTTGAACAGTTCCGAGATCTTCGCAATCGCCCTCGCCGCCTGTGAGAGCTTTTCCTTGGAGGCGGCCTTCACTATGACCTCGATTTCGATTGACGCGCCATGCTGGAACTCGAAGTACCAGCGGCGGAGCAGGTCCTTGAGCACCTTGTCCGAGAGGGATGACCCGATGCCCTTGAACGCCTTGGTGATTGCCTCGGCAGGGCCCATGGCGTCCTCCTTCTTGTCGAAGTTGAGGCTCATCATGAGGTCGCCTGTGTCGGCCTTGTGGACCTTCACGGATGCGTTGGCCATGTAGCTGTAGACCAGGGCGCCGTACGCGTCCTTCTCCCCGTTCCACCGCGCCGTGGAGGTGCCCGTTATCATGACGTTGGCCCCGAATTCCACGGCTATGGCCTTCAGCGCGCCCAGGTCGCCGGACGCCAGAGCGGCCTCTTTCTTTCTCCTCTGTATCTCGTCCATGCCCTTGGCGGACTTCACGCTGAAGCCCTTCTCGATAAGCAGGCTCTCGATTGCGGACGCGCAGTAGTCGGTCTCCGACTCCTGTGCCTTGTTGTCCTTGCCGAACACCTTCTCGGCGACCAGCACCATGACGGTCGGCCTGCCTGCGCGCTCGAGGATGAGCTGTATCTGGCCCCAGTCGTCCTTGATTTTCCCGGTCGACACTATGGCCTCGATCTCCACGGAGAAGTTGTAGTCCCCCTGCTTCTCATCCACAATCTCGTACTTCCGCACATACCCCTGCGAGCGGGATACTATGCGGTCGAATGCGACGGCGTAATCGACCGTCTCTGTGCGCGAGGCGATTTCCAGGCCGGCGCCCTTCTCGACGGCTTTTCTCAGGGCGTCGTTCACGGCCTCGTTCTTGTCCGCGCCCTCGCCCTTGGCCCTGACCACGGTCTCGCCGGTCTCGGCGCCGAGTTTGGAGGGCTTCGTATCCGGCTCGGGATTCTCCACGTTCTCCTCGCCGCCGCCGCCCTTGCTCTCGCCGCCAATCTTCAGCGCCACTCCGATTGAATGCTGCTTCGTCTCGGACACGGAAAGGCCGAATCCGGCACCCGTGGTGTCCATGGCTCCAATCTTCTTCGCGAGTTCCGCGGCCGACAGCTTGGCGCTGACCCTCATGGACTGAATCGCCTTGTCGGAGGTCGTCGTGAGCTGGCCTTCGATGACGTTCGTCACGCCCCTTATGCCCTTCAGGAGCGATACGAACCTGGTCGCGAAGGACGCCGCCTTCTCGGCAACGTCCGGATAATCGGAGGTTATCCCCAGTTCGAGGGCTATTTCGGAGCCGTGCTGGAACTCGAAATACCACTTCTCCAGCAGGGCCTTCAGCGTCTTGGCGGCCATCTGCTTGGAGAGGTTGCCGTATGCCCCCGCGATGGCCGCTCCTTCGCCCTGCGCCGTGCAACGGGTGTCGAAGGATTCCTTCACCATCACGTCGCCCGTGTCGGCCTTGTAGACCGTTATCGAGCCCGAGGCCGTGTACTCGTCCATCGGCACCCCGTGAATCGGCCGGTTCCCGTTGAACCTCGACACGGCCTTCCCCACGAACATGACGTCCGCGCCGTAGCTCAGGGCAATCGCCTTGAGGGCCGCGAGATCGCTCGTCGCCAGAGCCGCCTCCTTCCTCCTCTTCTCGATTTCCTGCATCGCCGTCGAGGACTTGAGATTGAAACCCTTCTGCAGAAGCAGGTTCTCGATGGCCGTGGCGCAGTAGGCGGTCCCGGAATCCTCGCCCTTGTTGTCCTGTCCAATCACCTTCTCATCCACGAGAACGATGACCGTCGGCCTGCCGACGCGTTCCAGCACCATCTGGATCTGCCCCCAGTCGTCGCGGATGCTCTTCTGGGACACGACAGCCTCAATCCTGATGCGCGACTCGAAACGCGTAGTCTTGTCGCTCAGGATACGATGGCTTTTGACGTATCCCCTCGCCCTCGTGATAATCCTGTCGAACGCCACGGCGTAGTCCACCGTCTCCGTCCTCGACGTTATCTCGACACCGGCACCCTTCTCGACCGCCTTGCGGAATGCGTCGTTAAGCGCCTCGTCCCGGCTCTCGCCTTCGCCGTCCGCCTCGACCGTGATATCGCCCTCGCCGGCCGCAGGCGCAGGACCAGGGGCGGGGGAGTTATCGGTCTCTCCCCCCGGCGCGGGCGCCGGCTCCGGCTCCGGAGCCGGATCATTCCTCGGCTGCGACCCCTGCGCGGGGGCCGGCTGCACCGCCGGACCGGTCCTGACGCGGCGCCTCCCGCAGCCGCTGTCGAACAGAACCAGGGACAGCAGCGCCGCAAAAACAGAGGCGCAGGCTACGAACCTGATGAAACCGTTTCTTTCCGACATCCGAGTATCCTCCAAATTTCATATATTTTCGCATCGTGGATGCGCAAGTCAATCAGCGCCATTCCCTGACGAGTATCCAGATCTTCCACATGTTTAATTCAATCTCCACTACGTAACCGCCGCCGGTCTTGCCGAACCCCTCGTCCCGCGCGGACTGGTCCATGATTACGCGCAAAAGCCCGGTCTTCCTGGCCTCGTCCATCAGGTCGCCTATGGTCTTGCCGGATCCGAGGTCCATGCCGGATATCTCGGCGAGCAGCTTCCCGGCCGCGTCTTTCCTGGCGAGCATGAATCCCACGTTCCTTGCGGCCTCCGAGCTCGGGAGGTCCTCCGGGGGGAATCCCTCGCCGCGCGCGGAAACAGTCGCCCTCGCCCACGGCGGCCTCCTGCGGGCCGGAAGCGGCAGGTATTCGTCCGGCGGGAATCCCAGCCCCGTCGCCCTCAGTATCTTCCTGCCGCCCTCGCGGATGATTTCCCTGAGCGGCCTGCCTGCGAGCCTCGAAAGACCCGGGTCTATGCGGCTTTGAATCAGCCCCTCGATTCTCGAAGCGACCGTCTCGACCGGGACCTCCATCTCAATCTCGCACGTGAGGTCTTCTATGTACCGGAGGCTCATCGGAACCGGTTCGGCCGATCCCTTGACGAATTCCTTGATTCGCCTGCGGGTCTCCGGGGATTCTATGAAGTCGTCCAGCCGGGATCCGGGCCCCAGCCTGAGGTTGAGAACCAGCTTGCACAGGCCCTCCACGGCGTTCTCCTCGGCCGCGCTCCGGGCCTTGAGCGAGCCCGGCTCCTTGACCTGCGCCCAAGCCAGCCCGGGTTCCGCCGTGTTCTGGCCCAGAATGCTGCGGGCCGAATCCACGCTGTTGGAAGCGCCTGTCGCCTCGATTTCCCCGGCTTCCGCGAAGTCCTTTATCTGCTTGAACGCGGCCGGAGGCCAGTCCTTGGCAGCTTCCTTGTTCTCGGCCGCGCACTGCGCAAGAACCTCCACGAGGACGTCAAGGGAAACCGAAAGGTCCGCCTCCCTCGACCCGTCCCGGAAGCGCCGCTCCTCGACCTTGGTCTTCTGCTTGAGAATCTTCATGAAACTCGGCCTGAGCGCGGGGCTCGAGTTCATGAATTCGCCGACTCCGACGGTCGGCGTGATTTTCAAGGCCGATATCCTGCTCATAAGCTTGCCGAACCCCTCGTGCATGGCGGCTTCCCTGCGGATGTCGCCCGCCTCCTCCCCTTCCCCGGATTCCGAGGCCAGGGCAAGGCCGCCGGCTGCCGCAGCAACCGCAATGACCGCGGCGAGCACCGTCAATCGTGGCAGATGCAACTTCATATCGCTGGAAACGTCCCGCCTATCGGCGTGACATAAAAGCTGGAACCTGTCTGGATAATGCAACTTGCGAACCAAGGAGCGGAATTCCAATGAGGGTCGAAGCCATGCCTATCATCTTGCCGCCCCTGGAGTTGCGATGCGCCTGAATCACCGCCCGGAAGCATGGCCTCCGGATGGATTCATTGCGGGGACAGCTCCTGTCCATTTGTTTCAAATCCGGGACCGGAGCTACTTTTTCTTCTGCTCCCTTATATTTCTCAGATCCTTGAGCGCCTGCATGTAGAGGCTCTCGTCCGGATTGATCGTGATGGCCTGGTTGTAGGCTTTCTCGGCCTCGTCCAGCCTGTTCATGGCTTCGAGGATGACGCCCTGGTTGTAGAACGCCCCGTCGGCAGGGTTCTCGGAGCCGCCGGCGGCCATGAACGCTTCCAGCGCCTTGTCGGGAAGACCGCCGGTCGCGAACTTGATGCCCCTCTCGGAATCGGGCCCCCTGTTCACGAGCGCCACTGTCTTGTTGTATGTCTGGGGGATGATTAGCTTCAGGAACTGGCGCGAAACCTCGTCCAGGAGGGTCCTCATCACGTTTCCGCGGTCCGGCAGCTCGGACGGGGGAATGTCCACGAGCTGGTCGCCGTGCTGCCGCTTGCCGCGCGAATCCCACGACGCGTTGCCGGCCTTGACTGCAATCACCACGCCGGTCTTGGTGTTGACCATGCGGTACGAAATGGAGACGTCCGCGGCGACGTATTCGCCGTCGATGGTCTTCACTTCGTACCCGTCGACGTATGTCCTAAGTATGCGGTTGTACACGCGCGTCCTGAAGAGGGCCTTTATTTTCGCGGGCGTGCGCTCGTAGTGGAACCGCGACACGCTTCCGGTGATGATTGCGTCCACGCCCTTGAGCTTCAGGTCCTTCTGCCCGCCTTCCGCGAAATCCGCGAACGAAAGCTGCCTCTCGTCCAGCACCTGCTGGAGGGAGGCCCTGTCGATGAGCTGGTAATACTGGCTCGTCTGGACGCATTCCTCTATCTTCGTGCTGATGTCCTTTCCTATGTTCTCGCCGCCGTCCTCGCCCGTCGGCGAGGAGAATGGAATCACGCCCACGACCTTCACGTCGGCAGGTATGTTGAGCTCAGGGGGAAGCGTGTAGCTCAGCGTGAACATAGGCTGCGAGCATGACGCAAGGAGAAGGCACACGGCGGCGAGAGGGATGACAAATAGTCTTGAGGACATCGGAACCTCCAGTGAAACTCGCAAGTATTTCTGAAAAACAGACGCCTGACCCGCTATTTTCGATGCCATCGGCGACAAAGTCAAGCTCAAGAGGATGCCGTCGGCGATGAAGCGCCGTGAACGCGAATCAGGATTTCCTGAAAAGACTCCCGTCCCTGGCAAGGACGATCCTCTCGCCGGCGGCGGCGAAAAAATCCATGTCCATGTACATAATCTCCATCCCGAACAGCCTGAATTCCATCCCCTGGAAGATCACCTTCCTCTTCCTGTACCTCACCGGGACCTCGATTCGCCTTCCGGTCGGGACGTCGAAAAAAGACCAGCGGTCGCCCGTACGCCCGATTTCAATCACTGCGTCGGACGGTTTCATGCCCGCGATTCTCGCCCCGCGATCCTCCATGCCTTCGAGGAACTCCACGGGATCAAGATCGGGCGGAGGCGGTTGCGCCTTCAAATCCTCGAGCTCCTTCGCCATGGCCGCGGCGGACTCGGCGCGTCCGGACGCCCGGGCAATCGATATCCGCTTCTCAAGCACGGCGATGAGGCCCGGCCTGTAGCCCTCGAGATCCATGAAGATGGAAGCCGCGGCGTCAATCCGCGCCGAAGCAGGCTCCGAGTTCTGGTGCGGCGCGGAGTCGAGAAGGGCGAAAGCCTCCTCTATCCTGTCGCCCGCTTCGCGCGCAAGACGATGGCATTCCTCCAGGGCGGAGGCGGCTTTATCTTCCTCCCCAGCCGCCTTGAGGCAGCGCGCCTTGCGCCTCGCTGCCCTGGCGACCCCCCTGGGATTCCTCATCGCCCTCTCATGGGAGGCCAGCCTGTCGTACGCCTCCCCGGCAAGGCCCGTTTTGCCCGCGAGTTCCAGGTTCTCCCCGGCCCTGAGGAGAATCCTCGAAGTCTCCGCCGGGGAAAGCCCCCCCGATTCGTCGAGGAGCCTCAGATCGAATTCGGCCGAAAACCCGTGCCTGCCGCCGCCCGCCGCGGCAATCGAAAGCAGCTCGATGTTCTCCCTGGCCTTGGCCATGACGTCCCCAAGCGCGCACGAGCGCGCGATGGACAGCGCCTCGAAAAGGCATCCCCCGGCTTCTTCATACAATCCGCCGAGCGTGAGGACGTATCCGAGGTTGTTCAGCGTCCAGGCCGTCTCCGGCTTGAGCATGAGCATGCGTCTTGCTGCCAGGGCTTCCCTGTACTTCACGGCGGCCTCCGCCGGCTTCCCGCTGTCCGCCAGAATCCACGCGAGGTTGTGGTTGGCCTGGGAAAGCCCCTTCAGGTCGCCTGAGCTTGAAAGAAACGCGATGAGGGGGCCGTAGAGCAGCATGGCCTCCTCCGCCTTGCCCAATCTCACCAGGTTCAAGGCCGTGTCCTGCATGGCCGAGAAGGTCCTGCCGCGAATGACTTCCCCTTCGGAGCCCTCGAGCTTCGATCCCAGGACGAAGGCTTCGAGGAAGAACCCCGCCGCTTTCCCGCCCAATCCCCGGTTGCCGTGATGGAAGCCGATTTCGATGTCCTTCCCGGCGGCAAGGCGCTTCTGTCCGGATTCGCGGAAATGCCCGAGCACCCTTTCCATCTTCTCCGCCGCTTCGGCGTCCCTGCCTTCAAGCAGGAGCTGCTTCGTTTCGCTTTCAAGGGCGCCAATCGCCTTCCATGCCTCGGATGAGACCGGCCTCTCGGATGCGTTCGTCGACGTTCCGGGAATCACCCCCTCCCTTTCCGCAGGATTGGAAACCCGTCGGCATGATGGGAGCCACAGCAGCATGAGCGCTGCGAGAAGAAAGGTTAAAGATTCGTTCAGCATATGGCGGATTTTATTTAAAAAAAATGAATCCCGCCATCGTGTAAAGCTCCCCGAGCGTGAATCCGCAAGGTGCATCAGGAGGCATAGGGATGCCTGATGCTGCAACTCCTTGGTATAAAAGATTATATACATTCCGGCACAATCGCGCCGCAGACGCCTGCAATCCGGACTTATGGTATGTCTTTTGCACATTGAAAGCTGCACTGACCCGAAGAATGAATATAAGTACATTTGAGTTTTCGAAAAAGGGAGGGATAGCCATGGTCATCACCTGCCCGGAATGCGGGAAGAGCTTCAACAAGGACCTGTTTCCCCTCGGCAATCTCGTGAACTGCCCGTATTGCGAGACGCAGTTCAGAATCGAGCCTGCAAGGGATGGAGGTGCGAAACCCGCGCCTGCGCCGGAATCTCCGAAACCAAGAGGGATTGCCGAAGAGAAGCGCGCGTCCGGCGGCCGTCCCGAAGAATCGGACGCCGTCCGGGAAGAGGAATCCCGGGAGGCTGAATGCGAGCCGGACTGCCGCTCCTGCCTGGATTCCGAGTGCGATTCCGACGATGACGACGATCGCGAAGACGAAGGGGAATCACGCGGAGCCGAGGTCAAGGTCTCGATAATCCGCGGGAAGAGCGGTTCCCCCTGGCCCGCGTTCTTCATCCATCTCGGGATCTTCTCGCTTATCGGATTCGGGCTCGCCACCCTGAACTGGCTGACCAGCCCGGGGGTGCCGTGGTCTCTCGGTGCAATCTGCCCCTGGGGAGCAGCTGTTCTCATCCACTTCTGGGCCTCCTTGATTTCCGGGCTCAAGCCCGGCCGGACGCATGCGGCGTGCTGCGGCAAGGACCGCCCCGCGCCGGCGAAGCGCGGGCCCATGATTGGCTTCCTCGACTCGTTCGGATCATACGTGGCGGTCAACGGTTTCCTGTTCTTCGTCGACTATTTCACGGACCACAGGATTACATGGGCCTTCTGGGTCGCGGGAATCTGGGGGATCTTCACGGCGATACACTTATGGACCGCCCTCATCCGCAGCGCATGCGGGAAGGGGGAGTCATCGGAGGAACTGGTCGCGGCCAGGCGGGACTCGATGCGGAGGAAATGGTTCGGCTTCATCGGCCACTTCGGGGTATATGCAATCGTCAACTCCGCGCTACTCGCCCTGAACCTCTCCTTGACCCCGGGATATCTCTGGTGCCTGTGGGTCGCCGCGGCCTGGGGGATTGGCATTGTGAGCGGGTTCTGGGGCGGCCTGGTGTCGTCCGTGGACTACCTGATTGTGGAAAGGAGGCTGGCCGGAGCCCGGGCCGCGCAAGGCGGCTCCTCCCTGGTGCCGGTGGTCCTCATGAATCTGAGCATGTGGGCCGCGTTCGCGCTGGCCGGATTCGCGGTGCCGGCCCTCGGCGCCGAGCCGGCGGTTTTTCCTGCTCCCGTTCCCGGCATAGCGCAGGAAATCGGCGGCTTCTCGTCCGAGTTCCCGGTCGTCTACTGGGGCGCCGCAATCCTCGTCTCGATCCTGGCCTTCACGGCGTTCGCATGGGGAAGCCCCGGCAGGAAGCGGCTCATGAACGTCGCGTTCTACCTCGCGTCCACCCTGTTCCTGGGCGCAGCGGCCGTCATGGCTGCCATGGTCACTTCCGGTCTGGTTTCCCTGCAGGTATGAGGTAGAGCGGTTCATGGTCGTCGGGCAGGCCCAGGGCCGCCTTGACCTTGTCGTCGTAGAACGCGCCGATTGGAACGGTCCCCAGCCCCAGCGCCTCGGCCTCGAGCAGCAGGTTCTGCGCCGCGTGTCCGACTTCGATGTGCACGTAACGGGGCGTGCGCGCCGGACCGTACTTGACCTCAACGCGCCTGTAGACCGCCGCGATGACGAAGACTTCCGGCGCGGTTCTGAGCGCGTTCTGCCTGAGCGCGGCCTCGGCAAGGTCGCCCCTCCTGTCGCCCTCCATGGTCCTGACAATCCTGTGCCCGTCGGGGACGTACCTGAACACGCCATCGGGATTGACCGCGTACACCTCCAGCGGATAAAGGGCTCCCGCCGAGGGGGCGGTCCTGCCGAACCTCTCGTCGGGCCTGTTCCTGCCCTGGCAGGCCCACAGGAGCTGCGCCCTCTGCTCCACGGTCAGCGGATCAGGCAGGAACGACCTGACCGATTTCCTCGACGACAAGGCCTTTTCCAGGGACATCTTCCCGTCAAGGACCGGCGGAGGCAGGGCCTTTGGATCGGCGGAGGAGGATTCTTCCTCAGCGGACAAGACAAGCGAAATGCATAAAGTCGTCAACGCCGCGGCCATGACCGGGGGGATGCAGCGCAGGATGCCCTGGAACCGGTTCCGTTCGGATACGCTCCGTATCTTCATGTATCCTCCTTTCACAGTATTTACGCGCTCCCTGAAATCTGTCTGAAGCGCGGAACTGCGGCTTCGACCCATGCCGGCATTCTACCTCTTTTTCATGGGCTCCGTATTGTTTCTGTAATATCCGTTTTTCAATTTGAAGCAGCCCGCCCGAATATGTACACTCCCCCGGATTCAGGGTGGACGGTTGCATGATTCTGCGGTGTTGCGGAGGTTGCTATGTCCAGGATTATTGCGGTTCTGGCGGCGATTGCGGTTTTTTCCGCAGCCCCGGTCCTCGCGGCCGAGGGCGATTTCGACCCCACGGGCTGGGAAACCAGCGACAAGTACTACCAGGGCGATCCGCGCGCGCAGAAGGGCGGAGAACTCAGGGATTTCACCAGCGAATTCCCCGTGACGCTCAGGACCCACGGACCCAACTCGAACTCCATGTTCACGCGGGAAATCCACGGCATGGTCTTCGAAGGCCTCATCAGCATCCATCCCGACACTCTCGAGTACTTCCCGAGCCTCGCGACGCACTGGAAAGTATCCGAAGACAAGAAGACGTTCTGGTTCAGGATTAATCCGAGGGCCAGGTGGGCCGACGGGACCGAGGTGACCGCCGAAGACGTCGTGGCGTCCTGGGAATTCAGGGTCCGAGAGGACATTAAGGACCCCTATTCGCTCGTGCTCTTCTCGGAAAGCTTCGAGAAACCTGTGGCCGAGAGCAAATTCATAGTGTCGGTGAAGACGAAAAAGCTCCACTGGCGGCTGTTCATCTATTTCGGCGGCATGTACATATTCAACGCCAAGGAGATGCGGTCCTTCACCTCCGGGGACCAGTACATAGACATGAACTGGAAGCTCCAGATGGGGACCGGGCCGTACGAGGTCAAGGCCGAAGACTTGAAGATGGACCAGTCCATATCAATCTCGAAGCGGAAGAACTACTGGGCCGAGAACGACCCGGCCAACGTCGGGTTCAGCAACTTCGACAAGGTCACATGGTCGGTAATCCGCGACGACACGATTGCCTTCGAAAAGTTCAAGAAGGGGGAGCTGGACTACTACGTGGTGGGAAGGGCGACCCGGTGGCACAAGGAATGCGACTTCGACGACATAAAGAAGGGTTGGGTCCAGAAGCGGAAGATTTACACGGAAGCGCCCGAGGGGTTCAACGGATTCGTGTTCAACATGCGCAAGCCTCCGTTCGACGACAGGAACGTGAGGAAGGCGTTCTGCTATCTCATGAACCGCGAGAGGCTGTTCGACACCCTCTTCTACAACGAGTACGAGTTCGTCGACAGCTACTATCCCGGCAACATGTGGGGCAACCCCGAAAATCCCATAATCCGATACAATCCAAGAAGGGCCGCGAGGCTGCTGGAGAAGGCAGGATGGAAGGAGCGCAACTCCGACGGCTGGCTGGTCAAGGACGGGAAGATTTTCGAGGTCGAGCTCGAGTACGGATGGGACGTCTATACGAAGATATTCAGCCTGCTCAAGGAGGACATCGAGAAGGCAGGAATCAAGTTCACGTTGAAGCTCATGGATCCGCGCGCGCTCGCAACGAAGATGGACTCCAGGGAGTTCTCCATCGGCTGGGCCGCATGGGGGGCAATCCTCTTCCCCAACCCCGAAAGCTCGTGGATGTCGTACCTCGCTGACAAAGACAGCAACAACAACTGGCCGGGCTTCAAGAACGAGGAGTTCGACCGGCTCTGCACCGAGTACGACCGGAGCTTCGACCGGAAGACCCAGGTGGACCTGATTCGCAAGATGGACAAGCTCATCTTCATCGAACATCCCTACGCCCTCGGCTGGTACGCGAACTTCAACAGGATCCTCTTCTGGAACAAATTCGGCCATCCCAACACTTATTTCTCCAGGATTGGGGATTACCTGCAGATAAAGAGCATGTGGTGGTTCGACTCTTCTCGCCAGAAGGCGCTCGACGAGGCCGTGAAGAACAAGACCGACCTCCCGGTCGGGGAAGTGATCCAGAAGCCCTTCGGAGAGCAGAAGCCCGTCACGCCGCCTTCCGAAGGCGACGAGGAGGACAAGGAAGAGAAATCGGGCAAGTGACCGGGACTGCGGAACGATGATAGGATGATTGGCTGATGCACGGGATGACGACGTATTTCATCCGGAGACTCCTCCTGATTCCCCTCACGTTCATCTGCATCACTTTCATGGTCTATACGGTGCTGCGCGTCGTGCCGGGAGGGCCCATAGAGCAGGCCGTGGAGCAGATTAAGCGCGCCCAGATGCAGGAGAGCGGCGCGGGCGCCTCGGCCACGCTGACGGGGGACCTTCAGATTCCCCAGGAGGCGATGGATGAGCTCAAGAAGTACTACCGCCTGGACAAGCCCATCCCGGTTGGATACGCCTCGTGGCTCTTCGGAATAATGACCCTGGATTTCGGCAAATCGTACATAAGGGGCGCGCCGGTAGTCGAAGTCATAGTGAACAGGTTCCCAATCTCGATTTACTTCGGGCTCATCAGCTATTTCGCGACATGGCTCGTCTGCGTGCCTCTCGGCGTCAGCAAGGCAATCAAGCACAAGTCGATGTACGACCTTGGGACGTCAATCATCGTATTCCTCGGGTATTCGATTCCCGGTTTCATCGCATGCCTCGTGCTCATGATGCTCTTCGCCACCGACGCGCTCGGAATGTCCATATTCCCCCTCGGCGGATTCAGGTCCGACAACTGGGAGCAGCTCGGTTTCTTCGCGAAGGTCGTCGACCAGCTGCACCACACAATCATCCCGGTCATCGGATTCCTGATAGGCGGTTTCGCGGGGATGACCATCCTCATGAAGAACTCGCTGCTGGACAACATGGGCGCCGACTACGTCAGAACGGCGTTCGCGAAGGGGCTCTCCGAAAGGAGGGTGATTTTCATCCACGCGCTGAGGAACTCCCTGATTCCGATAACGGCCAGCATAGGGCACGCCCTCGGCCTCCTGTTCGCGGGGTCCTTCCTGATTGAGACCACTTGCAACATCCCGGGCATGGGGCTCCTCGGATACCAGTCGGTCCTTCAGAGGGACTACCCGATTATCATGGCCACGGTCGTGTTCGGGGTCATCATCAGGCTGACAGGCAACATAATCTCCGACGTCATCTGGGCGCTCATTGATCCCAGGATAAGGTTCGGCACGTAAACCAATGATGGATACCGTTTTCAAGATACTGCAGCTCGTCGCGTTCCTGGCGGTGGTGTTCCTCCTCGTCCACAAAATCGTCCCGTGGATCGTCGTGCGGGCCGGCAGGAAGCTCGGGTTCCGCATGCGCATGACGCCGGTATGGGCCAAGAGAATCGCACGTTTCAAGACAATAAGGCGCGGCTACTACTCCTTCCTGATTATCACGACCCTGTTCGCGGCCTCCTTCTTCTCGGAACTGATACTCAACAACAAGGCGCTTGCCGTCCACTACAACGGGAAAACATCGTTCCCCGCGGTCAAGCATTGGGTGGGGTCGATTCTGTTCTTCCTGGACATCCCCACGTTCGAGAAGGGGACCGATTTCGGGCAGGCCCAGGAGAGCGACGTCGACTACAGGTTCTTCAAAAAGTGCTGCGGCAACCCCGACGAGCTCCTGACCAGGGTAGCCGACAAGGAGAAGGAGCTCAAGCTCCTCAAGAAGGAGCTCCGGGAGATGGGCACCCCGGACGAGGACTGGTCCGAGAGCGAGCTCGAAGATTACAAGGACACGCAATTCTTCATCTCATCGCTCGACAAGGAAATCGAGGGTATACGCGAGAACCACAGGATATTCAAGGAAGGCAGGGCATGGGTGATCATGCCGCTCTATCCGTACTCGCCTTACGAGCACCTCGACGTGAAGCACCCGCCCATTTCCCCCAGCCTCTCCCACCCGTTCGGGACCGACGACGCGGGCAAGGACGTGCTGACGATTCTGTTCTACGGGTTCAGAATCTCGCTGCTCTTCGCGCTGGTGGTCGTCACGCTCGGGAACAGCATCGGCATTGTGGTCGGCGGCATAATGGGGTATTTCGGGGGGTGGACCGACATCATCATCCAGAGGATTATCGAGATTTACGGGTCCATGCCCTTCTTCTACGTCATTATGATTATCGCCTCCATCACCAAGCCGACCTTCCTCCTCCTGGTCGTCCTGCTCGTGCTCCTAAGGGCCTGGATCGGGATAACGAACTACATCAGGGGCGAGTTCTACAGGGAAAAGGCCAGGGACTACGTGCAGGCGGCGATTGGAATCGGCGCGTCCGACTGGAAGGTCATCCTGAAGCATATACTCCCGAACTCGCTCGTGCCGGTCATCACGTTCACCCCGTTCGAGATAGTCGGGTACGTAGCCGCCCTGGTTTCCCTGGACTACCTCGGTTTCGGCCTGCCCGTCGGCACCCCGAGCTGGGGCGTCCTCCTCAAACAGGGGTTCGAATACATCAAGACCTATCCGCACCTGATTATCGTCCCCTTCGCGGCGGAGGCATTCACCCTCTTCTGCGTCGTCATGATAGGCGAAGCGGTGCGCGAGGCGTTCGACCCCAAGGTGTTCTCGAGGCTCAGGTAGATTTTGGATTCCGCGGCAATGGACACTGCGCCGGAAAAGAAGAAGCTCCTGGAAGTCAGGAACCTGAGAACCTACTTCTACATCGAAGGCCATGCCGCCAAGGCCGTGGACGACGTCAGCTTCCACATCTTCGAGAACGAGGTGTTCGGCCTGGTCGGCGAGTCGGGCTGCGGCAAGTCCGTGACCGCGCTCTCGGTGCTGAGGCTCATCCCTGATCCGCCCGGCAAAATCGTCGCCGGCGATATCATCTTCCGCGGCAGGAACCTCATGAAGCTATCCTACAAGGATATGCGCGAAATCCGCGGCAAGGACATATCCATGATCTTCCAGGAGCCCATGACCGCCCTCAATCCGGTGTTCTCCATCGGATGGCAGGTCAAGGAGGCGATTAAGTTCCACCAGAAGGTGAAGAGCAAGGAGGAGCTGACGGCCAAGGCGGTGGATGTCCTGAAGCTGGTCGGAATCCCGAGCCCGGAGAAGAGGCTCAAGGACTACCCGCACCATTTCTCCGGCGGCATGAGGCAGAGGGTCATGATAGCCATGGCCCTTTCCTGCAATCCGGCCCTGCTGATTGCCGACGAGCCTACGACCGCCCTCG
>DYIT01000045.1:0-14420 GCA_020723505.1 Candidatus Kuenenia stuttgartensis
CTCCCTTGCCGGTTGCCGGCCCGACCGGCTCCGCGCCCGACTCTTCAGCGCTGGGGATAATTCCGAAGGATCGTGGATTATCCGGGTTAAGGGTATATTTCCGTTTCTGTCCAACGGGCACTGGTTGTCCGGCTTTTCGTTTCAGGAGAAACAGGATGAAACGCTTCATTATAGTTCTTGCGGTTCTGGCATCCGCAGTCGTCTCCGCCTCCTCCACGGCCATTGCTGACAAGGAAAAGGAAGGAGGAAAGGACCCCCGGGTCCTCAAACTCGCCGATGGCAACGCCGCATTCGCCATGGACTTGTTCTCGAGGCTCGGGCAGAAGGAGGGGAACCTGTTCTTTTCGCCGTTCAGCGTTTCCGCCGCACTGGCCATGACGCTTGCGGGCGCGGCGGGGAACACCGAGGCCGAGATGACCAAGGTGCTTCGCGTCCCCGGGGACCGCGAACAGATGCACAGGGCGTTCGGGCTGCTGCTTGAGGACCTGAACGCAAGGAAGGTGAAGGGGCGGTGGGAAGGCGATCCGAACGCAGGCAGGAAGCAGATGGACCTGGTGACCGCGAACGCGCTCTGGGGCCAGACAGGATACCCGTTCAAGGCGGAATTCACGGGGATTCTCGGCAACAGCTACAAGGCGGGATTCAATACCGCGGATTTCAAGGCGGACCCCGAGAAGGAGAGGCTCGCCATCAACAAGTGGGTCGAGGAAAAGACCGCCGAAAAAATCAAGAACCTCCTCCCCGCAGGATCGATTCACGGTCTCACGAGGCTCGTGCTTGCAAACGCCGTCTATTTCAAGGCGGCATGGGAGGAGCCCTTCGTAAAGCAGGCAACGCGCGAGGGCGAATTCACCCTTGGCGACGGAACCAAGAAGAAAACCCCGTTCATGAGGCTTACTCATGGATTCCGGCACGCGAAGACCGATTCCGCCGAGGTGCTGGTTCTCCCCTATCTCGGAAGGGAGATATACATGGCCGTCCTTCTGCCGCCCGTCGACAAAAGCCTGAAAGCGCTCGAGAACGGGCTCGACGCGGAGAAGCTGCGGTCCATGCTCGATGCAGCGAAATACCAGGAGGTCCAGGTGACACTGCCGAAGTTCAGAATCGAGTCCTCTTTCGAGCTCAAGGACAACCTGATTGCCATGGGCATGAAGGACGCGTTCTCGGACTCTGCCGCCGATTTCAGCCGCATGGCGGACACGCAGGAGCTCTTCATCGGCCTTGTCGTTCACAAGGCCTTCGTAAACGTGGACGAGGAGGGCACCGAGGCGGCGGCGGCGACGGCCGTTGCCATGGAAGGGAAGGGCATGGCGGACGAACCCGTCATCTTCAAGGCAGACCGCCCCTTCCTGTTCCTAATCTGCGACGGCAGGACCGGGAGCATCCTGTTCATCGGCAGGCTCGCGAATCCCGCGTAAAGCGGAGTGCCAGGCGCTTTACGCGGGATTCCGCCCCTCGAAGACCCTGCGTAGCCCCCGCACTATCCATTTGGCGAAGGAGAGCAGCCCAGAACCGCAGGCGAAGCAGGGCTCACCCCTGCCACTATCCCCCGAACCGGCGGGAGAGGGGGTACTTGCGGAGCATCCTAAAGGATTGGGAACGGCAGCCAGACCAGGAACAGCAGCGCGAGAATCGTGAACACCGGCAGGAGAATCACGGCCGCCCATGCCATGTAGCCGAAGAAGGAGGGCATCTTGACGCCCTGCTGTTCGGCAATCGACCTGACCATGAAGTTCGGCGCGTTCCCGATGTAAGTGTTCGCTCCCATGAAGACCGCGCCCAGGCTGACGGCCGCCAGAATGACCGGCGCCTTGGTCATCATCTCCCCGGCGGCCGACGCTTTCACGGCGCTCATGGAGAGCGTCAGGAAGCACAGGAACGTAGGGGCGTTGTCCAGGAAGCTCGAGAACATCCCGGTGACGTAGAAATACTCGAGGGGTTTCGTCACGCCGAGCTCCGCCCCGCGGGCTTCGAGCAGCATGAGGGCCGGAATCATGGTCGAGAAGATGCCTGCGAACACGGCCGCGACCTCGAGAATGGCGCTGAAGTTGAACTGGTTTCCCTCCCTCGCCTTGAGCGCGCCGCCGGATCCGCGTGCGTAGAGCAGCGAGAGCCCGCCGAGAAGGAAGATTATCCCCTCGCGGTACGGGGTGTTGACCGACGCCGCGACCGAGGTGACTATGCCGAGCAGAAAGAGGACGTTGAGCCAGCCCTTGAGCCCCAGCGGCTCGGCCCGCTCCGAGTCGGCGGTAATGTCCTTCGCTGCTTCTTTCCGGTAGAAATACACGTCCATGAAATAATACAAGGCCAGCAGCACCGCGCCGTTTACCGCCCACATGGGCCAGAGCTTGAGGAACCAGAAGAAGTCGATGCCTCTCAGGTAGCCGAGAAAAAGCGGCGGGTCGCCGATTGGGGTCAGGAGCCCGCCGGTGTTGCATATCGTGAAGATGAAGAAGATTACGGTGTGCGCCTTGAACTTCCTCTCGAGGTTCGTCCTGAGCACCGGATAGATCAGGACCATTGCCGCGCCCGTGGTCCCAATCAGCGACGCGAGAACGTAGCCGATTGCCAGGAAGATCGAGTTCACCGCGGGTTTCGCCTTCAGGTTTCCCGTGAGATGCAGCCCGCCCGCGGTTATGAACAGCCCCGAGAGCAGGCAGAGGAACTGGAAATACTCGAGGCCTGAATGCACGACGCGCATCTTGTCGTTCAGAACGATGTACACCGCCACCGGACCGCCTAGGAGCACGGAAACCATGAGCTTGTTCCTGTTGTGCTCCCACCAGTGCGCGGTGCGGTGAATCAGCGGGAGGATGGCAATCGCGACGAGGAGTGCCAGGAAAGGTGCGACCGACCACAGGGGAGGACCCTTCTCCCCGAATCCCGATTCGCCGTGCGCCGCTGGCGCGGCGGGCTCATGGGCAGGAGGCTCCTTGGCTTCCGTTTCCCCGGCGTGGGCGGACGCATCGTCCTTCGGCGTGAAGAAAGCGGGTTTGAGGACAATGCCGATTGCGAAGAGGGCAACCGCGATGGCAATCAGCGCGATCCCTACCGCGCCGTACCTGGGCTGAGCGCCGTGTTCCATGGTGATTCCCCCAAAGAAGAGCGCTTGACGCATCAGTCTATTAGGAAACCGGGCGGATTCCAGTCAAATCCCGAATCTGCTGGAAACCGAGTTCCTTTGCAGCCTCTCCACTCTTATGGCGGCCTGGCCCGCAAGCGGGCAGACGTATTCGCAAGTCCCGCAGCCGATGCATTTCGATTTGTCCACGCGCGGAGCCCGGATGCCTGCCGCCGCGCCGGGAACGCCCTCCACGCCAATCATCTTGATGGCCTTGTCGTGCGTCGGGCAGTGCTCCTCGCATACCGAACACGGCTCGCCGTCCGCCCATGGGATGCACCTCGACCTGTCGACCGAGGCGGTTCCAATCCTGAACCTGTACTTCCCGTTCGCCCGTTCGATTTCCTCCGCGGAGGCGCCGGCTCCCTGTTCCTTCGGGACGGAAATCGTCCTAATCGCGCCCGTCGGGCAGGCCCTCCCGCACGCGCTGCACCCGAACTCGCAGTAACCCGCGCGCGGGACGAGGACGGGCGTGAACGCGGACTCCAGCCCCGCCTCCACGAGCAGGGGCTGCAAGCCGTTGGTCGGGCAAGCGCGCATGCACTGCCCGCATCTCACGCACCTCTGAAGGAATTCCCGTTCCGGGAGCGATCCCGGCGGCCTGAGGAGGCGGGCGTACCGCCTCCGGTCCGCCCTTTCCCGGCCCATGCCTCTCAGGTTGAACATCGGGACCGTCAGGAGCCCCATGAGTACCGACACGAGAAGCGCGCGCCTTTCAGGCAGAGGCGAGGGGTCGTCCGCGGCGGGGCCGATGCCCCGGGCGGAGAGGACGAGGGCGGATTTGGGGCACATCGCAAGGCAGGTCATGCACATGGTGCATTCCGAGTCCCTGACCTTGCCGCCGGAGTCGATTGCCCCGGTCGGGCACACCCTGCCGCAGGTCCCGCAGGAATTGCAGGAATCGGTGAACGAGATGCGCACCAGCCTGAACTTCCCGGCGAGGCCGAGGAGCGCCCCGGTCGGGCAGACCGTCCTGCACCAGAACCTGGACCGCGCCGATTCCGCGGCCAGCAGGGCCAGGAACGCCGCGAGGCTCACGAAGCCCCACGCATGGACCGGATGCTCCTGTCCCATAATCCCCCACCGCGCGAGGACGGCGGGCTCGGCACCGATTGATCGCAGCATGAGGTCGGCGTACGGATGGACGACGAAGGCTGCGGTCCTTCCCAGCAACGACGCCGGCGCGAACCACCCGTATGCCTGTATCTCGAAGATTGCGAGGATTGCGAGAGCCCCCAGCAGGAGATACTTGAAGCGGGGCGCCCATGGCGGCAGGACGTTGCCCGGCTTCCGCCCGATAGCGGCGAGAATTGCGCGCCATCCGTCGAGAAGCGCCCCGAGCGGGCAGATGAACCCGCAGAAGGCCCTTCCGAACGCCGCGGCCGAAAGCAGCGTAAGGAGGGATACCGCCATGGCCGCGATGAAGGCCCTGGCCGCGAGCATCGTTGCCGCCGCGGACGCGGGATCAAGCAGGGAATAGACGTGCATGGGGAACGGCGTCGCTTCGAGCACGGGCCCCGCGGACGCGAAGGAGAGCGCGAAGAAGAAGAGCGCCGAAGCCGTCTGGAGCGCCTTTCTTGCCTTGAGGAGCCTTCGCATCTCAGATCTTCCTCGTCAGGATTTTGAGCGTCCCGATTTCCGCGGTTCCCATGCCCCTTTCCGCCGCCTCGCGGATGTGGCCGATGTCGCGCCATGACGTGACCGGCGACGGAGCCGTTGTGAAAAGCCCCGCTCCTTCCGAGTCCACTGCGTACGCATCGACCTGCAGAGGATTCACGCCCGCAATCACGATTCCCCTCTCGACCGCGTCGCGCGGATTCCCCCCCGTGGGGCCGTGGTCGACCAGGACCCTGCTCGCGTCGAGCACGACAAGGTCCGGGAAGACGACTTCGGCGGCGTCGGCCAGCGCCTTGTCCATAATCCTGTGCAGCGCTCCGCGGTTCCCTCCCATGATTCCCATGACGTTCTTGAGGGCGAGCGTGACCCCGGTGAGGCTGTGGTGTTTCGCGACCGGGGCGCTGATGTAGACGTCGGCCTCGAGCGCTTTCCTCAGGAAACTCCAGGATTTGAGAGCCCTTCCGCCCGGGAAGGAAACCTCCACGTAACCGGAGTCGTCGTCGGATACGTACGGGGCCGAGGCGCCGGCGGCTTCCGCCGCGGCCTTGATGCCGCTCCTCTCGTAGGAGCTCTGCGCCGAGTTGCATGTCCTGTCGAGGACCGTCACCGCCGAAGCGCCCGCCTCGAATGCCATGAGGCAGAGCTCGTGGACCACGTCGGGATTCGTCGTCGCCCCGGAATGCCTTCCCGTCATCCACGAGATGTTGGGTTTTATCAGAACGCTCTGTCCCTTGCCGACGAATCGCCCCATGCCGCCCAGGAGCTCTACCGCGACCCTGGCGGTCAACCCGGGCTTCGACCCCGTCGCCGCCGCGACCACGTCGCCAACGCCCTTGGGGTCCCGCTTGGCATGGAGGCGCTTGAGCGAAGGCGGATAGGACTTTACCCTCTCGCCCGCCCCTTCCTCATCGGAAGGCTCGAGGTTGCAGCTGTGCATGGCAGGCATGCAGGCCCCCGCGCATGCCGCTGCGGCCGCGGCTTTCAGAAACCTGCGTCTCGAAAGCATGGGCTGTTCTCCTGTCTGGCCGGACCGCCGACGCACGTTCCGGTTCCAGGGAGGATAGCATAACGAGGCAGAGCCGCAACCCCGCAGAGGATTGTACTAAATGCCGGGATTGCATTTTCTGAACGCTGGAGCAGTCGGGCGGGAGACCGCAGTTGAGCATTTATTCCTCGCCTGTTCTGCAGTTCAACTGCTCAACTGTTATGGAGAAGCGCGGTCCCTGAGGGAGGCGAATGCATCACGAGGCCTTCCGATGCTTCGCCGATTTCTCCGTGCATTCCCTTCAGATATCTGTGCTGTTTCCAGGAGCACGTCTGAACGCTTTCGAGTCGAGGTAGCTCTGGAGCATAAGCTGCGCGGCGAGGCCGTCAATTTTCTTTTTCCTCTTGCCCCTGCTCATGTCGGCGCTAATCATCAACCGCTCGGCCTGCACGCTGGTGAGCCTCTCGTCCCAAAGGGCGACCGGGAGCGAAGTCCTCGCTTCGAGCAGGCTGGCGAATTCGCGCGCCTTGCGTGCGGATTCGCCTTCGGATCCGTCCATGTTGAGCGGAAGCCCGACCACGATTTCCGCAGCCTCTTCGGACGCGGCGAGGGCGGCAATCCTGTCCGCGGCGATTCCTGCGTCCACGGCTCCGGCGGGCCTGGAGGTCACCTGGAGGGAATCGCTGATTGCCAGCCCGACGCGCTTCTCGCCCGTATCGACTCCGATTATCCTGCCCAAGACGGCGTCCTTCACTGCCCCTCCTTCCTGGCTACTGCCATTAGGGACTGGGCATAGTCGACCGAGAGGAACCTGTGCAGCCAGCCTGCGGCGCGGACGTGCATGAAACGCCGCACGAACGGCGCGTTGTAGAGCCTCAGGATCTCCCCGACGCGGAATCCGCAGGATTCAAGGAGAGCGCCGAGCATGTCATGGGAAAGAGGGGTGACGTGCGACGCGTCCATCCCGAACCTTCCGGGGGTTAAGACGGACGGCGTGGTGCAGAAGAGGAGCCCGCCGGTCCCCAGCGCGGACCGGGCTCCGAGAATGAGCCCGGCCACGTCCCGGAACGGCACATGCTCGAGCACCTCGAACATGAGCACGGCGTCGAAGGTCTCCCGGACCTCGTCGAACGAACGGAAGTCGTGCTTCACGAAGGGGTCCAGATCGAGACTCTTGTATGCGGCGATTCCAGCGAATTTGGCGATTTTCCCCCGGAAATCCCCGAGCCCTGCGCCGACATCGAGCACCTTCGCCGCGGCCGGCAGCCGCCTGCCTGCTTCCTCCTCGGCCCTTCTCGCAAGGGGCAGAGAGAAATGGCTCCCGAACCTGCGAAGGATGTCCTTCCTCCTCCCGTACAGCATGCTCCAGGAGAGCCCGCCCCCCGGGGTCGCGGCGCCGGCATTAGAGTCCGTAATCATGACGTCTCCGGCGCGCCGGCGGGAAGCCCGCGGCGCGAGGTCCGAGATAAAACACTTCTGACCGCGGCGGCCACGGCGTCCGGCGGGATTCCGCCCATGCATTTCACGTCCGGGCAGCCAATTTCCCTGCACGGCGAGCAATCGAGGCCCAGGTACAACACCTCCCCCCTGCCGCCGTAGGGCCCGTACACCCGCGGGTCCTTGGGGCCGAAAATGGCAACGACCGGCGTGCCCAGGGCCCACGCGATGTGCATCGGTCCGGAGTCCGCCCCGACAAGCAAGTCCGCCCTCCTAATGAGCTCAATCAGTTCGGGGAGGCTCGTGGCGGGCGCAGGCAGGGCATCCCCGTTCCTGCACAAGCCGTCGGCCGCCTCCTTCTCGCCCGGCCCCCAGAGAATCACGGGCCTCGCGCGCGATTCGGCCCTTACCGTACGGGCCAGGCTCGTCCAGCTTGACGAAGGCCAGCGCTTGTATCCGCCTTTCGCGCTCGCGTGAGGATTGAACAGCAGAAGCGCCCCTTCCTCGGCCCGCACGCGGTCTGCGAATCCGCGGACTTTTTCCGCAGCCTCGGCATCGGATGGGAGGATGAATTCGGCGGCGCCGGCGGGAATCCCGGCGCACCGCAGGAGATTCAGGTTCCTGTCCACCCTGTGCATCCCCGGCGGGCAGGGGCTGCTCCTGCTGTTGTTGAACAGGACGTTGCATTCCCTGGATTCGCCGGCGTCGAGTCCGATGCGGAACGGGGCGCCGGTCATGAACCCGTTGAAGCCGCTCTTCAGGTTGCTCTGGAAATCGAAGACCGCGTCAAAGGTCCTCCTGCGCTGCGAGGCGTAGAATTCGAGGATTTCCGCGGCAGTGCGCATCAGCAGCGCCGGATTCCTCAATCCATTCACCCATTTGCGTCGCGGGACCGAAATCAGCTCGTCGAGGCAGGGGTGGCCCCTGAGGAGGTCCGCGCACCTGTCGTCGACAATCCATGAGATTTTCGCGCCAGGCAGCGCTTTCCTGAGCGCGGCCAGCGCAGGAAGGCAATCCACCACGTCGCCTATGGCGGACATGCGGACAATCAGGACGTTTCGGAACGCGGTCATGCAGACATTTTACTTTCCGCGGCCCCTGGGGGGAACCGTTAAGGATTTGTAGTTCCAGGAGGAATGGTACATTACAATAATCATGAAGGAGGTGACTATGAGAATCAGTTCTCCCGCAGGCGTCGTGGCGTCCGTCATCCTTGTCCTCGCGTGCCGGACCGTTCTCGGGCAGGGATTCTGCGACGACATGCCTCCCTGGATCAGCTACTCGGTCGACAAGCCCGGTTTCTTCTCGCCACAGCAGGTCCTGAGGACCGCTGATCCGGTCGTGGCGCTGACGCCGGAGGAGATTGAGAAGTTCAAGGCCGGTATTCCGGACGAGGCGTGCCAGCCCCTCTGCGACGCGTACGTGAACCGCATCGAGGAGGCATATGCGAAGCTTGCCAAGGCGCCGGAAGGCTTCTTCGACTGGCTGAGGGGAAACGACGAGCTGCGCAAGGCTTTCCTCGCCGCACTGAACCCCTTCTACGATGAAATCGAGAACGCAATAGGCGTCCTGAACCTGCTGAGGATCGAAGAGCCGGCCAAGACCGTGGAAAACCCGCAGCTTGCCGTGGCGATTGCGGTGGTCTGGGACTCGAAGAACGCGGTCTACGGCTCGCGCTACAACTGCGTCGGCGGAATCACGTTCCAGCAGTACCTGCCGCTCCCGTCGCCGGTCGACGTGCTCAGGTACTACACGGACAAGAAATACCAGCAGCATTTCGTGTTCAAGATAAAGGACCTCGTCTGGCCGCTGGCGGTGCACATCGCCGACAACGACGTCTCGACCCGGGAGGCCGAATGGGCGCTTGCTTCCTTCGAAAAGGGCAAGGAGCGAATCGGCCTGCTCTACGACAGGGTCCAGTACGATTATTCGAAGCTGAACTCGGCGACGAGGACGGGAAAGCTCGGCAACCGCGAGTACACGCTTCCGAACCTGCTCGAGTTCGGCGGCATCTGCGGGGACCAGGCGCATTTCTGTTCGAGATCGGCGAAATGCTTCGCGATTCCCGCCATGAAGGCCGGAGGCACGAGCAGGTACGGCGGCGTGGGGCACGCGTTCACGTGCTTCATAACGAAGAAGAAGAACCGGATGATTCTGGACTCCACGGGCAGGTACTTCCACGACTTCTATTACACTGGCGACGTGTTCGACCCGCAGACGCGCGTTCCAATACTGGACCGCACGGTCGCAATGGTCCTGGACGGCGCGTCGCTGTCGTATGACAAGTACATGATGTCGCGCATCCTTGTCCGAATCGCAGCCGCCGTGTACAGGGATAATCCGGCGATATCGCTGGGCCTTGCGAAGAAGGCGCTCCAGAAGAACTGGTTCTGCGCAGACGGGTGGCGGATTCTCATGAAGCACGTCAAGGACGGCAACATGCCGCGGTCGGACGGCCTCGAGTGGGCGAACAACATGATGAAGTACGTCAAGGACCACCCGGACCTCACGTTCGAGTGCTTCTCGACCTTCCTCGAATGCATGCCCAAGGAGGACACTTCCAAAAGGCAGAGCTTCTACCAGCAGGCCGCCTCGTTGTACGACGATAGGCCGGACCTCCAGATTGACCTCAGGCACATGCAGGGCAAGGAACTGCTGGAGGCCGGAAAGAGCCTGGAAGCGATTGATCTCCTGATTCGCACTGCCGCGGAGCACGGGAAGCAGGGCAGGATTGTGAATCCCCTCGTCAAGATCGCCCTGGAAGCGGCAAAAGAGAAGAAAGCCGAGAAGATGATCCTGCCTCATCTCGACAAGCTGGTGATGCGGTATCCGAAAGCGCGCGGGGACGAAATCGCGGACGCGTTCAAGAATCTGGCGGAGATGGTCGCGCCGGTCTACGAGGCGGCGGGGCGGCCCAAGGACGCAGCCAAGCTCAGGGCCGAAGCGAAGATAGACTAGCGGCATGGCCGTCAACTCAATCCTGCTGCGCTGAATCACCGTGATTTTTCGATCCCGATTAACCTGATTGATCTGCTGATTTGCCTGATTATGAAGGAGAATAAAGACAGACTGATCTGGTCTCATTTGCCGTGGACGAGACAATCCCGCACGAGGCAGGCTTCGGGAGAGCGGAATGCGGCGGCTTCGTGCGGGATCAGAAGACGATGTTTATCCCGAGCGTGGGCAGGAGCGGGAACAGGGTTTCGGCCCGGCGCTCGTAGACTCCCGGAGACGTTTCGGCAAGCGTGTACTCGTGCACGTTTTTCCGGTCATACAGGTTCAGGACCTGTATGTACGCCTGGATTCTTGCGCCCCCCAGATCGAAATCGTGCGATATCCTGAGGTCGAGGCTGTGATACGGAGGAAGCCGGCCTTCGTTCGGCGGTCCGTACCTGACTTCATCCCCATCCTTTGAGCTCCTGGTGTAGGGAGCGCCGGTAGAGCACCTCCACATGAGATTAATCGACCATCCCTTGCCCGGCTTGAGGCTCAGCCCCGCGTTCAATGAGTGGCGGGAGTCGTTGTCCCTCCAGTACTCAACACCCCCGGATTTCTCCCTGGCCTCGGAATAGGAATATCCGATGTGCAGATTGAGCGAGCCGAATCCCTTGTCGAGGACCATTTCTAAGCCAGACGCTTTCGCGGATTCGGGAGGCCTGATTTGCTGCGTTTTCCTTCCGAAGTCGCGGACGAATCCCGCGAGGTGGTCCATGTCCTTGTGGTACGCCTCGACGCGGGCGTTGATTTTGAGGTCTTCGTCGAAGTACTGGACCCCTCCGACCCAATGGTACGCCTCTTCCGGCCTGCCTATCGACGATTCTCCCGCCTCGACGGGCAGGTTCAGCGGATCCACGGGCTGGAGATACCTGCCCCATGCGGCTTTGAAGCTCAAACCTTTCAAGGGCGACCAGGAAACGGAAGCCGAAGGGGCCAGGCGGAAAGAGGCCGTTCCGGACTCCCAGAGGAAGCGGGTCCCGAAAACCGTCTCGAGACCCGGCGCAATGCCCCACTTGTTCTGGAGGAATCCCCTGAAGGACCATTCCTCGGGCTTTGCCGTGAAGTCGGCCCCCGCGATTTCGTCCCGGTACCTGTACTCCCCGCGCATCCATCGCAGGTCGAATCCGGTCCTGACTTCCGAGGACCTCGCATACCTTGTTCCGAGCACGGACTTGACGCCCGCGTAGGACAAATCGCGGTCGTCGACCCCCGTCAGGCCTTCCTCCCTCTCCTGGGAGTACAGGCCTCCGTAGGCGTGGGAATCGAGCGAAAGGCCGCAGTCCCAGCGCCTCAACCATCGGATCCAGCAGGCGGCATTATGGAAAAGCGATTCCACGTCGTCTTCCTCGCCCGCCTTGTCCATCCTGTTCTTGTCGCCCGCATAGAGCAGGCCTGCGGAAACCCGGTCATCCCCTTCGCCGGCGCATGAAATCCTGGCTAGAACGTCCCAGTAGTGCGGTTCGAATTTCTCATCGGACTGCATGAGACCCATGAGCAGCCCGATGTATCCCGCGCGGACGGCGGCGAACGCAGGCCCGACACCGGCGAAAACATGCGCGTTCAGGAGATCGAGCCCGGCGTTGACCTCCAAATCGCCGGAAGGATCCTTGAGATTGACTTCCAGCACCGACGAGAGCCTGTCTCCGTACTCGGCGGGAAAACCGCCCAGGAGCAGATTAACCTTGTCGACCGCAAGAAGGTCGATTGCCGAGAGCGCTCCGCCGTAGTCCTGGAGATGGAATGGCCGGAAGATTTCCACGCCGTCAATCAGGACCAGCGTCTCGTCGGTCTCGCCTCCGCGGACGCTGAAACTGGCGTTGAAATCGCCGCCGCGCACGCCTGGATGCACCTGCGCGGCACGGAACACGTCGTTGTCGATGAGAGGGAGATCGCGCGCTTCGGAACCGAGAACCAGCTGCTCACCGACCTTCCGGTCAAGCAATGACGTGCGGGGCGTGACGACGACATCCTCCAGTATGACCGGTTCTTCGGATTCGCCTTTCCCGGCGGGATTATTCGAATCCCCGGCAAAGGCGGAAGAGTGAACGGCCAGGATCACCAGGGCGGCAAACATCGAGCGCAGAGCCAGCATCTTCGCCTTTCGGGAAAGGACAAGGATTGCGGATTATAGCAGTTTAAGCGCCTTGCCAAGCGATATGGTTCGGTCAATGCCGATGATTCCGGGATTGAGCTCGCAAAGGAGCACATGTTCCCAAACGGAGACCTTGTTCCCGGAACGTAACGGCTAAAGGGCACTACTATGTACGAACGGTTCATTCGCGTAGTCGGGGATTCGGCTTGCATGAGTATGAATCCAGGATCGATTCGGCATTGGAGCACGCGAGGGGCAGACCAGACCTGAGGAAGCGGGCCGCACCTGAGACAATCTGGAAAAACGGTTTTCGATTTCATATATTTGAATCATAGCCATCCCCCTTCACTCCTTCCTCTCCCCAATAAGGTGGAGATGTTAACAATATACAATTTCATGAGTTACATCCTCCTTTCCCTGGTTGCACGGAGCTGCCTCCTGTTCTGGCAGAAGCCGGCTGCGGAAGCGCCAACTGCACGATTGGAAGCCGAAGTTTTTTATACCGCACGAAGCTGACCGCCGAATTCAAGCCTCATCAAGCACTTCAAAATGAACATCGTCTGCACTGTTTCTGGATTTCTCGACACTCGTTCATTTGTCTCCTCCGAACCGACCCCAGACGCGCGGCATTGATTTTGCGTGTGGAAATGAAAAGAGTTCCCTAGAAAACGAGCAGCGGTCAGGTCCCCGTCTGATTACGGTTCATCCGAATCATGGAGGCGGTCATGAATACGGCAGTTGGAAAGCTCCAAAGGATCCTCATCCTGGCGGCTGCTCTGGGATTCCTCCCTGTCGTGCTCGTCATAGAAGCCCAGGGGCCTGCGACACCGGACGCTCTGACGACACAACTTGGGGGGGAATACCGGGCGCTCACCTTCGTATCCACCGACAAGCCGGTCTATCGTCCCGGAGAGACGATTTGGGGAAGGGCAGTGTCGGTGGATGCGTGGTTCAAGAAACCTCTGCCGGTTCCCGAAGCAACGTTCGAGGTGGTTTCCTCCAGGGGAAGCCGCGTATTCAGCTGCTCGGTCGTTGCCGAGCATGCGGTCGCCCCGTTTGCATGGACGATACCCCCCGACCTTGCCGGCGGAGAATACGTGTTGAGGGCGTTCTTCCCGAGATTGGGGCATGCGCCTGCGGAGAGGAAGTTCGACGTCCTGTCCTACAGGCTTCCCAGGCTCCGCACCGAAATCCGATTCCTGCGGGAAGGGTACGGACCCGGCGAGGAGGTCGTAGCCACTTTGTCTGCAAGACGGTCGGATGGGAGCGCCTGCAATGGCGCGAAGGTAGCCTTTGCCGCATTCGTCGACGGGGCCGAGGCTTTCCGGCAGGAATCCGGGACCTGCGCGAAAGGGCTTTGCACCGTCCGATTCAAGCTTCCGGAGCGCATTGACGACGGCGACGGGACTGCGGCTTTCATGATCGAAGACGGCGGAGTGCAGGAGACCGCGGCGAAAACCATCCCGATCCTCCTGAACCGGATTTCCCTGTCCTTCTATCCCGAAGGCGGAGAGCTCGTCGAGAACCTCCCCTGCCGCGTCTATTTCGAGGCGCGAGACACGCGCAAGAAGCCCGCGGACGTGATGGGCCGCGTGCTGGACGAAAAAGGCGGGACAGCCGCCGTCTTCGCCACGGTGCACGAGGGCAGGGGATTCTTCGAGCTTCAGCCGCAGAGCGGCGAGACGTACAAGGCGGTCCTCGACAGGCCTGCGGCAAACACCCAGGAATTCCCGCTTCCGAAGGCGCAGGCCGCGGGATTCACGCTGAAGGCCGTCTCGCAAATCTGCAATCCCGGGCGGGCCGTGGTCTTCGAGGCGGCTTCCACCCACGACTGCAGGGCGCAGCTTGCGGTTTTCAGGGTGGAGAAGCGAATCGGCGCATCGGCCTTTTACCTCCGCGCAGGCAAGGCGAAGAGGATTGCCATTGCGCTCCCTCCGGAAGCTTCCGGAGTCCTTCGCGCGACGCTGTTCGACGACAAGGGGATTCCCCTCGCAGAACGGCTCGTGTTCATGAGGCCGAAAGGCGAGCTGCGGGTCCGCCTCATCGCGACCTGCTCGACAACGCCCGGCAGCAGGGCTTCGGTCGAAGTACTCACGACCGATGAGACCGGCAGGCCCGCTCAGGCGGTGGTCTGCATATCCGTCACCGACGATGCCCTCCTGGAAAAAGTC
>DYIT01000045.1:14430-31336 GCA_020723505.1 Candidatus Kuenenia stuttgartensis
GAGGAGGGAGAGGGCTCCCAGGCTGCCGGAACAGATTCTTCTGGAGAGCGAGGTGAAGGAACTCTTCGACTCGCACGTCTACCTCGGCAGGGACCCGGCTTCGGAAAAGGCGCTTGATTTGCTGCTCGGAACCCAGGGCTGGCGCAGATTCGTTTTCTTCAGCCATGAAAAATTCCTAGAGGCATGCAAGGACCCGGCCAGGCGCGTGCTCGCGTACAGGCTGAAGCCTCCTCCGCCCGCCCCGCCGATTAATCCGGGCGGAATGCCGGTTCCAATGCCGGCTCCCATCGGGCCTCAGAGAAGGACCCCGCCTCCGACTCCGCCGCCCGCGCCCCCCGCGCCACCCGCGCCGACGCCGGTCCCGGTTCCCGTTCCGACTCGCGCGCCTCTCCCTGTTCCGCCGACCTGGGTCCCCACCCCAGCCCCGACCCCGACCCCGTCGCCGGTTCCGACGCCGGTTCCCAATCCGACTCCGGTTCCTGTTCCAGTCCCGACTCCGACGCCGATGCCGGCAGGACCGTTCGCGAATCCGACGTCCGGTGCCCCCACCCTGGTCATCGCAAGGGAATACGCGCATCCTGCGTCCAGGGACAGGGGCCTCAAGGATCGCGACGATTTCACTGAAACCGTCTATTGGCACGCCGGGCTTCCGACAGGGCCGGACGGAAGGACGACGGTAAGGTTCCACGTGTCGGATTCAATCACGAGCTTCAAGGTCTGGGCGGATGCGATTGCCGCCGACGGTTCCCTCGGCGGCGGCGATGCGACAATCGTCTCGCAGAAGCCTTTCTACATCGAGCCCAAGCTGCCTCTCGAGATCACCGCGGGAGACATCGTCGATTTGCCCGTGGCCCTATTCAACCGTACCGCAACGAGATGCAGGTCCCAGGTCCGCGTATCGGCGGGCAAAGGGCTCAAACTCGATCCGAACCCGGTGGAGCTCGATTTGCCGCCGCAATCCTCGGGGAGGATATACGTGCCGCTGGCCGCGTCGGCCTTCAACGGCATGGTTCGGATATCAATTTCAGGCGCGGCGGGAGTTTTCAAGGACGAGGTCGTCAGGGAGATTCGCGTGGTTCCCGCGGGATATCCGGTAAGGCGCTCCTTCTCCGGGCTCCTGTCGTCGTCGGCGAGGATGGAGTTCGAAATTCCCGTGAGCCTGGCCGATGGCTCGCTGGAAACCGAAGCCTCGGTCTGCCCGACTCCCCTGGGCACGCTGGCAGGCGCCGTCAAGGGCCTTCTGAGGGAGCCGTACGGATGCTTCGAGCAGACCAGCTCTGTAACGTATCCCAACGTCATGGTCCTATCGTATATCGAAAACCACGCGAATCCGGACCAGAAGACGGCCGAGCATGCGCGGTCCTTGCTGGAGACCGGCTACAGGAGGCTTATGGGATTCGAATGCCGTGGAGGCGGATTCGAGTGGTATGGCCGCGATCCGGCCAGCGAGGCGCTGACGGCGTACGGGCTCATGGAGTTCATCGACATGTCGAAGGTGCGCTGGGTCGACGGGGACTTGCTGGCCAGGACGCGGCGCTGGCTCCATGGGAAGCGGGACGGCCGGGGGGGATTCCGGAGCAGGATTGCGTCGGACGGTCTGTCCCATGCCCCTGCGGAAACGACCAATGCCTACATCCTATGGTCCCTGCTGGAAGCAGGCGAGAAGGGGCTCGACAGGGAAATCGACGCGACGCGGAAGCTCGCAGCCGCAACCCGCGATCCCTATCTTCTTGCCCTTGCGGCGAACATCCTCGGGCTGGCCGGGGACAGGGCGGCCGCGGATGCGCTGTCGAGCCTTGCGGAGCTGCAGAGCCCGGACGGGGCCATGCGAGGCGCCGCGACGAGCATCACGTGTTCGGGCGGAATCGGCCTTGAAATCGAAAGCACCTCGCTTGCGGTCCTTGCGTTCCTCAGGTCGGGAAAATTCCCGGTGGAGGCTTCGAGAGCCGCTCGCTGGCTGTTCTCGAAATGCGAGGGGGGGAGATTCGGATCAACCCAGGCGACCGTCCTCGCCCTGAAAGCCATAATTGCATGGGACCAGGCCACGGCGAAACCCGTGAAGCCCGGCAGCGTCAGGCTGGCGCTGGACGGCAGGGAGGTTTCCTCGGTTCCCTTCACGCCTGACGTCCAGGGTGGAATAGAGTTTGCGCCTTTCGCGGACAGGCTGTCTCCGGGCATGCACGTCGCCGAACTGGCCCTGGAGGGAGGGATCGAGATGCCGTATTCGATGGACATACGATACAGGGCCGCTCTCCCTCCCTCGAACCAGGGATGCAGGGTCGGCATTTCCGCCGCGCTCAGCGCCGCGGAGATCCGGGAGGGCGAGGTCGTCGAAGCAAGGGTTAAAATCAGGAACCTTTCCGGCTCGCCCCTGCCGACTACGCTGGCGGTCATCGGCATTCCCGGCGGACTGGAGCCGAGACTCGATCAGATCAAGGATCTCGTGAAGGAGGGCAAAGTCGACTTTTTCGAGATTACCGGCCGCGAAGTGGTCCTGTATTGGTACGGTCTCGCACCCGAAGCCGTTCTGGAAATCCCGATTTCCCTGACGGCCTCGGTCCCGGGCTCCTATTCCGGCCCGGTGTCCAGGGCTTACCTCTACTATACTGACGAGGTGAAGTCCTGGTGCCCGGGGCTCGAGGTCAAGGTGCTGAGGGGCGGGGAATGACGGGAGTTGTTTTCCAGGGGCGAATAGGGGGACGTAGGTACCATGTGAACTTGCGGGTCCTAAGTTCACATGGTACCTACGTCCCCTAAACCGTCCCCTGAACCGGATTCAAGATGGATTCCGGCTTTCGCCGGAATGACGACGATTTGTCTTTCCCTCCGGTGATATTCCCCGAAGAGAGAAACCGCAGCCATGCTCCTTTCCCGGGTCTTTCCGCGCTCGTATAATCACTCCATGCAGGAAGAGAAGCCTGACATAGTCTTCATCCATCCGCAGGGCAGGAACTGGTTCGCCGGGGCGAGAACGGACCTTACCAGGGCGGCCAACATCATGCCGCCGCTTGGAATCATGTCCCTTGCGGCCTATCTCGAGAAGAATGGTCTCCGTTCTGAAATAATCGACTGCTATGCGGAACCGATGAAGGACGAGGAGGTTGCCGACCGGGTGGGACGGCTTGCCCCGCCGTTCGCCGGTTTCACGGTCACCACGTCCAGTTTCCGGCAGGCGACGCGGATGGCGGGCATGATCAAGAAGCGCCTTCCGTCCACGAGAATCGTCTTCGGAGGCGCGCACGTCTCTGCCATGCCCGAGGATTCCCTCCGTGGCATCGAGCAAATCGACTTCGGCGTGGCCGGAGAGGGCGAGGAAACCCTGCTGGCCCTGATGAACTCGTCGTCGGATGCCGAAAGGGCTTCGATACCGGGCCTTGTATGGCGCTGCAGCTCCGGGAACCCGGTCTTCAACGGCCGCCGTCCGCAGACTCTCGATCTCGACGGCCTTCCGTTCCCCGCCTACGAAAAGCTCCGGGATTTTCCGGCGAGGTACAGGCTTCCCCTGTTCAACTATCCCCGTGGGCCGGGCACGACCATGATTTCGGCTCGCGGCTGCCCGTACAAGTGCACTTTCTGCGACAGATCGGTTTTCGGATCCTCGTTCAGGTTCAACTCGGCCGAATACATATTCGAGCACGTCAGGTTCCTGCGGCGCAGATTCGGAATCCGCCACGTGAACTTCTACGACGACCTTTTCACGCTCAGGCGCGAGCGCGTTCTCAGGCTGACCGATCTTCTGACGGCGTGGGGCCCGAAAATCACGTTCAACTGCTCGGCCCAGGTGAGCCATATAGACGCGGAGCTCGTCTCTAGGCTCAAGAGGGCCGGATGCTGGATGATTAGCCTCGGGCTGGAGACGGGGGATCCGGGGCTGCTCAAGGAGCACAAGCGCGGAGCCGCGACAATCGAGAAGGGCGAGGAAGCGCTGAGAATCGTCAAGGCGGCCGGGCTCAGGGCGAAGGGGCTTTTCATCTGCGGGCTGCCGGGCGAGACTGAGGAGACCTTCCTCCGAACCGCCGACTTCATCCGGCGGAATCCCATCGACGACATCAACATGACGAAGTTCACGCCTTTCCCCGGCAGCCCGCTTTACCGCGACCTCGCGCAGAGGGGGATCTTCGAGGAGGACTGGGAGGCGATGAACTGCACGAACTTCACCTTCGTGCCGCGGGGGCTGACGAGGGAGAAGCTCGAGGCGCTGTACAGGGACTTCAACAGGAGATACTACTCAAGGCCCTCGGTCATGTGGAACTACGTGTCGATGCTGTGGAAATCGCCCGAATCCTGGGCGCGGCTGGCCAGGAACTTCCACTCGTTCACGCAGGTCCGCTGGCAGGTGATGGCGGCGGCGAGCAGGGCGGGGAGGAACGCTGCCCATGATGCCGCCAGGGCAGGAAGGTGAGCATTTCGGCAGGGGCGCGGCATGCTCGGCTCCTGCTGCAAGCGGTCAGCTGTAAACGGTGATCGTGGGCCGTGGTTGGCAACGAATTTTCAGAGGCGGCGGGATCTCCTCGAGAACAGCATCGACAGCATAAAGAGATCGTGCCTCGGTGGGCAGATATTTATTTAACCACCGAAGACACCGAAGGCACCGAAGAATGAGGGATGGAGATAGACCTGAATTACGAGGACTTCGGTTCCCTGGTGCTCGAGTTCGAACGCGTCGCTTATCAGGAAGAAGTACACCACGAAAAGAGCCCAACCCAACTGGCGTGATTTTCGGTGTCTTCGGCGTCTTCGGTGGTTAATCCTATTCCTTGTCACCCCCTTCCTGAGTTCCTGATTTCCAGATGCCGAAGGCTTCATGAAACGCGCACCGTGTCTAACGCTTCGCGGGATCTGGAAACCAGTAAGACAGGAAATAATCCTGATAGGCCAAGCGCCTTCCGAATTGAAACGAATCCTGCCCGGCAAGTGTATCACTACTTGCAGAGTGTCCATGTCGCCTTCAGGTCGTATAATCAGGAGGGCCCGGCAGGCGGCTGCCGGTGGCGCTGTTGCGTGGTTGTTCGGAGAGGACCATGAAATTAGCAGGGACGTTGTGGCCTGTTCTTCTCGTCGCCTTAGCGGTCGTTGCGCATGCCGAATCAGGCGGGGACAAGAAGGCAAAGGAGGATCTGCCAAAGGACTTCGACCTGAAGGACGATTTCGAGGACGGCGACCTGAAACCAGCCGGGCAGGGGGAATGGCTGTCCTTCGACGACAGGAACGACGGCGGCAGCTCGACTGCCAAGGTCGAGACCGCGGCCCGTGACGACGCCAAGGGCCGCTGCCTCGAGTTCTCGTTCTTGCTGGGGAAGGCGTTCCCCAAGAAGGACGGGAGCGGCGAGGACAATCCCCGGGCTTATGCGGCTCTTTCCCTCGGCAAGGCGCCGTTCAAGGGATGGCAGGACCTCTCTGCCTACAGCGGCGTTTCATTCGAGGCCCGCGGGGAGGGCGAGCTGGTGGCCGTTGTCTTCACTTTCCGCGAGAACGCGCTGCGAATCCATTTCCATTCCTTCACGGCGGCCAAGGAATGGAAGAGGCACAGTTTCGACTTCGCGGATTTCCTGCCTATTGAGACCGTGAAGGGGGACGTGGAGAATCCTGAGGAACTGGCCATGAACCTGCAATGCTGCATGCTGATTGCGGTCGGCACGGGTTTCAAGGCGAAGCCGGAGACCAAGGGCCTGGTTCGAATGGACGGTTTCGGGTTCCTCAAGAAGCCCAAGGCGGAAAGAATAAAGGAACTGGCAGAGACTGAGAAGGTTGTCTACGGCGAGCTCGAAATACTGAAGCCGAAGCAGTCCTGGACATGGAAGGATTCGGAGCTCAAGAACACGTCCAAAGCCGTGTCGATGTATTTCGCCGCTTTCCCGATGGTGAACGACTGGCGCGTGCCTTTCCCGGGGGGGCAGTTCGCGGACCCCGCCAACGTGAAGGACATGGAAAGGTGCACGGTCGGAGAACTGGAACGCCGGGGCCTGAAGAACATAAGGAAGAGGAGCGGGTTCAAGGTCACGCTCCAGCAGTTCAAGTCGCACCGCTTCACGTTCGATGTCCAGGTGTCCGCCGAGATGCAGAAGGCGCTGAAAGGCCTGGGGCTCGACTCGCCGGATTTCATCGTGCAGGTGGATTTCATCAAGTACAGGTCCGTGATGTACGAGATAGTCACGATGATCCACGTCGAGTGCGCGGAGGAGCAGCTTCCGAAGGTGCTTTGGATTCTGGACAACCTGAAGAAGTGGAAGAAGAGCTGACCCGGACCTGCCGGGAAATCCTCCTTGCCAAGGAGTGCAGAATAGTATGGACAAGCTGTCGATGCTTTTTCGAACCTGAGGACGCTGAAAATTTACTGAAGAACGCTGAGGGAACGCAATCAAACCTCTTGAAAGCCTTCAGCGTGGTCAGCTCTCTTTCAGCTTTGTCAGTGTCGTAAGCCATGGTCTGGTAAATACTATTTCGCACTTATTAGTAATAGTCGTTTCCCATGCAAGCCATAGAAAAATTCCTGAGCCTCGTCTGTCACAGGATGCCCGAGCGATCGTTCCACGCGGGGGAATTCCAGGCGCTCTTCTGCGCGAGGTGCTCGGGGCTGTACCTCGGCTTCCTGATTGGCTTCTCGGCAATGCTGTGCATGCGCGACCCGCACGCCGCCTGGCGGAAATGGGCAATCCCCGCGGCCTTTGCCGTCGTCATCCCGGTCCTCGACGTGTATCTCGCCATGAAGGGTATTTACGGCGGAAACAATGCCGTGCGGTACTTGACCGGCCTCGCCGCCGGACTGGGCATCGGCATGCTGGTTTCCGTTCCCTTCCTCGCCTCCACGGGCGCCGCCGTGCAGGAGACGCGGAATCGCGGCGTCCTTGCGGCGGCACGCGTCCTGCTCGCCGTCTCGACCGCGGTCGCGACCGCGCCTCTTTTCCCCCACCGTGCAATCCTGACCGCAGCCTCGATCCTCGCGCTGGCCGGCCTCCTGGCCTGCACCGCGATGCTCACGCACATCGTCCTCGCCCGCCTCTCGAAAGCCCTGAAGGCGCAGGCCTCCCCGGCATTCGTCCTGGCCGTGTCCATTGCTGCGGCTCCCGGGCTTATCCTCCTCGTGGCTGCCGCTTCCGGGAAGATGAGCCGCCTGCTCTGACCATAACCCGGACGAGCCGGAACCAGACAGGGATGCAGCCCAGGCTCGTCCGGGTCATATCACTCGCTCGGCGCGTGCCTTACTGCGAATTCTTTCAATGATCAGAGGGGGTGGATTTCCATTCCCATTCTCCTGGAAATCATGTAAATCAGAATATAAATCATGCCTGCGTGCTGTGACGCCTCACATGGTGGCTGTCGCGGCGCAGGCAGGTTTCCCAGGATCGAGAAGTCCTCGGGACTGGCATGGCAGGGCCAATCCCGCGAGAAAGAGTCTAAAGGCTCCCATTGCATGTCGCAGAAACATGAGTCAATTGGAATTCGGGACAGTCACCGGATGTTTGAAGGGATTGCATGAACAGGCGCATGATTATTGCTGTCGCGGTCCTTGCGGCAGGATGCTGCTGCAGGCCCGGGCCGAGCGGAATGCGGGGAACGCGGCAGGGCGAGTATTCCCGGGTCGCCATGCAGAACAGCCTGCACGAGGGGCTCAAGCAGTTTCCGGAGCTTTACCGCAACGCCCCGAACGAAATAAAGAAGTCCGAGATATACCGCAGCGCGAACGAGTGGCGGAAGGAGTTCGCGGTCAAGAACGGCTGCGGCATCGCCGCATGGGAGGGGATTGTCTCGGACATAAGCACGACCAAGGGCGGAGGAATGGCGTCGGTCTCGATAAAGTCGGAATTCGCGGGTTTCAGAATCTTCTTCAAATCCGGGATGCGGATTGAGCAGGGATCGAAGCTTTACGCGATGATTGAGCCCCTGCGCGAAGGGGCGAACGTCGTCTTCTCCGGCAGCTTCATAAAGGACGACGTCAAGGGCTACAGGGAGGTTTCCCTGACCGAGCGGGGTTCGCTCGACGAGCCGGAGTTCGAGGTGGACTTCACGGAGATTAGAACCTCGGGTGGACAGGGGGGGGGATAATCGCCGCCTCGGGATGCGAGCCTTCCCCGGCGGCTCCCACAGGCTTTGCCAACAAGTGCGGAGTATCGACCCAAACTGAATCCTCAACACTGAAACGCCGAAGTGAAGCTGACAACGGGGATTAATCGATTCCGAAGACGCCCTTCCAGTATCCCTTCCAGCGCTTTTCCAGCTCTTCATCGGTGCTGCCCATGCAGGAAGAGAGGGAGTCGCTGACGCGAGGGTCTCCTGAGTCCCGGCCGGCGAGCACCATCCCTCGGTATCGGGCGAATCCTTTCTTCAGTTCGGGCGGCGCCCCGTTTTCGAGGTAGTACACGAGGCTCCATGCATGGTCGTAGAAATGGGGGTCGGCCGCACGACCCGGCCCCGGAGAAAGCACGTCCGCCAGAGGCCATTCCTTTCCCGCGCGGAAGAGCTTGCGCAGATATTCGTAATGGAGGTTGGACTCCGGATTCAAGAGCCCGGTCTTCAGTTCCTTCCCGTCGAAAGCGTGGACGGAGAAGAAGCATGCCAGTCCTTCCCTTAACCAGGCGGGTGGCGAAGCATCGGGCCGGACTCCCCATTCGAACTGGTGCACGAGCTCGTGAGCGAGCACTCCCGGGGTCCTTGCCGTGCCGCCGAATCCGGTGTACACGGTCCTGGTTTCAGGGTTGAAGTACCCGTCGGGCATGGAATCGGGAGGCATCCACGGTTCCCTTCGGGAGGAGGTATACTCCGCGAAGGCGGAGGCATCCCGGAAGACGACCGCATGCAACAGGAATGCGGGTTTTGCGCCGAAGTACTTCTCGAGCGCCCGGTGCAGTGCCTCGGACAAGCGGGCCAGGGATTCGGAGTGCTCGGGAGCGATTGCGGCTCGAATCAGATAGCGCGGCGTGCGGAAGACCCTGAATCCCTCCGCGTCCGGGAGCCTGGCAGGCTCGCCCCGCGCGAGCAGGGCCGCATGCTCGGCGAGGAACCACTCCCCTTCAATCAAGGCGAGCGAATCCTTCCTGGATTCGAATTCCGCCGGACCCAGCCATTGGCCCGAAACCCGGCGCATGCCGAGCTCAATCATTACGGAATCGGAGTCGGTGAGCCACTTGCCGTTCACGAATTTATGGCCCAGCCCGTCGCGCGCGGCGAGGTTGTCGGGATCGAGGCAGAGCACGTGTTCGAGCGTCTTCCTCGCGGTGGAATCGTATCCCAGGCCCTTGACCCAGGCGGCGAGCTTCAGGAATCCCGGCACGTCGGCGGTATCGAGGGCCTTGCGCCTGGCGTCGAACACGTCGAAGATTGAAACGCCCCTGGCAATCTCCCTTACGGACTCACGGGGGAACCTCCTCGGTCCGACGGGCGTGCGCAGCAGGACGCGGTCTCTGTTTTCGGACTCGACGATGCCCTCGACGAATGATCCGTCCAGGAGCTCGATGACGTCGGCGCCAGCGCGCCGGGAGCATGCATCGTGAACCGCGGCCGCCGCGATGGCGGACAGGAGGGCGAGCGTCCTTCCGGCGGCTGACGCAATCCGGAAGGGCTCGAATGCACCGGCCTGCTTGTCTGACTGAAATGGTGATGAATGAGTCGGCTTTTTCCTAACATGCTGGCGGCTGTGAAGGAGGCAGATTATGACGCAGCAGAATCGCAGCCAACGTTGCATAAAATCCCGACATCCGACAGCAAAATCCCTGTGAACTCCCAACCTCCAATCTCCAATTTCAACAGATGTGAATTCACGTGCAAAGCGCGCGAATTCAGCCGAACCGGATTTTGAGCGCCAGCACTGCCAGCACCAGTACGATTGCAGCGGCATTGGCGGCGATTACCGGAGTCTCGCGGATGACGATTCCGTAGATGAGCCAGAGCAGGATGCCCGCGGCCATCATGAGGTACATGGCGAGCGAAACGTCCTGGGTCCTGCGCGTCTTCCACGCCTTGAATACCTGGGGAATCATGCAGCCCGTCGTGAGGGCGGCTGCGGAGAGGCCGAGTAAATCCGTGATGCTCATGCGGAACCGGGGTTAGCCCTTCTCGGCCTCCACCTCGCTCTTGACTTGCCGGGTCAGGAACCTGCCGAATTTCCTGTATTCGTCGAGCCTGCACGAGTTCACGAACTTGCCGTCGAAGTATGTGATATCGGGGCAGGAATCGCACATGTCCGCCGTTCCGTCGGGCATGACGTCCGGAGCCTGTATTACGCCGATGCTCTGCGGGTAGACTGGGAGGAGCAGCCTGAGCGGATTCAAGGCGGCCGATTTCAGGAAGTTGAAGAACGTCCTTCTCAGCACCTTGTCGAAAGGCGCAAGCAGGAAGATGATTTTCGGGACCTTGGGCTGATAGAGGTAAGCGACGTACGTGCCGCACCAGAAGTGATGGAAAGCCTGGATGATTTCCATCGTCTTGGGACCTACGCAGCCGTAGACCTTCTTCCCCCAACCGAGCGAGGAGGCCGTAAGCCATTTGACCGACTCGTGGCTCCGCGTGCCGCCCAGATAGCCCGCGGGGTGGTATTCGCGGAACGTGTCGGTCACCAGCTTCCACACGTCGTGCGACATGATGTTGATGCCTTCTATCTCGTCGGTCGTGTACGAGAGCTCGCCCTCGTCGACCTTGGCGCCGTCGACCACGTAGTCTGCGTCCTCTGTCTTCGGCACGCCCCTGTAGGTTATGAAAATTATGCTGTGGACCCTGTCGATGTTCTTCCGGGCCCATTCGATCATCTTCGGCACATACTGCACGGTGTCGCAGTAGACCGTTGAGTTGAATGCGAGGAAAAGCCTTTCCTTGTGCACCATGTCCGCGTAATGCTGCCTGAGCTCGTTCATCTCGATTTCGTTCTTGCCCTTCCAGCCCGGGCGGCTCTGGAGCGAGTCTATGTGAATCGTGAATCCGGTGAGGCCGGCTTTCCTCAGCTCCTTGAGCAGGTGGGGGTCCAGAGCCTGGGCATTCGTGAGAATCACGGGCTTGATTCCCTGTTTCCTTATGAAGGAGACGACATCCAGAATCTGCGGGTGGATGAGCGGCTCGCCTCCGGCTATGGACACGTTGTCGATGTTCCGCCACTTCTTGTGGAAGAGGACCTCGTGCTTAATCTGCTCGATGTCCTTGTGGCCCTCCAGCTTGGATCGGTAGCAGCCCTTGCAGTGGATGTTGCAGATATCGGTGACTTCGACCCAGCCGATGGGATTGTCGTTGTTGTTCCACGGGAGACGGTACATCTTTTCCTTGTCCAGGCTCATCAACGCCTCCGACAGACGGGACCCTGGTGATCCAGTTCCGGATGATTCACGATGATTCATGAAGGATTCGGACTGGAAAGCGTTTTTTTCATTTTAGCGGCTATCCTGCCTGTTTCAAGCCTTTTCCGCATTCCACACGAGGCATGGGGCCGCGCGCTTCGTGTGGAATCGATTACCGATCACCGATTGCGGCCATTCTGCGCCATGCGTACTTCCGGCGGAGCGGTGCGCGACTCTTCACTTCTACCAAAACCGCTGCTTGTTTGCTTTGCCGGATGTTTTCGGGTATCCTTTCCCCGCGTTGCATTGATGCGGAAGAGCCATGAGAAGGATTCTGATTATCGACGACGAGGAAGCCATCCGGCTTCTGCTTTCGACAATAGTCCGCCAGTTCGGATACGAGGCGGTCACCGCCGAGAACGGAGCCGACGGCGTCGAGAAGGCCGCCAAGAACAGGTTCTTCGCGGTGATCACCGACCTCAAGATGCCGGTCATGGACGGGCTCGAGGTGCTGGAGCGGCTGAGGAAGATGGATCCCTCCCTGCCGGTGATTATCATCACGGCCCACGGGACCGTGGAGACCGCGGTCGAGTCGATGAAGCTCGGGGCCACGGACTTCATCATCAAGCCGTTCTCGCCCACCCAAATCGAGGTGATTCTCGACAAAATCAGGCGCCAGGCGGAGATAGAGAACGAGAACGTCAAGCTGAAGGAGCTGTTGCGCAGGACGTCGCCGATGCCCGGGCTGGTCGGCTCGGACCCGCTGATGCTCGATGTCTTTTCGCTGATTGACAAGGTCTCGGCCACCGACTCGACGATACTCATCACGGGCGAGAGCGGCACGGGCAAGGAGCTGGTGGCCAGGGCGGTGCACCTCAAATCGGGCAGGATTTCGGAGAAGTTCGTGGCGGTGAACTGCGCGGCTTTTTCCGAGAACCTGCTCGAGAGCGAGATTTTCGGCCACGAGAAGGGGGCATTCACCGGGGCGGTTTCGAGGAAGCTCGGCCTTCTAGAGGTCGCGTCCGGCGGAACGGTATTCCTGGACGAAATCGGGGAGACCTCGCCGCAGTTCCAGGTCCGGCTTCTGAGGGTGATGCAGGAAAACGAGTTCCTGAGGGTGGGCGGCACGGAACTCATCAGGGTCGACACGCGCTACCTCGCCGCCACCAACAAGGACCTTGCCGAGGAGGTGAAGAAGGGAGGATTCAGGAAAGACCTGTTCTACCGCCTGAACGTGTTCCCGATTAACCTCCCGCCGCTGCGCCAGCGGCGGAGCGACATACCGGTGCTCGTAGACCATTTCATGGAGAAACTCGCGAAGAGGAGGGGGCTCAAGGAGAAGAAGAACGTCGCGAAGGAGGTCGTGGACCTTTTCATGGAATACCCCTGGCCCGGGAACGTGAGGGAGCTGGAGAACGTGCTGGAGCGCGCGATGATACTGGCCCACGGGGACGTGCTGAGCCTCGACGTCCTGCCTCCCGAGCTGTTCGTCTCCAAAGCCTCGGATTTTCCGCAGGACGGGCTCCTGGAACTCAAGTTCCGGCCGGCCAGGTCGAGCTTCGAGGCGGCGTACCTGAAGGGCCTCCTCAAGAAGTTCGGCGGCAACGTGACGCAGGTGGCCAAGGCCGCCGGCTTGCGCAGGGAAACCGTGCACGAGAAGATGAAGAGGTACAAGATCTCCTCGGGCGAATACAAGACGCAGAACGGCGACGAATGAAAGAACCCCACTCTACCGGCGCCGGGGCCATGAAGAAGGCGCTGCGAAGGGGCGTGCTCTGCCGAAGGGACGCCCTCCCGTCTTCCGCGCGCACGGAAGCGAGCCGGGCCATCATGCGGAAATTCATATCGCTGCCCGAGTATCTCGGCTCGAAGACGGTCATGTTCTTCGTTTCCTTCGGGTCCGAAGTCTCGACCATGGACGCGATCCGGGATGCCCTGGCATCGGGCCGGCGGGCGGCGGTTCCCAAGGCGGACAAGGCCGGGAGGAAGCTCGCGATCTCCGCCATCCTTGATCCCGAGGCGGATCTGGCGCCCGGCGCATACGGCATTCCCGAGCCCGTAGACGGCAGGACGAAGCCCGTCAATCCCTCTGAAATCGACCTCGTAATGATGCCGGGCGCCGCGTTCGATGACGCCTGCAACCGGCTCGGGTACGGCGGAGGGTATTACGACTCCTTCCTTCCGACCTTGAGGCCCGGCGTGCCGAGGATTGCGGCGGCTTTCGAAATTCAAATCGTGGACCGCGTCCCCGTGGAGGAACACGACCTCAAGGTGGACGCAGTAGTCACGGAAAAGAGGATTATCAGGCGGAAGCGCATGCAGGAGGACACGAATGCCAAGGACTGAACGCATTATCGCTCTGGCGGCTGCCCTGCTCCTCTCCGCCGCCTGCCCTGTCGCTGCTCGCGGCGGCCGGCGAGGAGCCAATCAGGATGAAGAAGTGGATGGTCATTTCGATGAGGACCACGGGCCAGGCGGACAGCTTCGTCCTGAGTCCGATAGCCCAGAGGTACGCGGGTGATCCCGGGGCTCCGATGCCCGTCGCCGGGCAGGCCGAGCCGGGGATGTCGGATGCATGGGCCGAGGCGGCGGAGGACGAGAAAGGGCAGGTCATGCATGCCCTTCTCTCGAACGGCTACGCACTGGCGGAATACGTCGCCGAGGAAGCCTGCATGGCCGCGGTCTCCGGCAAGGGCCATTACACTTTCTACATCAACGGGGATCCGTTCGAAGGGGACATATACGGAAGCGGATTCGGGCTTCAGCCCGTGTTCTTCAGGAAGGGCCAGAACCGCGTCCTCGTCCGCGCGGTGCGGGGAGGCTTCGCAATGGAGTTCAGGCCGGTCCCGGCCGGCGCCGCGCTTCTCGACACGGACTGCACGCTCCCCGACCTCCGGGAAGGCAGGGACATGGACGCCTGGGGCTCGGTCCTGGTCGCCAACATGTCCGGCATAGCCATGGAAGGGGCGTCAATCAGGGCGGGAGGCGGGCAGTTCGAGACGACCGTGTCGGACATCGGGTTCGTGCCTCCGCTGTGCCTCAGGAAGGCAGCGTTCAAAATCGCGCTCAGGAAACCCGCCGCCCCCGGGGCGGAGAGCGTGCCGCTGGCGCTGACCCTCGTCCAGGGGTCGTCGGAAAGGGCGATTGAGGTCGGCCTCCGCCTCCGGAAGGAGGGCCAGAGCTACAAGGAGACGTTCATTTCGCAAATCGACGGCTCGGTCCAGTTCTACGCGGTCATGCCCCCGCCGAAACCGGTTGAGGGGAAAGGGGCGCTGTTCCTCTCGTTGCACGGGGCTTCGGTGCGGGCCGAAGGCCAGGCGGACGCGTACTCGCCCAAGGCCGAGGGGTGGATCGTCGCGGCGACGAACCGCAGGCCCTACGGTTTCGACTGGGAGGACTGGGGGAGGCTGGACGCGCTCGAAGTACTGGCGGTGGTCAGGAAGCGCTACCCTGTCGACGAGAACCGCGTCTACCTCACGGGGCATTCGATGGGCGGGCACGGGACCTGGCACGTGGCCGCCAACCATCCCGGGCTCTTCGCGGCCATCGGACCGAGCGCGGGCTGGATCAGCTTCATGTCCTACGCCAAGCGGCCTGCGCCGCAGGGCACGGGCCCGGACGAGTTCTTCCTCCGGGGGCACGGGCCGAGCGACACGCTTTCGCTCAAGGAGAACCTGAGGGACCTGGGAGTCTTCATAATCCACGGCGATGCGGACGACAACGTGCCGGTTTCGGAGTCGAGAGGCATGGTCAAGGAGCTGGGCTCATTCCACAAGGACTTCGTGTACAGGGAGTTCCCGGCCAAGGGGCACTGGTGGGACGAATCAAAAGAGCCGGGCACGGACTGCGTGGACCTCGCGGATCTCTTCGACTTCTTCTCGAGGCGCATGCGGGCCGGGGCTCCGCGGGAAATCAGGTTCAAGACCCACAATCCCGCGGTCTCGTCGGTCCACAGGTGGATTGCGGTGCTGGGCCAGGAGAAGCTCCTGTGCCAGAGCGAGGCGAAGGCGAAGGCCTTTCCGGGCCTTTCGAGGATTGAAATCGGGACGTCCAACGTATCGAGGCTCAGCGTGGACCCGTCCCCCTTCTTCGAAAACGGGGACGTGAAAATCGCCGTGGACGGCATCGAGCTTGACGCGAAGGTTTCGAACGGCGGCATTCTGTTCCTCGCCAAGGACGGCGGGACATGGCGGATGCTCCCGTCAGCGCCCGGTTCGTCCGAGAAGAACCCGATCAGGTACGGACCGTTCAAGCAGGCGTTCGCGAGGAGATTCATGCTCGTGTACGGGACAGGGGGAACCTCGGAGGAGAACGCCGCGGCGCTGAGGCGGGCGAGGTACGACGCCTCGAGCTGGTGGTACAGGGGCAACGGGTCGGCGGACGTCGTGCCGGACTCGCAGTTCGATCCTTCCATTGAACCTGAGAGGAACGTGGTGCTGTACGGGCACTCGGGCATGAATCGCGCGTTCGCCGCACTGCTGGACCAGGACGCGGTGGAGGTCCGCGCCGGACGCATGCGCATCGGGGAAAAGGTGCTGAAGGGCGAGGGCGTGTCCTGCCTCTTCATCAGGCCGCGCAAGGGCAGCGTCAACGCGATGGTTGCCGTGGTCGGAGGCACCGGGGCTCAGGGTATTGACGGGACGATGGCTGCGCCGTACTTCAGGTCCGGCGTCCACTATCCGGACGTCACCGCATGGACCGGAAGGCCGCAGGAGAACCTCCCTGCCGGGCTCAAGGCCGCGGGAATCTTCGGTCGCGACTGGAAGATCGAGAGCGGCGAATGGTGGTTCTCGCAGAACGGATGGGAAAGCGGCGAGACCGCGAATACGGAGGATGAGTACTGATTCGAACTGAACACATCCCCCTCGCCCTTCCCCTCTCCCGCCTTGGATGGGGACAGGGTGGATGTTCATTTCTTCGAGCTGTTTTCATGCTGAATAGGTCTCATCTCATCGAAGGATTTCTGATTCAATCTGATTAGCAAATCACCCAACTCGTCCTCTCCGATGGACTCTTTGGCTTTCTCCGTGAAATCCGACCAGTCTGAAGCGCCGGATTTCCTTGCTTCGGAATCAAGATAATCCCTGAAATTGGCCTTTGTCCTGTCCTTGGCTACCCTGAAATCGAACAACCAGTTGTTCACCGCGCACGCATACAGGCGCTCGACATCTTTCTCGCTGATTCCTTTCTCGCAACCCGTATTCAGGATTATTGATATCAGAACGGGCATGAGTATCGGTATGCGCACTGAATTGGACCTTATTTCGACCTATCCCTTTACACCCTCTCCCCCGCGGTTCGGGGGAGAGGGAGGGGTGAGGGGGCGAGTATTCGGAGTTTTGCTTAATAAGTCGCCAGTCCTCCCACCGCGGCTTCCACGGCCTCGAGCATTTCTCCGGACTTGAGCGTCTCTACCATCCTGTTGTGGTCGTCGTAGAGGGGCCGGTCGTCATGCAGGTGCTCGACGTATTTCCTCACGACCCCGTGCGCTGCCTGGGTGCCCTTTCCGGATTTCATTTTCCTTATATCCAGCGCCTGCGCGCCGGCAATCATCTCTATCGCCAGGACTCCGATGCCGTTCTCGATAATCTGCCTGGTCTTGAGCGTCGTGTTCATTCCCATGGACACGAAGTCCTCCTGGTCGGCGG
>DYIT01000046.1 GCA_020723505.1 Candidatus Kuenenia stuttgartensis
CCACCCTGACCCCCTCGGGAAATTCTGGCACCATAATCCTGTCCCTCTCCTCGAACCGGAACAGCCAGATTTCGGCGCCCTGAACCTCTTCGCGAAGGCAGCCGGGACCGTGTCCGAACGTCGCTTCGGGCGGGTAGGATTTTGCTTCCGGCACGGGCATGTCCTCTTCCCCGACCTCGGACCCGAATGCGAGCACGCCGTCCCTCCACGGCACGAGCGGTTTTTCGTCGAATTCCACGCGCCAGCCCGGGTTGCGGACAACGCTCAGGCAGCCGCAGCGCCAGGCGAAGGTGCGGATGGCGATTCGGCCGGGCTCCTTGAGGACACGAAGCCGGCTCCCGTCCCGGTCGTACTCCTCCAGAAAACGGCTGTAGAGGAACATCTCGTCCCTGTCGTTCCGGATTTCAGCCGCCAGGTATCTTTCAAGGTACAGGTCGCAGCGGCCCTCCCACCCGCCGGGATTTGCCGAATCGGAGAGGATTGCCTCTCCGAATGCGACTTCGGCCTTGCTGAATTCCGCCATCTTCCGTTCGCGAAGGAGATCAATCTCCTCCTGCATGAGCCACAGGTGCTTCTTCTCCGACACCGGAGCCCAGAAAAGAGTTTTCAGCGACGCTTCCCTAGTTAACGCCTCTTTCTTCTCAATCGCGGCGGCGATCTGCCTGAAATTCCCGAGGTTCCTCCTGCCTTGCTCAATCAACTCCGCTGCCCGGATTTGTCTTTTCTCGAGGTCCTTCACCCCTTCCATGAATTCCTGGATAGCGACGCGGATTTCACGAGCCGATGTGTATCTTCCGGACTTTTCCGGGGACATGGCCTTCATGCAGATTCTGTCGAGTTCCGGATGTACGGAATCCGGCACCCAGCGGCTCCCGTCCGTAACCGGGCCGGGCCGGCTCGTCATCGCAGTCCTCAAATCCGAAACACGTTTCGAAGGCGGTTGCAGAGCGCCCCTGAGCGTCCCCAATGGAAGCCCGTCTCCCGGACCTCCTTCAAAAGGCGGCCTCCAGGAGAGAATCTCGTAAAGGATTCCTCCGAGGTTGAAGATGTCCGTAAGTTCGTCGATTTCGCCTGTTTTCCCGGCGGCCTGTTCGGGCGAGATATAGGCCGGAGAACCTATTATGTCTCCGTCTAGCGTCAGGACCGTCGAGCTGGTCCGAGCATCGATGTCCGGCGATGCCGGGCAGGCGACCGCCATTCCCGTGTCCTCGCTGCCGATTACCTTGGCAAGGCCCCAGTCCACGACGTAGACCTCCCCGTATGCGCCGACCATCACGTTGGACGGCTTGAGGTCCCTGTGGATTATCCCGCAATCGTGGGCGTAGGCTATCGCCAGGCACACGTCCTGGAAGATTTGCAGCAGACGCATCCTCGTGAACTCGCGGCGCGGATCTCCGAAACCGCGCTCGGAACCCTCCATGCCCGCCGGATCCTTGCGGGCCGGGAAGCTTCCCCTTTCCACGGCCTGGATTATCTCGAGGAGGTCGTATCCTTGAACGCGGCCCATCACGAAGAACGGGATTCGGCGGCCCATTTCCTCGCGGATGCCGACGTCGAATACGGGGATGATATTGGGGTGCAGCAGCCTTCCCGCGACGACGCCTTCCTTGAGAAAACGCTGCATCAGGATGGGATCGTCCGTGCCGCGAATCATCTCCTTTATGGCGACATCCCGGCCCAACAGCCCGTCCTTGGCGGCGACGACCCTCCCCAGGGCGCCGCGGCCAATCTCTCCGGAGATGCTGTAACGGCCGGCGCCGGAGGTTACAGCTCCAGCCTTCGGCAGGCACGCAGCCGGTCCGGAACCCGGGAGATGCTCTGCTGCCTGCAATTCAAGCAGCACCAAATCGCCGCAGCATGCCGGACAGGCGGGATTTCCGATCCCGATCCCCGCCTGCTCGAATCTCTTGCACTCAGGACAATGGAGTATCTTGAACTCGAGGCGGTCGACCAGGGCCTTGAACTGATCCGGCGTGCACAATCGCTCCCTGAGGAGGATTGAGCCGGCCAAGGCATCCGGATTATCTCTGAGAGCCAGCGCGCATTTCGATATGGCCTTGCCGTCGAGAACGCCTGCCATGAGGCCGGCCCTCAGCAGCCGGACGTTCTCGTCAGCGATTCCCTGGTGTATCACGCCCCCGTCTTCCTTCTGGCTGCGACAATGGTGATGTCGTCCCTCTGCGCTCCCCCCGTGGAAAAGGCCTTCACGTCCTTCAGGACGGCTTCCACGATTTCCCGCGCCGGTTTGGACGAGTGCCTCGCGAGCGAGTCCCTGAGCCGTTCGTCTCCGAAGAACTCCCCCTTGGCGTCCATCGCCTCGGTCACTCCGTCGGAGTACAGGAGAAGCACATCGCCCGTGCCCAGGGAAAGCGTCTTGTCCGCGAACTTCTCCCCGTCGGACCGGTATATGCCGAGGGCCATGCCTCCAGCCGGGATTTCCTCCACCTTGGCCGCCCGGGCGTTCCAGACGAACAGGTTGTCGTGGCCTGCGCCGGAGAACACGAACTCCTTGCTTTGCCCCGACCAGCGCATGAGTATGAACGTCATGAAGAACGACGGGAGGGTGTCCTCGACCATGTAGTTGTTGAGTTCGCGCAGTATTTCCCTTGGACTCGCGGTCATACGGATAATCGGTCTCAGGGCGCTGCGCGCCATCATCATCACGAGCGCGGCATAGACGCCTTTTCCGGAGACGTCGCCGATGGCGATGAAGAGATCCTCTCCCGATTCGATGAAGTCGTAGAAGTCCCCGCCGACCTCCGCCGCGGGCCGCATGATGCCGAAGACGTCGAGGTCGTTCCTGTCCGGAGCCGAGGACGGCAGGACATGCTGCTGGATTTCCCCGGCCAGATGCATGTCGTGCTCGAGCCTTGTCCTCTCCCTAATCTCCTCTGCCATGCGAACCTTCTGTATGAGAAGGCCCGACTGGTAGCCTATCGCGCTCAGCAGCGCGAGGTCCTCCTCGTAGAACAGGTTTTTCCGGCTCGTCGAGTCGACGTAGAGAATCCCGTGGAAGGCGTCCGCGAACTGAATCGGGACCGCCATGGCCGAGCGGATGTGCTGCTCTGCAACGCTGCCGCGCGAGTCGAAGCGCGCGTCGGTAAGCGCGTCCTCGAGCAGCAGGGATTCGCGGGTCCTGTACACTTCCTTGAGTATGCCCCTGCTTATGGCGGGTTTGCCGCCTCCGCCCGGTTTCCGCCCGATGCTCGAAGCCACCCGGAACTTGCCCTGCTTCTCCTCGAATAGGAGTATGGTGCAGCGCTCCGCCGGGAAGGTCTCGAGCACTACCCCGCATATCTTGTTCAGGACTTCGCCGAGCTCCTCGAACGCATGGACCGTCTCGTGAATCCTGATGACGCTCAGGAGGTTCTTGCGGGTCGAATCCAGGCGTTTTATGACGTCCAGCAGCTGGGCGGCATCCGTGCCGTAGTTGACCCTTATGTTCGTGGTGGCGTGCAGTTCGCCGCCTTCCTCGCCGGAGATGTCGAGCATCTCCACGGACTGCTCGGAACTGAAGATGATGCGGGTCCCGCCGATTTGGAGTATGTCGCCGTGCCTGAGACTCGAGCGCTCCGAAACGCTTCCGTTGACCGACATCGAATCCCCGCGGCAGAGCGCTGCCGCGGAAACGCAATCGTCCTGCACCGTGAAGCGGACGTGCCTTTCCGCCACAGCCGGATCGGCGAGCACCAGATGGCACGAAGGATCCCGGCCGGTCACAGCTCCGTCGATTAGGTTGAGCACTTTTCCGGAATCCGGCCCGTCTACCACGATTAGCTGATTCATGAAGACTCCTCAGGTTTCAATATGATTCCTTAATGCATGATTCTATGCAGTCCTCGCGGCAGTGTCCACAGGTGCGGGGATTTCAAGCGGAAGGGGGCGACCGGGGCGGGACCCGGCGCGCCGGATTTCCCAGGCCTATTTGCCCTCGACTTTGGAGGGCAGGAATTTTTCAGGGTCAAGCCAGCCGCTGCAGCCGGCTATGTATGCCTGCAGCCATGATATCTGGTCCGCAACCGGCTCGTCGTCGATGACCTTCTCAACCGTTCCGCCTCCGGGGAGCAGGACGACTGCGGCAAGCAGCGGCCAGTTGTACTGGTTCTTCGTGCCTTTGGCGTAGACGATGCGCACGACCTGGCCGGTGATTTTCTTGCCTCCTTCTTCAACGGCGATTTTCGAGCCTTTTTCGACCTTCTTCGACCTTCTGAACGGCCCGTCGCCGATTCCGAAATGCAGGTGCGAACCGTATCCCCCGTTCTCGATGCTGCATGAAAGCCCCTGGGTAGCAATCTTCTGCCCCTTCGAGACGATGTCTCCGGGCTTCACGAGCAGGTCCCATGCGGCGTGTCCGTAGACAGACGCCAAGTGGTCTCCGGACGGAAGCCGGTGCTCAATCACAATCAGGAAGCCCCAGTCTCCGCCGGCGCCCTGGACCATGCGGACGACGCCGTTCGCGATTGCATAATAGGAGCAGCCTTCCCTGAACCAGGCGCAGTCCTCTCCTGCGTGGTTCCCGTTCGCTCCGAAGGATCGGCGCGGGTAAGCAGGGCAGAAGAGGTCGGTCTTGTACTCGCTGACCGGATAGCAGAACGAGTCGGCGTCGGGGAAATCGCTCCAGGCGGCGTGGTAATCATTGAAGAGATTCTCCCCTTTCCTGACCCAGACCCATTCCACGCTCTTCGCGCCTTCGGGGCCGACCAGAGCTTCCTTCCAGACCGCATCGCCCTTGTACCTGGAGTACGGCCTGGGATCCGCGGAAATCGTCGAAAGGGCGGCCTCAATTGAGGCGAGCACGTAGAAATCCTTTTCCTCGGCCTTCTTGGCCGAGAGCAGGGCGGCGGCTTTCTCGTCCCCCCAGTGGCCCAGCGCATTGGCGGCCATTTCACGCACGCGCGGGTCCTTGTCCGAAAGAGCCTCGCCCACAGCAGCAGCGAGGCCGGGATCGCCGTTCATCTTGAGCGCGTACAGGGCCCTGGCCCGGACAGGCCACTTGTCATGCTTCAAGAGCCTGAGGAAGACGTGCTTCATGGCCGGCTCTCTGTACCGGATGAGGTTTTCGATGGACATTGCCCCGTATTTCGAGGCGATGGATGCCGTAATGGACGCCTTCTGTTCGTCGGATTGGGCCGAGGACAGCCTGCGGACCAGCACATCCAGAACAGTCTGCTGCTTTGCGAAGGAGTCCTTTTGAGTGCAGGCGCCCACCGTCGCGTCGCGCGCATAGGCGGGCTCGAGCGCTGAAACCGCGATAACAGCTGCGGTCAGGAGCATTCGCGGCACATTGCATGTCATCTTCCACCTCAAGCTTGTATCCGGTCCCTCCGGATGGAAGCATCATACTGCCGGGCGCTGCTGCTGAAAACAATCCCGAGGCCGTGACCGGCGCAGACCGGATTGAAATACATGCCGGCACCGCCGGATTCCCGATCCCGGATTCTTGCGGGTCCTTGAGTATATGGGGTCGAGTGAGTATATGGGGTCGTATATGGGGTCGTATATTGAATGTTGACTTTACGGAACTTGAAGCTTTAGATCGCGCCCGTCATCGCATTGGAGCCCCAAGGCCGGTTGCCAACTTTCGGACTTTTCGCGCGATTTCGGTCTCGAAGGGGGAAGGTTTGCCGTCTCTAATGATGCATCTTGAGACTGCGCCCCGCGTCACGCCCAGCCTGCGCGCCACCTCCGCCGGCCGCAGACCTGAGCACCCGACGAGAAGTGCGGCGAGGATGCGCCTAGCATGGCTTTTGATTGAGGGATTGCCGAATTCCTTTTCTACAGCTTCCTCGATTCGGTCAGGGGAAATCAGCCCTTCCTTGCGCAACTTCCTCAAGGATGGTTCGTCTTCGGTATCCGGACGGCCTTTCAGCCTGTCCTTGACGCAGGCCACGAATGACTCGCTTCCAAGGGCAAGCCCGGCGGTTGCGCGTTCGAACGGGCTTGCCTGCTTCCCATCGCCCGCGGATTCGACGTATGCCCTGTAAGTGCGGCGCTGCTCCCTGGCATTAACGCCTGATGCGCCAGTCTCTCCGAGGACCGTTTCGACTTTCACCCAGGGCACGGCCGGTCTCCCGAGGACGCTGACGTAGTTCCTGTAGCTCGACCACTTCCAGCGCTCCGGAGACCCGGTCAGCCCGGCACGGCCCGGATTGAGATGGATATACCTGGAGCACTCTAGAAGATATGGGCCGCGTTCAACGAGTATCGCCTTGTATCGACCCTGCCACAGATGCCCCGATCGCCCCTCACGGGCGTTGTACCACTGGGCGTAGCTTCCGAGCACACCCTGCATCCATCGCGACAGGTTACCCCTCGGGGTTCCCAGAAGCAGGTGGAAGTGATTCTCCATCAGGCAGAATGCATGCACGTCGAGGTCGCCGCCTTCGACCCTGTCGCCCATCAGCTTGAGAAACCGTTCAAAATGCTCATCACCTGGAAACACCTTGCGTCTGTCGATCCCTCGACTCATGGCATGGTAGAATGCCCCGGGAAACTCGATTCTGGTGGCTCTGCACATGCGCTCATTGTACTCTCGAAACAAACCAAGTCAACACTCAATATACGACCCCAATTCCAAGTGCTGAGCGATGTAAAAACCGCGTAACATCCCCTGCGCACGTTGAAACCTCCCGCTCCAGACCCTAGAATCCGGCATGAGGTTTTGCGGGCTGTTGCCTGTCAGACGCGTCAACGTGCTTTCTCTCTCAGGAGTACCGATATGTTTGCGAACTTATGCTTTGGGGCGGCATGCGCGGTTGCGCTTGCTCTCGCCGCAGCGTTCCCTCCCGATGCCCGCGCGATGGAGGGCAAGGCGTTCAAGAAGCTGATTGAAGGACTCGAGGAGGAAGGCTTCAGCTCCGACCAGCTGAACCTCCTCAGGGCCGCGGCTTCGACCAATACCTTCACGTGCGGCCAAGCGCTGTCCATCTTCAAGGTCTTCGACTTCTCGGGCGACAGGCTCAAGGCCCTCGAGGTCCTGAAGGACAGGATTGAGGATCCGGAAAACAGACACCTCCTTCTGGAGGCCTTCGATTTCGACGCGGACAAGAAGAAGGCATCGGATATCCTGTCAGGCATGGGCAAATCCGGCCCCGGAAAGCAGGCTCCGCCGGCGCAATGCCTGGACGCCCTGATAGTGAATCATGCGGCCGTATGGCCGGAGGACAGGATTGCGGCCCTCGCTGATCAGCTTGCAAAGGAAAGCTTTTCCGAAGGCAAGAAGCGCGTTCTCAGGCTCGCCGTCGAATCCAATCCGCTAGGGCTCGCGTCCGCCCAGCTCGTCCGCCTGCTCAACGCATTCGGGTTCGATTCGGACATGGTGGACGCGGTCGGAATCCTGGAAGAGCATGTGCTGGGAATGACGTCGGCCGAGATTATTCCCGTGCTGGAGCGGTTTTCCTTCTCCGCGGACAGGCTCAAGGTGCTCGATTCAATCAAGGACACCATAACTGATCCGGAGAACAAGTTCGGGATTCTGAAGGCGTTCGATTTCTCCAGCGACAAGGAAAAGGCCAGGAAAATCCTCGAGTCGGTCAAGGCCAGAAGCCACATATACGGGACCGTGCGCTGCAGGAAGGTCGTGTTCGTCGTAGACGTATCGGGCAGCATGGCCGCAACCTTCTCCACGAACCGCGACAAGGGGCTGAGCAGGCTCAAGTTCGTGGCGCGCGAGCTCGAATTCGTGCTTCAGAACCAGCTCGATCCCGAGGCCAGGTTCAACGTAATCGCCTTCAGCTCGGGCGTAACGGCCTGGAGGGACGAGATGGTCCCCGCCTCGAAGGCGAACGTCGCCACGGCCGTCGAGTACGTCGAGGGGCTCAATCCCGCCGGGGGGACGGACATCCACTCGGCGCTCGCTCAGGCGCTGTCGTTCAAGGAGGTCGAGGCAGTCTACTTCCTCACGGACGGCCGTCCGACGGAAGGAAGGACCGACCCGGAGGCCATCCTGAAGGACGTCGCCGCATGGACTGCGGGGCGCAAGGTCCGGATAAACGCAGTGGCGTTCCTCATGGGCTCCCACCACGACGACGACAAGGTTTCGTCCAGGAGCCTAATGCTGGGACTCGCCAGGCTCACGAACGGCATCTTCAGGTCGCTGGAGTAGCGTGATTCGCCCGTAACAAAGCCTCTATGACTGGCGAATCATATCCAACTGAAGCATGGCAGTTCTTGCGTCATCGCAATCCGCTCAGCCTTTGATTCTATCGCGCTTCTTTATTGGTCGATTCCGCCGGCAGCTTGAAACCGGGTTTTTACGGCTGAATCAATAATGCTAGAATTATCTTCGGGACGCGTTCAGCTGAAGGCCGAAGGTATGCATACGAACAGGCAGATGTATTTATTCGGAGCTTCCGGGGCCCTGCTCCTTTTCATCTCCTGCTGCCTCTTGTCGATTATTCTGTTCGCGTGCGGCGACCAGGTCCTTTTCGCCTCCCTGACGGCCGCCATAGATTTCACATGTTTCGCCGTGTATCTTGTCCTGGCCTATTTTCTGGAAATAATAAAATGAATAAGGCACTGGTCGCGACGGTGTTCCTGTTCTTCTCCGCGCCGTCTGTCGCTCAGGACGTGGAGGCGTCATGACAAAGCGCATTCTATCCACAGTTGCATTGCTACTCTTCTTCGGAGCCGCAGGGCTGGTCCTAAGATCGGCATCCAGGGACGGCGAAGACCGTCCGAGCTTTGAAAAGGACGATGCCTCCGGAACCGGGAAGGAGGGATCCTGGAACGCCGGGTCCGCCGCCGAAGCCGTCGCCAGGCCGCCAGGGACTGTGACCGGCGAATCCGGACCGAGCGACCTGCTTTCCGGGCTCGATTCGCCGGAATCAAGCGCAGGAGCCGCGGCCATCGACAGGCTCGCGTCGCTCCCGAAATCCCGGCTCATAGACGCCCTGCGCGAAGGCATGAAGAGCAAGTCCGCCCTTCTTGCGCTCGCATGCGCCTGGCTGCTCGACTGGAAGTTCCTCGACAGGGAGGAACTGGACATGAAGGTGGAACTCCTGACTCCATATTGCCGCAGCATGAACACCCCGCCAATCGAAGGATTGGCCGGCCTCCTGCGCGAGGACGACGAGCATGACCCCATGGAGAGGTTCAGGCATGCAATCGGATTCCGCAACGCGACGGGACTGCTGTCCGGATTCCCGAAGCCACCTGCCTCCGGAGAAGATACCGGCCCTGTGGTCCTGACCGACGGGCACAAGGGAATGAACGCTTCGCACATTCCGCTTCTCATCGCCATCGCGGAAAGGGAAGGCGATCCCAGGGCTGCCGAAGCGGCCTTCTCGACAGCGATCCTCCTTCAGATGTACAGCCGTGCCCATCTCGCGGAGACGGCGGAAATGGTCTGGCGGCTGAATCCCTGCGCGGCGAGGGCAGAAGAGACGGGGAGCGAATTCGGTTTCCAGCGCCGGCCTGACAATCTTCACGCGGCCAGGGAGGGCCTGCCTCGGGTTTTCATCGATCTCGCGCTGCACTACTGCTTCTGCAGTGCGTGTTTGGATTCGGCCGGATTCGGGGGCATTCGAAGGCTTCTCGAATCATGGGCAAGGGACCTGCTTCCCTGCAAGGACGACCTGCCGCTAATCACGAGATTCGCTGAGGAATACGCGGGCTACCTCCGCCTTTGGGCGATCAGCCGAATTCCCAAAGCAGCGCCTGGTTCCGGCGAGGCGGCTCCGGTTTTACGGCGGATTTCGGCGGCGAAGGATGACGACGCCGCGCGCGCGATGGCGCTCCATGCCCTGGCCTCTACGGGCGAAGCGCAAGCCCTCGACATGCTCGCCGGCGCCGCGGGCGAAGGAGACGAGCTCGCGCTGGCATTGCTAGCGGACCTCTCGACCCGACCCGGGGAGGTTGTGCAGGGTTTCATCGAGAACTCCGGCGATTGCGAAGAAGCGATTGCATTGGCCATGCTCCTGCCGGGCCTTTTCGGAATTCAGCCTGAAGAGTCATGGCTCGAGTCCATCGGCAGGATGCTGATTGAGAGGCCGTCCAGACCCGAGGTTCTACTGGGATTCCACGAAATGCTCGGCAGCGAACTCAGGAAAGAAGCGGCGGCGAAGGCGCTGAAAGACGTATGGAAAATGCCGTGGCCCGGAGAAGATGAGGATTTAGCCGTGTTGAAGGAGAAGGTGTTTCCATTCATCGAAGCCTGGGCTCCTGAGGAATTCGGGGCCTTCCTCAGGCACCGCGCCGAGAGAGGGGACGAAAACGGTCGCAGGACGGCAGCGGATCTCCTGAAGCTCATTGATTCGCCTCCGGATTTCAAGGCGGCCGCGGCGAGAAGGGGGAACATAGAGCTTTTGAGGCAGGATCTTGCGGACCGGAGCAGGGGGAGATACTGGCAGGCCCTGAACAGCATTGCGCTGACGGGCCCTGAAATCGAGAACAAACTGTTCAAAGAAGCCCTGGAAGGGGGCCATTTCGGGGTCTGGAACGAGGACGAGGGGGTCTTTCTCGGCAGCAGGCTCTGGAGCATCGACTTCCTCCTCGAGGCGGCGGAATCGAACTGCTGCATCGTCGTATACGTCAGGGACGCCTTCCTGATGCTGTTCGGCCCCTCGTTCGGGAAGCTGGAGGCGGCCGCGGAAGACGATTTCGGGGTATTCACGCCGGCTGAACTCATGAAAATCTGGCACAGCCGCCTTTACTCCGGCTCCACGCATTTCAGCAGGATAGGAGGGCGCTACCTGCCTGGGGTGGAATAACAGCTGGCAGGGATGCAGCATTCCCCCCTGCAAGAGTGCCCAATCCTTGTTGATTCGGCCAAGTAGAGGGAATACGATTGGACCGTATCGCCTGGACAAGGAAGGACTTCCCTCTTTTCGTTTGCCGCAAGAATTCGGCATGAACGCGGAACATAAAGTCATCGGATCCTACAGGCTTGAATCCAAGCTCGGCGAGGGCGGGATGGGGGTCATCTACCGGGCTGTCCACACGACCCTGGACAGGACGGTCGCCCTTAAAGTCCTTCCCGACCGACTCGTGAAGAACAACCAGCCCTTCGTTGAGCGCTTCCACCAGGAAGCCAGGGCAGCCGCGAAAATCGACCATCCCAACATCGTGAGGGTTTACGACGCGGGCGAGGTCCAGGGGACCTACTTCATCGCAATGGAATTCGTGCAAGGCACGGACTTCAGGAAGCTGGTCGACCGGAAAGGCCGTATCCCCGAGAAGGACGTCATAGCCGCGGCGATACAGGCCTGTTCCGGCCTCATGGAGGCCGCGAAGCACAAGATAATCCACAGGGACATCAAGCCCGCCAACCTTATGATTGACGACCGCGGCACCGTGAAGGTCGCGGACTTCGGCCTGGCGAAGAACGTCGACGCCATGTCCAACCTCACGCGATCGGGCCAGGTCATGGGCACTCCCGCATACATGTCGCCCGAGCAGGCTGACGGCGCCCGCACTGATTTCAGGTCGGATATTTACTCGCTCGGGGTGACCCTTTTCGAGCTGTGCACCGGGCAGAGGCCTTACGTCTCCGAATCCAGCCTCGGTCTTCTGCAGATGCACTGCGAAGCGCCCGTCCCGGATCCAAGGGAGAGGAACAGCTCGCTGGCTGCCCTGCCTCCTGTAATCATGAAGATGATGTCGAAATCGCCATCGCAGAGGCACCAGTCCTACGAGGAGCTGCTTGCCGAACTGAAGAGCGCCTCTGAAAAGCTGCCTTCAGGGATGGAGCGCACGCCTGTCCCCCCGGATGCCCCGGATGCCCCGATGCCTTACACGCTCTACGTGCCGATCGAGGAGGCATGGAAAGATGAGAAGCCCGAATCCCCCCAGGGGGAACGAGTTGAAAAGCCGTCGGAATCCACTGCCAGACGCCGGCGCATCATGGAATTCAACGATTACGCCTTCAGCATGCCGAATCCTGCCGAGCGGGCTGGAACTCCGCCGGTCCCTCCGATTTCCCCGCCCCCTGCCGCTGCGAAGCAATCCGAGACCGCCCGCCGGGCGAGACCTCCCGCGCAATCGCAGGCAGGGCAAGCACCTTCGTCGGAGACGGTACATACGCCGCCGGCCGGACGGACGCCCGGTCGATCGAAGCCGTCGTCGACCAGAACAGGAGTCAGCCCCGCCAGCGCTTCGGGACTTCCGCCGTGGACGGCATGGGCTGGAATCGGAGTGCTTGCGGCCTGCTTGCTGGCGGCAGGCATTGTCATAGCCGCAGGGCTCCTCAAGGGCGGGGAATCCAAGGCGACCGGCGGCATTTCCCGGGAATCAGGGGATGAATCGCCGCGGCTCGCGACGGAAGCCGATCTCCTTTCGGCGAGGGAGAGCACGGCCAGGATGCGGGACTATGCCAGGGACGCCGGCATGAAGGAGCGTCACGATACGGAAGCCGCCATCAGAATGTGGGACAAGGCCCTGAACGAGGCAAGCCTCGAGGAGGACAAGAGCCTCATCAAGGCGCGGATCTCCGATCTCTCTGAAATCAAAAGCATGATGGAAAACCTCGACAGGGCGGGCAAAGCCCTATCAAGCGGACTCGTCGACGTGGCCGAAGGCCTCTACACGAAGGTTCTCAAATCCTCCCCGGGCAACGTGGAAGCCACTCTGGGATTGAAGCAGGTCGCCAGGCAGAGGGAACAGGCGAACTACGAGATGGCAATGGCCAGGGGCCGGCTCGCGGAGAAGCAATCGAACCTGGAAGCCGCGGCGGAGGCATACCGCAAAGCTCTTGAGTACGGGAAAGGCGACATCGAAGCGACCGCTGCGCTTGCCCGCGTCATGTCGGTTCTTTGCGGATTGCCCAGGTCCTCATGGGGCATCCTCATAGCTGCGGATGGAGACGTCGACTCGCGCGGGAATCCGGTGGTCGTGCGCGACAAATCAAGAAGGGACCCGGCGACAAACCGGCCATACGAGATATGGCTCAGGAATCCGCGCATGGAACTGGTCCTTATCCTCCCGGGGACGTTCAGCATGGGTTCGCCGGATTCGGAAACCGGGCACGAGCCGACCGAGGAGCCGGTCCACGAGGTTAAAGCGACGGATGCTTTCTACATCGGGAAATACGAAGTGACGCAGGCGCAGTGGAAGTCCGTGATGGGGGAAAACCCGAGCGAAGCCTTGGGCGACGATAAACCGGTTGAGCAGGTCACTTGGAACAGGACGCAGGATTTCTTCGAGAAGCTGTCCAAGATGTCCCTGGACTTCGCATTCGCGGGCCTGACCTTCCGGCTGCCTTCCGAAGCCGAATGGGAATATGCATGCAGGGCCGGAAGCCGGACGCCGTTCTGCGCGGTCCTGAAGGACGGAGACATGTCCGGGCTGGGGTGGTCCGCGGAGAACGCCTCCGGAGGATCCCATGAGGTCGGGAAGAAGGCCCCAAATGCCTGGGGGCTTTACGATATGCACGGCAATGTCTGCGAATGGTGCAGGGATTTCTGGCATAATGACTATTGGGAGGCCCCCGCGGACGCCAAGCCCAGGCTCACGAGCCCTTCGGGAACAATCCGCGTGCTCCGGGGCGGATCGTGGCACGTGTACGCCGGGGACTGCAGGTCCGCGTCCAGGGCATGGATGAAACAGAACGCATACAACGGAAAGGCGGGATTCCGGGTGGCGCTGGAGTTGCGATAGCCCGCGTAGCCTTTTCCCCAGAACGCCATACCGGCGGCGAGGAGCATCCATTTGAGAGAAACCGACACGCCTGCGCGAAACATCGGGCCGTACCGGATTGAGCGGAAGCTCGGCGAGGGAGGGATGGGCGCCGTATACCTCGCTGTACACGAGACGCTCGACCGCAATGCCGCAATCAAGGTGCTGCCGGACGCGATGGTCCGGGACAACGCGGAATTCGTGAAGCGTTTCTTCATCGAGGCCAGGGCCGCCGCGCGCCTGGACCACCCGAACCTCGTACGGGTGTACGATGCAGGCGAGCAGGGGGGAATACACTTCATCGCCATGGAATACGTCGATGGGATGGACTTGCGATCAATGCTCGCAAGGCAGAAACGCATTCCGGAGGCTCAAGCGCTCGAAATCGCCCGGCAGGCCTGCCTCGGGCTGGAGGCGGCCGCCATGCAGAGCATAATCCACCGCGACATCAAACCCGCAAACATCATGGTCACCCCGCAGGGCTTGGTGAAAATCGCGGATTTCGGCCTTGCGAAGAACACCGATGCCGACGCCAAGATAACCAAATCAGGACAGGTCATGGGCACTCCGGCATACATCTCGCCCGAGCAGGCGCTTGGGGAGAAAGCGGACTTCAGGTCCGACATATACTCGCTCGGAGCGACCCTTTTCGAGATGCTCACGGGCGAAACCCCGTTCAAGTCTGAGACCGTCATGGGCCTTCTCAGACAGCATTGCAAGTCTCCGGCGCCCGACCCGCGGTCGATCCACGCGGGAATCGGCGAAGCCGCCGCCCGGCTGGTGCTGAGGATGCTTGCGAAATCTCCAGCCGAACGGTTCGGAAGCCATGCGGAGCTCAGGGATTGCATGGAAAAAGCCATGTCCGGCGGGGCGGTTCCACAGGCTGCGCAGGGCGCCGGGGTCGTCTCCGACGAATTGTCCACTCTCTATGTCGAGATGGCAAAGCGCCCTTAGCCAGGCGCTATCCGCAAGGCGGGCTTCTTCACCGACATCGCCGCGCCCCCGAAACCGGATGCGCAAGCACGCGACTCGAATCAAACTCCGCACATGCAGCCGGTCCCGGTGCCCCAGCAGCCCAGACCCGCCCCGGCGCGAATGCTTCCGAAACAGCTCGTACGAACGGAACAGGTCCGTCCAGGCTTCCAGATACGGAAGAAGCACGTGATCGCGCTCGCCCTGGCAGTCATCGCCGCGACGGTGGTTTTCTTCCTTGCAAGAGGCGCGAAGTCCCTCAGCAATGAAATGGCTTACGAGGACGCCATGAACGAGGGGATGATGGCTGCGCGCCATGCCGCCCCCGACTGGGCGAGGGCTGTGGCGGCATTCAAGAAGGCCCTGGAATTGAAGCCCGAAAGCAAGGAAGCCAGGGACAAGCTCGAAGAAGCCGTCAAAGCCCAGGAGGCGCTGTTGAATTCCGGGCCGCCGCCGCAGATGCCGCATCCGCCTCGAAGCAGGAGATGGCGGTAATCCGATGTCCGGGAAATTCCTTCCAAAGTGCCATGAGAGTGGCCTTGTACCGCAATTTCCTCCAGGCATCCCGGCTATCTGGCTGAAGGCTTCCGGGCGAGGAACTTGCGCAGTTCATCCCTGCTGAACTGCCCATCCGGGAAGAATTCATCAGACGCAGCCAAGGCGATGGCGGCATCAAAGTCCAGCCCTATGCGGCCTGATAGATCCTGGACCGATGCGATATCGGCAGGTTTCAACGACGGTAGACGCCCCAGGGCGACCGCCGACTTCCCCGAATCGAACCTGTCGTCCACGAAGAAGACCTCAACGGGAAGGAGCGCTGACGCTACGGAATGAGCTTCCAAATAATGCCCAAGGAGGCTTTCGAGAGCAGTCTTCCAACTCCGCACGTCCGCGTAGGACAAGGAACTGAGCCGCTTGAGCATGAGACGCGAAACCTCCCCGAGAAATACGTCGTCCTTGAAGAGTATCCCCATCTGTGACGAAAGGAGCCTCATGCATTCAGCTGCACCGATTCCGCTTCCGCTCGCGGCTGCAAGCCGAGCCATCCATTCGGACGCGTCCGCAGCGGGTATTGAACGCATTCGCTTGAGTATCTGGCTTGATCCGGATTCGTCCAGCGTGCCGTCGGCGGTCCAGAAGCAGACCGTTGCGCCGCACAGAGGCTCGGACACCCGGTTCGCTTTCGCCTCCGCTGAAGCGATGCCCGCGGCTTCACCTCCGGAGCGGGGCTTTTCCCTCCCCTGAGGACCGCGGGCGACGGCCGAAATTATCGGCGGCACGGTCGCGACCATGACCGCCGCAACGAGAAGCAAAGCGCCGACGGCGCCGATGACGAATAGGACCTTCTTGGTCCCGCTGGAGTAGTCCGCCGCGCTCCGTGCACCCGGCGTGCTTTTCCGGGCAAGTCCGAGACCATCCAGAAGCGAGACCGCGCCTTTGTATGTGAGGAGCCCAGGCAGCAGCCCTCCGCAGAACACGAGTCCTGCGAACATGATGTATGACGGGATTCCGCGAAGCAAGCTGGCAAGGAAACCGAAGATCAGAGTTCCGATGACAAGTAGAAGGGCAATCCCAATCATGTCCGGTCCCAGGAGCAGCACCGAGAAGAAGAGGTCCGCGCCGAGTCCTACGGCGATCTCGAACAGTCCGAAAACGACTTTCCCTGTCCGTGCCGCCGTTCCCGGACTCGCGTTTCTGGCGTTCGATGCACCGTGCTGATGTTGAAGCCCGGGAGTCGCGGCGCCGCTGGTCGCCCTCGGATGTTCCGATCCGGCTACCGGTCCGACGTGTTTCAGGGAAGCCCCGCAGGAGACGCAAAACAGGCGCAATCCGGAATCGCGCGCGATAAGATCGAATGTCTTGCCGCAATTCGGACAAACGGGATCCATGCGAGTCGTTCCTGTGCGCACCATGTGCAAGCTGATACGGCGGATTCGCGAAGGCTCGCCTCAGCTCAGAGGATTCTAGCATGCTACTGATGACTCATCAAATCTCTGCATTATGCCGACCCTGGACGCGATAGCGATGATTCGCAAGTTGGTTGAGTTCCGATGCGCGGATTCTTAAGTTTCTTGCTTGTCGCCGCAGCTTTGATTGCGTCAAATAAATGACGCCTTTCTCATGGAGGATTGATGATTACCAGGATCGTTGCGGAGTGCATTCGTTTCTCGGTTATCGCTCTTCTAGCCCTGCCCATGACCGCGGTCGGGGAAGACGAACCTTCCGGGAAGACCGGAACAACCTGGATTGAGATCCACGCGGGGCCTTCGGGATTCGGTCTGGACGGGAAGGCGGGCGAGGAGCCGATTGGCCGAGTTGCGGTGTTCCTCAGGGAAGCCGCTTCGCGCGCCGGGAAGAGGACGGTGGACGTCGCGGCTTCGAGCGCCGGGTTCGACGGATCCGAGCTCCGGATATCATGGCTTACGGACAAGTGCGTCTGGAAAGCGCAGTTTGACGGGGACCGGGAGTTAATCGGCGAGCCGGAGTCAATCGGGGACTGCGCTTCAATCCTGCGGAAGAACTCCCAGGACGGGAAAACCGTTCCGGGCGTCCATCAGGCCGGTCCCGGCGAGGCGCTGCTGAGCATGGATTCCGCCCTGCCTTACCGCGTTGCGGCGGTGTTACTGCAGGCTCTGAAAGGGAAGGAGTTCACGGTCCTCCTCTTCACGGCTGACGAGGAACTCCCGGTCGTCTGCGAGCCCGCCTACTCGGGCGAAGGCATGCAATTCAGTCTTCCGGACGTCTCCCTGCGCGTGCGCTTCATGCCGGACACGACATGGAAGCGCGCCATCGAAGCGCTCTGGGCCTGCTGCTGCGTCGGAATCAGGGATGTAGTGCTGGTCGGCGAATCCGGGGCTTCGTCGACCGTCCGACTGCCGGTGGCGGGCATTTCGGAATCCGGGTGCACCCTCCCGGAAAGAACCCTCAACATCGGCAAATCCCGGTATCTCCTGGCCAGGAAAGCGCTTATTGAGGATTTATTATCCGGGCTGGCCATGGGCGGCCTGGATGCCGAGGAAACTGCCAAGCGGGGTTTGACTGCCGTCGGCTCGGATGCGGTCCCGTTCCTGGAGAAAGCCCTGCCCGGAATGAAATCCGGACCCGCAGCCGTCGCCTCCTGGCTGCTTTCATACCTCAAGAAGAGGCATTCTGATCCGGCGGGATGGAAAGGCGAGGAGTGGTATTTCGCGGAAAGATGGGACCGGAGGAATAAACTCAGGGTATACGGAGGCGGGCACAACACGGAATCAAGCGTCATCGCAGGTCTCATATGGCTCAAGAACCATCAGAACCCGGACGGATCGTGGTCCTGCAAAAGGTTCATGAACAACTGCTCCAAAGGCGCCTGCGGCGGCCCGGGCGGCAATGACATGTACGACGCGGGCCTGACGGGACTCGCGCTCCTCGCCTTCCTGGGCGCAGGGCACACTCCATACGAGGGAAAATTCAAGGCGGTCGTGGATTCCGCGCTGCGGAGCATCCGAAGCCGACAGGACGAGGAGGGATGCGTCTGGCCGAAGGAGGGCGACAGCGGCTGGATCTACTGCCAGGCCGTCTGCACGATGGCCCTGGCCGAGGCGTATGCCATGACGTTCCATGATCCCGGCCTCAAGGCCTCCGCGCAGAAAGCCGCGGATTGCCTCGCGGGGTGCAGGAATCCGGGGCAGGGATGGAGATACGGCGTCAAGCCCGGCGACAGCGACACGTCATGCACGGCCTGGGCCGCGTCCGCGCTCAGAATCGCGCAGATGAGCGGGCTCGAAGTCCCCCGCGAAGCCCTGGATGGTGCCCTCAACTGGTTCGGCGGCGTTACGGACGACACTTATTTCAGAACTGGATACATCGAAAAGGGCGATCCCGGATCCAGGCCTGCCGATACCCAGGACAGGTTCAAGCCCGGCGAGGCGATGACGGCAGCTTCCATATTCAGCAGGATTCTCATAGAGGGCAGGAAAGCCCTGAAGACTCCCGCATCCATCGGCGGGGCCAATCTGCTCAGGCAGAAGCTGCCGCAGTGGGACACGGGAGGCGGGACAATCGACATGTACTACTGGTATTGGGGGTCTCTTTCCATGTTCCAGTTGGGAAGCCAGTTCTGGAAGTCGTGGAACACTTCCCTGAAGAACGCCGTAATCCCGACGCAGATTGCCAAGGGCTGCGAGAACGGGTCATGGGACCCGGTCTGCGTCTGGGGTTCCTCCGGCGGGAGGGTATACTCGACGGCCATGAACGTGCTGAGCCTCGAAACCTACTACCGGTATCGGAGGGTGGCTGAGTGATTGATGCCGCCGTAAAAACCGGATTCAAAGCAAAGGAATGAGTCATGGACAAAAAAACCGACACATCTGGTTTCCTGAGGACAGTCGCCGGACTTTCGATCATCATTTGCCTGTATGCCCCGTCAGGGACCGAAGCTTCCGACGACATCGACAAGCTGGTCGAGAGCTTCGCCCGCAAAGCGCCCACGGACAAGACGGACGGTTCTGAGCCGGGCACTCCGTTCTCGGACATCGATGCCCTGTTCGAAAAGAATCCCTCTGCGATCCAGGCGGAAATTCTCAAACGCGGCCAGTCGGCGATTCCCGCCCTGAAGCGGGGGCTCAAGCATTTCTTTCCCATCGTTCGGCGGTTTTCGTTCGAGACCCTCGTGAAGCTTCAAGTGAGCTGCGCCGATCTGCAGCCTGCGCTAAAGGACTCCGATCCTGACATAAGGTACGAGGCCGGAAAGCACTTCATAAAGTCAAAGAGGATAGAAGGCATTGTCGCCGTGCTCTCCTGCATGAGGCGTACGTCCAATGGCGGCAAAAAGGGCATTTATGCTAGCTTGTTCAGTCACGTGACGCGGAAGAAGGCTGAAATAGACTGGGGAAAATCTGATTCGAAGACGGCAGAGGGAGTAATCAAGGAATGGGAAGCATGGTGGGCAGCGGCCTCTAAATCATTCAAGTTCGATGATGAACCGTTCCTTTTCCTTGAACCGAGGATACGCGCGATGATCGAGGAAGTCGCGGAGATTCATCCCGACGAATTGGCTGACCTGGAAAAAGCGGCTGGCGATCCCTCAAAGCGCGGAGAATTGGAGACACGTATAGAAGCTCTTCTAAAGGAAAATGACAAACTGGATTATGAACAGTTTGTGAAATTCGCAGCCTATCTGAATCGCGCCGGATCATTCAAGAGAGCCATGGATCTTTGCAGGCGAGTTACGGACGAGACCAATCGGGAGAAGGGGGCTTCGTACAACATCTATTGCGAGAACGCGCACTATGAAACCGTCGTGGCGTGGAAAGGGCTCGGAGACGAGGGCAAGGCCAAGGATGCAATCCGGCTTGCGCGCATACTTGCGCCCGGAGAAAAGCGCTTCGAGGAGTTAGAAGCGGGGTTGAAGAAGAAATAGTTTTAAAGCTTGACTTGTATAGATATTTTTCTGTCAAGGCAGCGACATGGTCATGTTCAGGCTCAACTCAATGGCAATGGAGCACATTGAATGAGTATTTTAGGAACATCAGCATTGGACGACAATCCAAAGAATCCCGAGTCAGAATCAAGGAGCAATCCCCACATCTCCACAGGCATTTGCGCCTTCCTCCGATATCGAATGCAGGATATATTCCCTTGCATTGATATAGAACTGAACGTGCATCCGGATAAACGCCGAAGGTATGCCGCTTCGTTTCGAAACTTCCTCAACGCGGGCAGGCGTTATTATTTCAGCGTACTTCTTCTCGCTGTCGCTGAGGTATTTCATGAATTCCTTGATGGCAGATATATATCTGAAGAATTCCATTGCAGGCTCGGGCTTGAAATTTCCGATGAAAATATCTTCCATCAGCTTTAATGATGTCTGGAATATATGAGATGCAGGATTCTCCTCCGAATAGAACAAAGGCATGTCGAATTCCGCGCTGAGCATCCTCCTCTCCTGCAAGTCACTATTCACGAGAACGGCCTTTTCAACCGAGACCAGCACCGGCTGCGGCCATCATCGGCCTGGATTCCAGGTATCGCCGGAATGACGGCACGCGTTTGCGCCGATACATCCAAAAAAAGACGTCCATTCAATTCGCCGCAACGGGCAGAAACGCAGCGCTACTCCATCCCAATCATCTCCACATAGCGCCTGAACCCGACGGGTCTTTCGGGCAGCGACTCCACGTCAGAATCGAGCATCGCCGCCATCCTCGCGGTCCTCTGCCTGCCGCAAATCGCGGCATAGTCGCAGAACCTGCAATGCTCCCAAGCCTTTTTATGGCCATCCCATTTCCCGGGATTGGGCGGGAATATGCCCCCCCGGATGCCGCCCACGATTGCGGCAACGATTCGCGACAGGGTCTTCCTGTTCTCCTCCCAGCCGCTTCCGTCGAACCTGACCACCTCGAGCCCTTCGGACCTGGAAAGGAAATAATACACGGCCTCGGACTTGGCGGGATCGACCTTGCCGAAGACGCTGAACGCAGCATCCAGATAAAGCGGCAGCTGCAGCGCCCTGCCGCCCATGAACGAGTTGCCGCGCCTGTCCGGCTTGCCTGCCTTGACCTTGTAATCCACGATCCTGACGCCGTCGCCGGCCGGGTTCAGGTCCACGCGGTCCGCGAATCCCACCAGCAGCACCCCCTCCTTCCCGGCCCCCTCGCCTGCGAACCTCCACCTGAATTCCCGCTCGAATTCCGCGGGCCTGTATTCGTCCGGGCATGCGAAGTCATGCTTCACGCATTCGGCCATGTCCGAGACAAGCCGTTCCTTCTCCATGGCCCAGAACGCGCGCCTTCCCACCGTTCCGGCGGCCTCCTCCCTGGCGAACACCCTTCCGGCGATGCTCCGCAGGCCGTCCTCCCAGCCGCTTTCGGCCTCGCCGCCCGGCATCTCCCTCCCGCGAAGCCCACGGTGGAAATCCGCCAGTATCTCATGCACCAGCGATCCCTTGCGCATCGGATCAATCCGCTCCCTCGCCTCCTCCTCCTCGGGCGACTGGAGCGGCTCGACGCCGAACACCCTGCTGAGGTAGAACCTGTACGGGCATTCGGCATACGCCTCCAGCGCGGACGGGGAGAAGGGATGCTGCCTGCCGAAAGCCGATGCGATTCCTTCGAGGGCCTTCCTGTCCGAAATCCAGCCGTCGCAGGCGGAAAACGGATGCTGCGGAGCCATCGCCCTTTGCCGGTTCCGCATGCGGACGTGGTCCGGAAAGACCGCGGCCAGGTACTTCGAGCGATCGGGCGGGGCGAGGCCCCTGACCGCAACCCTCTCGCGCGAGTACACCGTATCGCATGGGGCCCTGTCGTTCATGCCGGTGAAGACCGGGATTGCCTCAACCCGGTCCTTCATGAAAACCTCGAAATCCATCGCGGCCCCGGATGCGGCCTCGCAGGTGCGGAGGAGGAACTGCGACGGCGCCTGGGCGCGGCCCATGGCAATATCGAATCCGGGGTATGAAAGGACCAGCTTCCTGCATGCCGAAGCCGCGGCCGCCGCGAAGCGCAGCTCATCCTCGGCAAGCCTGTCCCTCCTGAGCATGATCCCCCCGAAGCCCGGGATTTCCGCAAGCGCCTCCCTCTCCCAATCCAGCAGCGCCGGGTCCTCCCGGAACGGCGCCGGGAACCGCCGCAGCGCCATGCCTGGGACGAAGACCGCGTCGAAATCCAGGCCCTCCGCCTGCTGGACCGGGAGGAGATTCACCCCTTCCCGCCCCACGAGCCCGCTCGACATGCCGCTTCCTGCGAAAAGGTCCCCGACCGCCCGGGCCAAAGCACGGGGCGACACGTCCGCGCCCGCCCTGTCGAACTCCGCAAGCGACGGCAGCAGGTGGAGGACAATCGCGCGTCCGGGGGACCCGGGGAATACGGACTCGACCAGGTCCGCGGCCTTCGATGCCGCCCCGGCCCACGTCGCCTCTCCGAGAACTGATTCGAGCATGCCGAACAGGGCTTCGAGCCCCCGGCGGCATCCGGAGATCCTGCCGCCGTCGAATCCCTGAACGCCGCCCGTCGCCTTCTCGGGCGTTCCTTCGCGCTCTGCCGCGAGACGGTCGAGCGCCGAGAGAATCGCGCCTCTGCCCCGCGCGGCTCCCGCGAGCCTCGTCATGGAGTCCCATTCGTCCGCCGAAGCCGGACCGCCTGCGGAATCGAGCGCCGAAAGAGCCGCGTCAGCCATGCGCAGGGCTTCGAACAGCGAGTTCCTGTCGAATCCCCCGGCCGCGGATTCGAGCAGGAGCGCCAGCGCGCGCGCCTCGGCAACCATCGAGGCCGCGCCGCTTCCCCGGAAGCAGAACGGAATCCCCGCCCTCGACAGGGCGGCGGCATGCCTGGGAATTCCGGACGTGGGATCCCTGAACAGCACGGCCATCCTGTTGAACGCGATTCCCTGTCCTGCGAATTCCAGGACGCGCCTGGCCGTCTCGCGGGCCTCGGCTTCAGGCCCGGGCGCCGAGAAGACGGAGACCCGGATTCCGCCGGGCACGGATTCCGCAGCTCCGCGTCCATCGGCGGCCACGGGCCCGAAAGGATTGATTGCCGGCCTCGAAGAGGGATTGAGCTCCCTGACGCCTTCGGTGGCTTTCCGGAACCGGGCCAGCGTCTTCTCCTGCGAAGCCCGGCTCGCGCCCGGGGCGGAGACAATCCAGGCATCCACGTCGATCTCGCCTGCCAGGCCCACGACGAGCCTCGCTTCGAGCTCGTCTTGAAACGGCGGGACCAGGACAATCATCCTTCCGGCGCAGAGCCTCGAACGCGCCGACGGCAGGCTCCCGAGCGCGGCCGAGAACAGACCTGCGCGATCAATCCATCCATTTTCCCCGACCGAACGAACCCAGGCGTCGAAGATATCCCCGAACGCAGCGATCTTCAGCGATTTTCCGGCCTTGGACCCGTGAAACGCGCTTCCCCCGGCTTCGAAGGACTGCACTCCTGCCATCCGCAGTTCCTCGACAGTCCTCCGGATGGCCGCGGCCAGGCCCTTCATCGATACAGCAGGGCCGAAGACCGATTCGGGCCGGGCGGACAGATGCTCCTGGATGAACTTCTCCCAGAATCCGTCCGGAACTAGCCTCGATTCCATTTCGCAGCCCGCGACCGTCCTGGCGACGAGATCCAGGGTTCCGGTCCGGACGTTGAAGGCGCATCCCGCTTTCGCGGACAGGAGGTCCCTGAGCATGTGGATCTGCGGCCTATGCCGGAGGACGGCCCAGCCCCCCGGGGGGTCCCCGGTCGCAGGACGGCTGTTCCAGTCCTCGATTTCACCGGCAATCGCGGAAATCAGGCCGGCGAATCCGCGGACAATCGTGAGTCGGAGCGGCATGCCGACATTGTACACAAGCGGCGGCCTTCAAGTGCATATCGCCCCCTTTTGGGGCAGGATCTCTCCGGCGGCTCCCACAGGAGCTCTACCGACGAGGGTGAACCGGGAATGCTGATGTTCCTTCTCCCAAGGCAAGTTTCCGGGTTCACTGGCCATGGCTTGTGTCTTCTGTGGGAGCCGCCGCAGCGAGGAGGCATATAAAAGGCGGCGATTTGAACTCCCAGTTATGTAGAGATTCGGAGTAACTCGCCCGCAGATGCAGGATTTTCGCGCGAAGACGGGACGGGCGCCGTTTTTGATGTTGCAGCCGGGCATCCGCGCTCCTACCATCGTCATGAACAGCTGCCAAATGCCAATAAGTTATGAAGGCTGCCGAGATGGATGAAGATCGCAGGGAATCCTCAAAACCTTACGTCATCGTCGATTTCCGCGAGCAGGCAGGAGCGATAAAGCACGCCCTGGCCGAAAAGCACGGTTTCCAGGTCGAGACTTCCGCCCTGAAGGCCGGCGACTACATGCTGGACGGCGCGATGGTCGTGGAGCGCAAAAGGGAGGACGACTTCGCGCTCTCGCTGGTCATGGGAAGGCTGTTCAAACAGGCGGCCATGCTCGCGTCCGGAGAACTGCTGCCGTTCCTGATAATCGAAAAGCACCCCGACTCCGCGTGGCGGAGTCCCGTGGCGCCGAATGCGCTTCTTGGCGCTCAAATCACGCTGCCGCTCAAGTTCGGGATACCGGTGCTGCACTCCTCCTGCCAGGAGGAGACGGCGTTCATGCTTTCGGACCTGATACGCCAGCACCGGAAGCCGGGATCCGCGACCGTAAGGACCGATTACGCTCCCCGGAGGCTCAGGAACCGGATGGTCTACATGCTGTCGGGATTCCCTGGAATCGGCAAGACCCGCGGGATTGAAATCCTCAGGCGCTTTTCCACGCTCAGGGCGGCCTTTGCCGCCGGCGAGCAGGAGTGGATGGAGGTCAGGGGAATCGGCAGGACAATGGCCGGGAGAATCGCAAGGCTTCTGGACGCGGAGTTCTGAGAAAACCGCGGATTGCGTCCCGCTCCACGCAGTGTTATTTCTTCCTCCACACGTACGATCCGCCCGTGGCTTCTGCGAGGCCCCTCAGGAGGTCGACCGCATCCATGCCGAGGTCGGCTATCTGTATCGTGTGTATGGTCGCGTTCCGGAAGCGGTTAATCCGCTTCACCGCGTCTATGATGGACGCCGGCGTCATGTACCTGCCTCCGCAGATGCCGCCGTCCGTAAGCAGGTAGAAGGTGTCGGCGGCGGGCACGTCGAACTCCGACGCGTACGGGTCCATGCCCGCTATCCTGAACGCCTCAAGAAGCCCCTCGAACTGGGGCGCCCAGCCGCCGGGCCTCGTATCCATGAACATCTTGAGCGCCTTCTTCTTGTTCTCGGCGGTCGCAGGCATGACCGCGGGCCAGGCGGCCTCAATCCTGTTGTCTTTGTGGAGGAGGATGACGTTGAAGAACGTGTGATCGTCCATGGACTCAATCGCCTTCGACGCCTCCTCCTTGAGCACATCCATCTGGGACTTGTACTGATCGAGCTTCTTCTTGCTGGCCTCCAGCCAGTAGAAGATGCTGTGCTTCTTCGAGATGTCGAGGTCGGCGGGGATCACGAGCGTGTCAGACGCGTCGATGATGATTATTATCCCCTTGGAGAACGTGGGGATGTCGTAGAACGAGATTGTCTTTTCATGCTTTCCCGCGCCGGGTCCGGGATCCGCATCGCCGTCCTTGGGCTTCAATCCCTTCTCGACCTCCTCGCGGTGCTTCTCGAACCATCCCTTCCAGTTCTCCCAGCTCACGCCGTAGTCCTTGCCCGTCAGATCCTTGAGGATTCTTATTATGTGGCCGCAAAGGATGCCGCCGCCGCGGCCCTCGACCTCGGTCCTGAGGACCTCAATCAGCGGGCCGACGGACGCCGGGGCCTTCATGGCTTCGATTATCCTCATTGCCGCCACGCGTATCGAGAACGCCTTCTCGTCGGTCGCCGCGGCGATTGCGGCGTCCAGGACCTCGCGCGCCCGCTTCTCCTTCGACCCGCCGATGCCCTCGAGCGCCACCGATCGGAGGAGCATCGACTGCTCGGACATGCGCGCCTTCAGAAACGAAAACGCCGCGTCGGACGCGCTCCTGCCGAAGGCTTCCTCGAGCGCCATCCTCCTTCGGAGGTCGCCGTTCTTCTTGTCACCCTGGCAGGCCTCGTCCCACGCCTTCCCGGCGAGGAACGCCTGGGCCTGCCCGTCGGAGAGCCTGCCGATTGCCTCGACCAGACCGCGGAAATGCGGCTCGAGCCCGGTCCTCCTCAACGTTATCTGCTGGTCTATGTGGTAGTCGTCGAACATCACGCGGGCTTCCCTCAGGTCCTTCTCGGCCCTGGCAAGGCGGTCCAGGACCGACGCAAGCTGCTTCCACAGGAGCTTCGCCGTATCCGCGCAGTCCGAGGCCTGAGCAAGGGCAATCGCCGCGTCGCCCTGGGATTTCCCGATATCGTGCGCCTCGGCGTAGAGCTTCTTGTAGCCGGAAAGGTCGTAGAAGATGTCGGGCGGGGCGTCGGGCTTCCCGTACCAGTCCTCCCACTGCTTCTTGTAGACGTCGTAGGCCTCCCTCAATCTTCGCGAGGCATCCCTGAAGAACGCCGCCTCGGCCGAAGCCGCCTTCTGCAGGGAGGCCTGATAGGCGGAGCTAGCCCTGTGGAAGTCCCCTTTCTCCGATGCCGAGGCCCAATCCGACGCAAAAGCCGCTGCAAGAACCACCAGCGCCGCGATTGATTCGATTCGCTTCATCCGCATGTTTTCACCAGCGACTACCGACTACAAGCCGTCCGTGCCCCGCGCCGCGCTCCGCGAAAGCCCTATTCCCCCCCCGTCCCCGGCTGCTCCTCGCCGGATCCCGATCCGGGGACTTCGGCGGGTAGTTCCAATGTCTCGTGAAGCACGCCCACGACCTTCCATGATTTGCCGGATTTCCTGAGGAGCAGGGACCATCTGGCGGTCGTGCCGGAGGAGTCCTCGCCCAGCACGACCCTTGCGATTCCGGATTCGATGTCGCCCTTGCCGAACTTGCCCGCGTTTTCCATCCATACCGCGCGGCCTGCCCCCTTCCCCGAGAACTCCTCGAGGAATTTCTTCCTCGTTTCGGCCAGCAGAGCCGCGCGTTTCCTGTCCGGCAGGTCCGCGAGCCGTTTCGGAGGCGTTCCCCTCCGCAGCGTTTCGTCCGCCATGCCTTCCCAGTCGACCCTGCCTGCGATGCCCTCCAAGTCGGCTCTCATCACCGCCTCCAGGAATCCCTGCGCGGTTTCGGCAATCGATTCCACGGACTCGTTCTCCTCGCGCGCGAGATCGAGGTCGGCCTGGATCCTCCTGATTTGCTCCGACAGCTCGGCAATGCGAGCGTCGCGGGGATCCCCCTGTGCGGCGGGTTTTTCCGTCTCGCCGGGCGATTCCCCGAGCTTCGCCTTCAATCCGCGGATTTCCCTGGAGAGCTCATGGTTCTCGGCCCTGAGCCTCCTTTCGACCTCCTCCTGCCTGCGGAGGCTTTCCTTAATCTCGGCCTCCCGGGAAGACGGGCATCCCGCGGCCGCAAGCAGAGCCATGGACATCGCGGCTGTTGCGAACCTCACGAATCACCTCTTGCTCAGGATTGCGGAAGCGCATCGATTCCGCAATTGCCGGTCAAAGACGGCGGACGCGGGACGATAAGCCGGGTTCTGTCCGCCCCCTGAAGGGGCTGCGGCCATTTCTCTGGGACCCGCATTGCTGCAGGCCTCGTGCGGTCCACCCGGACATGAGGGAGGGGCGGCCCTGTCCTGCTCGACCTTGCTCCGGGCGGGGTTTACCATGCCGGAAACGTCGCCGCTTCCGCGGTGCGCTCTTACCGCACCTTTTCACCCTTGCCGCTCGCGCGGCGGTTTGTTTTCTGTGGCACTGTCCCTGCGCGGACCGTCGCCGGCCCGCGCGGTGGGAGTTACCCACCGCCCTGCCCCTGGAGCCCGGACTTTCCTCGGGTTTCCCCGCGGCCGCATCCCGCGCCAACGCCGTTGCGTCGATTATACCATAACCCGGACATGCCGGAACTCAACAGGGATATGAAACAAGGCTCGTCCGGGTCATATCACGCGCCTCGCGCGTGCCTTTCAGCAAATCCTTTCGGTTCCGCAACAATCTCTCCGTATTTGTATTTCATTTTGTTCTTTGTAATTTCGTTGTAGTTTGTATTTTGAACTTTGTAATTTCAATCATCGTCAAGAGTGAAGAGTTGATCCCCGGACGTGCCCGGACTTCTATCCCTGCTTGGTTCAAGCTCGTCCGGGTTATGGAGGTGCCGATTGGCGGCGGAACCACGGGAGTTCGGGATAATAAGAAGAATAGTCGAGAAGACCGGGGCATCGCGCGGGCCGCTGATTATCGGACCCGGCGACGACGCCGCCGTCGTGAGGACGCCCCGCGGAAAAGACCTGGTCTTCACCACCGACACGCTGTCCGAAGGCGTGCACTTCAAGAGGGAATGGCTCACGGCCGGAGACCTCGGATGGAAAGCCGTCGCGCAGAGCCTGTCGGACGTGGCGGCGATGGGCGCGGAACCGCTCGTGTTCTGCACCGCCCTCTCGATGCCACGGAGCCTGGGGGACGCATGGATAGACGGATTCACCGGAGGCCTGATGGAAGCAGGGGAAAAGTACGGGTGCATGCTCGCCGGAGGCAACCTGAGCAGGTCCCCCTCCGCGGAGATATCCGTGACCGTAAGCATGCTCGGGACCGTTCGCAGGGGAAGGCACCTTTTGAGATCGGGGGCCAGGAAGGGGGACCTGATACTCCTTACCGGATGGCCCGGGCTGGCCGCCGCAGGTCTCGCCGATCTTTCCTCGAACCGACGCGCGTCGGGCGCGCACGTCGACAGGTTCAGGAGGCCCGTGCCGGGCACCGGAGAAATCGCATTTCTCATGAGGAGGCTCGACGTCCATGCGCTCATGGACACGAGCGACGGCGTGTTCCGCAGCCTCGCCATCCTCGCCGAGTCGTCCGGCGTAAAGGCTTCCGCCGACGCCCGGCGGCTGCCCCTGCACAAGAGCCTGCTCGAAGCCGCCCGGCGGCACGGAGCGAATCCCGCGGCATGGGCTTCCTACGGTGGCGAGGATTTCGACCTCATGCTCGCTGTCCCGCCGCCGATTCCCGACCGGGTCCTGGACGATTTCGCCTGCGTCCACGGCAGGCCGTTGAGCGCGATTGGGGCATTCATGGCCGGAGCCGGAGCGGAAATCCGGGGCGCGCCCGCGGGACGGGATTTCGAGCATTTCTGAAAATCCGCGGCAGCCGCGGATTTCCACACGGGCAATCCTCCGCGTTCTCAGCAATCAGAGCGAGCCCGCAGCAAGCCCTGATCGGCAAGATTGAAGACCGCCGGACGGCTTTGACCGCTCGTGAAGCGCATGCTATAAACCCGGATATGGCGACGAATTCCAATCCCGGTATCGAGCCGCCCGCGGGATCCCCGTATTCCCGACCGAAGGCGATTCTCCGGATTGCGAGAATCCTAATCATGGCAACCACGGTCGGCCTGATGATCTACGGGTTCCTGAGGTTCTCGATGGTCACGGCTCCGGATGGAAGCTACGGCGCCGAATTCAGCGCGGGAGACAGGCTCATCCTGGACAGGTTTCCCTCCCACGGGCGGGACATAGGAGAGGGGGACTGGGTCGTATTCGAGCCGCGCGGTTCGGGTCCCGGAGGAGGGCAGGTGCTCGCAAAGGTCCTTGTCGCCCCCTCCGCGGACGAGAACGAGGCAGCCAAGCTCGCGGACCTGAAAAGGGTCTTCCCCGGCAAGTCGGAGGCCGACATCGCGGTGATCCTGGGCCTGAACGCCGGCCCCTGGCCCGGGCCGGGGAGCTTCCTTCTCGGAATAGAGCTCCCGCGGGAAAAGAAGGGGAAGGGAGAGCTGTTCCTGGAATGGGCTGCCAAATCGGGAATCCTCGGGAGGGTCATCATGCGGTCGCCGTTCTGATACTGTCATCAGCGGAACGGCGTTTACCGCCCTTTTCAGGTCAAACGCGAATCGACGCGCATCATCGGGTCCTCCGCGGGATTCCTGTAAGGATTTTCTCGTTGACTCTCCGGAGCTTTTCTGCTTGACTGGCTGCACTCTTTTTTCAGCAGTGATTCAGCGGAGGGTCCAGATGTCAAGATGGCCGATCCGTCTCCTGGCAGTGCTCGCGGCTTTTCTTTCAATATCGGCCGCCGGTCCCGCGCTTCTGGCCCAGGACGGGCCGTCCGGCGCTGCCGAGCCCCCGCTGACCCTCAGCGACGTGCTCAAGCCCTCGTTTCCGGCCGAATCCGCGGACTGCGGGTTCATGCCGGAGGGAAGGCTGGTTCTCGACGAATTCTCCGACATCGAGTTCTCGTTCTTCCTCGGATTCTCGGCGTCCATCATCATCCTCGACGGCGGCCCGAACATCGATTCGAACGAATTCCTCTGCAACTCGTACACCGAAGCACTGAAAAAGGCGGGCGTCGGCGGGGCAATCTCGCTCGACCTGAGAATCATCTCGGACATCTACCTGAGAGTGGAAGGCGGAGCGTCCATGTTCGGCACCGAAGGCACGATAATGGACAACATCGGCAGGAAGTACGAGGTGGATCCGCTCGCCATCCTGCATGCCGCGATAGGCGCGTCGTACTGCTATCCTATCATGCTTCTCGGCGACAGCCCCGACCAGGCCACGGATCTGAAGGGCCTCCAGCTCGTCTCGAGGTGCGTCGTCGGGTTCAGGTACATAACGGAAAACGACGCCAAGATGACCTCGGACCCCACGGGCAGGTATGCGGAAGGCGACAAATTCAGCTTCTGGCACGCGAACGGGGGAGCGATGTTCAAGTTCACCGTGGGCGCCGAGTTCAGGGTGGACATCTTCTCGGCTTTCGTCGAAATCGGCGCGGCCTTCTTCGAGGAGCCCGCGGCCGGGACTCATCCCAGGGACTACTCCAACAGCGAAGTCATCATCTCGTATCCGCTCACGGTGGGTTTCTCGATGAAGTTCTGATTTTCGCGCGATGAAGCAGGCGTGAGGCGCGAAAATCCGGGCATCGGACCATAAAAAGCTTCGATACTGATTTGCCTAGTCCGCACTGATTTGCCTAATCCGCCTTTCCTCTCTCTCTGGTTGCACAATGCGAGGGCTTTGGAGGACAGGCCAGCGGAATCCGCTTCACATAATGTCAAGTCCTGGTCTTAAGTTGACACATTATTCTGGATTCCGGCTTTCGCCGGA
>DYIT01000047.1 GCA_020723505.1 Candidatus Kuenenia stuttgartensis
AATCTCGAAGACGCGCCGAAGCTTTGGAGAAGAAAGAGCAAGCGAAGGCGGGCCACCATTCAATCTTCAATGTAGTTATGGACGCAACTCGAAAAATCTTTCCGCAGAAACAACATTCTTGGCCATAGGGATAAAAATGGCCTAGTCTCCGGTGTCTTCGGCGCCTTCGATGGTGAATCGTCTCCGATTGCAGACTTCACGTTCATTGTCAGGTTGACGCATATGCATAAGGCGCGTGTCGTGGATTTCGGGCAGCGATGATGATAGAATCGCCTCATGTCCGTGGTCTTGCATTGGAGAGCAACATGAAGATAGAGAAGAAAGGCGACGGATACATGCTCTCGTCGGGCGGGGGGCAAATCGTGCTTTCCCGGGACGCATTCGAGGACCTGTACTATGCGATTCCGCTTAGCACGACGGCCCTGTACCGGCTCCTGACCGACCAGGTGCCGAGAAACGACGGCGAGCGCGAGAAGATAGTGGGCATAATCGAATCGGGCGGGGATCCGGACAAGGAACTCACCGACCTGCAGGAACAGGTGAGGCGCATGAAGATCGACTGACCGGGCTGCGGCGGGACCGGAGGGATTCGGGTCCGGGCGTTTCAGGACCGGGTCATGCGGCGCGCGACGCGACGGGAGTTCTGATGGACAGGAGAGAAGACGAGCGGGAGTCCCAGGCCGGGAACGGCCCAGCCCTTCCGTTCCCCTGTCCCGAAGGGCGGCGGCCGGGGGCGGGTTCGACTCCTCCTCCCCGGGCGTACCTGGCCGGGGCGATGCGGATTGCGGCTTTTCTTTCGTGCTTTCTCGTCGGAGGGGGGATTCTCGGCGGCGAGGGCGGCCAGAAGCAGGTCAAACCCGAGGGAACAGCCGAGAGCGCGATGGACGAGTCCGTGGACCGCGCCGTGCTGAGAGGTCTCAACTACGTCGCTTCGCGCCAGGGCAGGACGGGCATGTGGGAGGAGAGCGAGTACGCGCTGGCGGTTTCGGCGATGGCCGGCCTCTCGCTGATGGGATACGGGCACCCGGTGCAGGGGAGATTCGGTCCGCACATCACCGCGTATACGAGGTTCCTTCTTTCGCAAATCAGCAGGGAGGGCTTCATCAGCAAGGCGGGCGAGGAGCGGAGGGCGTTCGGGCATGCCTTTTCCGTGCTGTTCCTCACGCAAATCTACGGTATGCTGTCCAGGGAGGACAACCTGCGGGTCAAGGAGGCTGTCCTCAAATCAACTGCCTTCATAGAGGCGGCGCAGGACGAGAAGGGCTGCTGGTACCAGGATTACGACCCGGGCGGGCACGACGATCTCGTCACGATTTCGCAGATTCACGCGCTCCGGGCGGCCAATGCGACCGGTTTCAGGGTCGACCACAAGCGAATCGACGCTGCGGTCCGGTTCATAGAGACCTGCAATTTTCTCGACCAGTCGCTGGGGATGAGGGCGTCATACATCGCCACGCTCCTGGTCGCGGGGAAGTACTCGCACCCCAGGCTTCCGGAGGCGCTTGCGGTGATCACGCGGGACCTGACCGATCCGAGGAACTCGGCGAACTACAGGCTTGAGGACCTGAATTTCCCCATTTTCACGCACATGTACGCGTCGCAGGTGATGTACTTCACGGGAGGGAACGCGTGGGACACGTACTACAGGCGGTTCAAGGAGTACGCGCTCAGGACCCAGGTGCCCTACGGCAAGGAGACGGCGTATTGGCCCGGTTTCCGCAACGTGCACGCCTTCTCGCCCGGGGCCGTCTACAGCACGGCGAACATAAGCCTCATACTCCAGATGCCCAAGGACTACATACCGTTCTACGAGTCCGTCAAATCGGACATCAAGGCCAGGTAATCGAGTCGTGTTTCGAGGGAGGAAGATGGAACGAGCATCGGTAGCGGGAATGATTCTGGCGGCGCTGGCGTTGGCGGCCGCGTCCGGGTGCGGTACCGCGGACTCCCGGAACCCCTTCAAGCCGGAGGCATCGGGGCTTTCGAAGAGCATGGCCATCCTGAAGTCGGGGGATTCCGCGACCGCGGAGAAGACGCTGAGGGGGATTCTCGACCAGTATCCGCAGAGCGTGGATGCCCACAGGGAATACCAGAACCTGCTCGAATCGAAGTTCCGCAAGCGCGAGCTCATCGAGAAGTACGATTTGCTTCTCGACGCGTTCCCGAGGAACGCGGGATTCCATTACCTGAGGGGCAGGCTCGCCGGTGAACAGGACGAGCAGCTCAGGTATTTCAGGAGGGCGCAGGCGCTGGATTCGGATTCCTTCTGGCCGCGGTATGGGATTGGATTCGTTCTTTCCAAGATGCGCGACTTCGGCGCCGCGCTGCGCAGCCTCGAGAAGGCGGCGGAGCTGAATCCCGATTCGGCCCTTCCGCACCTTCTCATGGGCGACATAGAGTTCGAGCGGCGCGACCTCGCCTCGGCAAGGAGGCACTGGGCGAACGCTGCGATGCTTGACCCCGAGAGCCCGGTGCCCGCCGTGATGAGCGCGCGTTCGTTCTTCGTGGAAGGGGAGCGCGGAACGGCATTTGATCTGCTGGTCTCTTCGCTGGCGCGGAACGGCGGCGGCAGGGGGACATGCGGCATGATTAGGGAAATCATCGAGCGAAGCGACTCGAAACCCATGTACGAGCAGGCGCTCAAGGCCGCGAACAGGGCGCTGGACTCGCGGGCGTCCGATTCGGTAGAGGCGCTGGCCGGATTCTGCTGCCAGAGGCTCGGGCATCTCATGAAGGCCAGGGAGCATTTCGGCAGGGTCATCGCCGGCGGCGGCAATCCGATGGTGGTCCTCAACGACTACCGGCTCCTTCTCGTCCAGCTCGGCGAATACGGCAAGGCGTTCGCCATGTGGAAGAAGAAGCTGCCGCCCGGGGTCGTTTTCGGCCCGCAGAACAAGGCGGCCGTGCTGTTCGCCGATCTGGAGGCGGCTGCAGCCGCGGCGGACAAGACCCCGCAGGACGCGGCCGCGGTTCTGAGGCTCGGGAAGGCGCTGGCGCGCGCGGGGTGGCTGCCGGAGGCCATGTCCGCGCTGAGGAAGGCCGCTTCCATGGGCAGCCAGGCCGCTGAAGCGGAGTTGCGCTCCATGGAGGCGCACCTCAGGTTCATCAGGCGGATAGACGATCTGCTGTCCGAGGGATACGGGGCGGCGTACAGGGACGAGGAGCCGGAGGATCTGGACGCAGTGGTCGCGAAGATAGGCGCAATCGCGCTCGAGTGCGTCGGGGAAGACCTCGGCAAGGGCAACGCAGAGGCGTCGTTCTCCTTCCTCGGGGCGTACATTGATCCGTCGAAGCCCGAGGCATCGACGCTCGCGGCGTACTTCCGGAAGTACAACCAGTATTTCATCCTCGGACAAAGGAACGGCAGGGCGCCTGAAGCGACGCTGATGACCATCGTGTACGTGAACCCCGAGGAGAAATTCGCCTGGGCGGACGGCGGGATCGCGATGGAGGCGGTTATCGGCGAGAATTTCCGAATCAGGAGCTTCGGGGAGCACTCGGGGGGGAACCTCATCGGCGCGGCCCTGTACAACGGGTTCTACATAAACCTCGACTCCCTTGCGGAGAAGGAATACGACAACTGGGGCGAATTCCTGCGATACGCCAGGAACCCGGGGGATCTCGCGAACTCCTCCTCCTACCCGCCGGCAGCCGGCGAGAGCCCGGACTCAATCGACGACGGGCTGGGGCTTTCGACCCTAATCCTCATCCGGGCATACGCCGAGAGGATGACCGAGGAGGACGTGAAGGGGATTGAGAAGTTCCAGGGATCGGATCTGCCCGACAGGTTCAGGCTGCTCTTCGAGGGCGCGTTCGCGCATGAGGCGAGGCACGTCGCCGACGCGAAGCGGTATCTGCCTGTAGGGTCCAGGCCGTTCTCGGCGCTCGGGCTGGCCATAGGCGAGGGATTCTCGGGCGAGAACATCGAAGCGGCCCTCGAGGAGAACGCGGAGCTTGCCGCGCTCGCGGTAAGCCCGTCGCCCGGCGCGGAGCTCGCGTCGATTGCGTCCTTCATGCCCTACCCGGACGAGCACAGGCCGCACTCGAAGGGGTTCTACGATCTTCTCAAGGCGCTGATGAAACACATGGTGGAGAACAAGGCGCAGTTCGAGGGTCCAGGGGGCGTGGATTTCAGCCTCAAGCTGTTCAGGCAGCTCCACAGGATACCTGCGAAGACGCTGACATCGGCCGCGAGGGCCATGGCGCAGAAACGGAACCTTGCTTCGATGCCGGATCCAGGAACGGAGGGGAAGTGAGGAATCCTGCGAAAGACCTGCGTCGCCTTGCCGTCGTGGCGGCGCTGCTCTGCCTTTCCGGGGCGTCGGCGGCCGAGGATTCGCCGAAGACGGACGCCGAAGCGGTCGCGAAGCGCCTGGAGGCCGCGTTCGAGCTTCACAAGACGGGCAAATACCTCGAAGCGCTAGCGGAATACGACGCAGTCGCCGCGCTGGACCCCGGGAACCTGAGCATGCACTACAACGCAGGCGCCCTGTGCCTTGCGATCTGGAGGTACAAGGAGGCCGAGCGCCATCTCCTGGAGGCCGCGAGGATAAACCCCAGGTTCCCGGATTCCTTCGTCTGGCTCGCCCGCATAGAGATGGAGAAGCAGGACTATGTCAGGTCGTTCCGCTGGCTCAAGGCGGCGCTCCTCCTCGATCCGCGCTCGGCGAACGGCCATGCGATGCTCGGTTTCCTCCTGCTCAGGCTCAACTGCTACGACTGGGCGGCAAGGGTTCTGGACAGGGCCGTCGAAATCGATCAGACCAACGCGTTGGCCTGTCTCGGCAAGGCGTATCTTCTAAGGCTCAGGAAGCAGTACTTTGAAGCGGCCGTCATGCTCCATGGAATCATAAAGAGGAGCCGCCTGAACGCTTCGGCGTACCAGGAGCTCGGAATGACCCTGTCGAGCATGGACAGGACCGGGGACGGGCTCAGAATCATTGACCGGGGAATCGACGTGAACCGCTTCCTGCCGGCGCTCTTCACATCCAAGGGCTTCCTCCTGTTCAAGCTCAAGGACATCGAGGGATCAAAGAAGAGCTACCGGGAAGCCCTGGAGCTCGACTTCGAGTACGGCGGCGGGCACGGCATCCTGTCCTATCTCAAGGCCGTCCACTGGCCGCTCAGGGGATCAGAGGCCGCGCTGGCCTGCGCGCGGGGCGAATCGCTGCTCGCGAACGGCGATTTCAGCGAGGCCGAAGCCGTGTTCCTGCGCGCGCTGGCCGCGTCGCCCGGGCATCTCGGCGCATGGCTGGGGCTCGGGGCGTGCAGGTTCGCTTCCGGGGACGCGGAAGGGACGCTGGAGGCCGCGAGGGGGAGCATGAAAGCCGCGCCGGATTCCCCGCTGGCGCACAACCTTTTTCTGGCGGCCAAGGGCATGCTCGACGAGACCCGGAAGGCGATGCTGAGTCCGGTCGACTACTACGAGGTGTTCAGGTCGCTCCCGGTTCCCGAGGTCGAGGGGATTCAGAAGGTGTTCACGAACTTCGGGGCGCTGGACGAGGACAGCAGGAAGGTCGTGCTGCTTTCCGTGCATCCCCTGAGGCGGTTCGTGCCTGAGCTTGTGGATGAGGGCGTTACCCACTACATCCTGCCGTTCAACAGGCACCTCACGGACGTCGAGGCGATGCAGGCGTGGCGCGGGAAGGACACGTTCGACGGGAGGTGCTACGACGCGGTCCGCGGGGTCGCAGGCAGGGGGGAGCTCAAGATTGCGGTGACCGGCGTGGAGAACCTCTGGACCTCGACCAGGATGGACTTCAACACCCTTGCGCACGAGTTCGCCCACCAGGTGCACAGCCACGGGATGGACGGGGAGCTCAGATCGAGGATTTCCAACCTGTTCGACAAGGCGAAGAAGAAGGGGAGATTCCTCGATTACTATTCGAAGTCGGACGAATGGGAGTATTTCGCCCAGGGGTACGAGGCTTTCATTTCCACCCGGAAGAGGCCTTCGGTCGGGGAATCGGCGAACAACACGAGGCAGGATCTCGAATCGAAGGACCCGGATCTGTTCGCGCTGTTGTGCGAAATCACCGCCGGGTGACGGATCGCGGCGGAGCGCCGGCGACGGGCATGACCCTCAATCCCGGAAGCGCCGAACAGGGCATTGGAAGCTCAGGAAGCCGAAAGAAGGCGGACAGGCGGAAAAGCGGAAAACTCAGGTGGCCATGGGGCGGCTCAGGCTATATAATCCCCGCTCTCTGCGACCCGGCCTGCCTGGGATTCAAGCGGCAGCACGCGGGCATGGTCGGAGGCGGCTTTGGGGAGCGGCGGGATATCCCGGATTTGCGGAGGTCCGATGCAGTTCAGGTTCTGGGGAACGCGGGGATCAATCCCCACCCCGGGTCCGGACACGGTCAAGTACGGCGGGAACACCTCGTGCGTGGAGGTGAACGCCGGAGGCCGTCTGATTATCATGGACGCGGGCACGGGCATGAGGCTGCTGGGTCTTGATCTCCTCGGCAGGCCCGGGCATCCGAAGGAATTCGACATCCTGATTTCGCACACGCACTGGGACCACATCCAGGGCTTCCCATATTTCGCGCCGGCGTTCATCAAGGGCTACAAATTGAGAATCTACGGCTGCCAGGGCACGGGCAACAGGATAGAGAAGGTGCTTTCGCAGCAGATGGACGACGACTACTTCCCGCTCAGCTTCATGGAACTCTCGGCCGACATCAAGTTCACCGATATAATGAAGGGCCCGTTCGCAATAGGGGACGCGAAAGTCGATTTCACTTTCCTGAACCATCCCGGGCTTGCGCTGGGCTATTCAATCGAGTGCGACGGCAGGAAGCTCGTGTATTGCCCGGACATGGAGCCTTTCAGGCACAACGTGCTGTCGGACGACACGGAGGTGAATCTCAGCATCGAGGACTACGTGGCGAACCTGGACGGCAAGGTGGTCGAATTCGTGCGCGGGGCCGACTGCCTTCTCGTGGACGGGACGTTCACCGAGGAGGAATACGCGAGCAAGCCCGGCTGGGGGCATTCGAGCTATCTGGACTCCGTCCGGCTGGCGGTCGAGGCGGGTGTGGGGAAGGTGTACCTGATACACCAAGACCCCTCTCATACGGACGAGTTCCTGGACGGCATGATTCGCAAGGCGAAGGCGCACGCGAGAAAGCTCGGCGGAAAACTAGAATGCCGCGGAGGCAGAGAGGGGGAAACGGTCAGGCTGTGAGAACGGCTATGAATCAAATCCCAAATTGGGGGAACGCGGAATGTCAAAGGGCAAAAGGGGCATCGGTCTCAATAAGCCCTGCGTGAAATGCGGGGCGGAAGTCCCGTCCCTCTTCGTGTCGCCGGTGCGCGAGGGGTTGTGCGGCAAATGCACGGACGAGGCCTTGAAAGGCCAGAAAAGGGACCAGAAGCCGGAGGTCAGGGAGGTCTATTTCGAGAGGGCGAACATCCTCAGGATGGTGCTCCTCGCCACCGCCGGCGCCGCCCTCGGCTTCGCAATAGCCGTGCTGCTCGCCTCTGCGGCGCCTTCCGCATGGGATTCGATCGTATCCCCTGTCCGCGGGATGTTCCAGTAGCCTTCGGGTGGAACGGCATGGATTTGCGGAAAGGCATTGCAGGCGAATCTATGTTGCCTTGCGGCGAAACTGCGAGGGCGGGCATGCATCCGATCCTGGCCGTCATTCTGATTGCAGCGGCCATCATTCTGATTGGAACGGCCGGGGATTGTCCGGGGGCCGGTAATGACGACTTCGACGCGCTAATCAGGAAGCTGGCCTCGTCCGACGGCGCGGAGCGCGCGTCAGCGGCCAGGGAGCTTGGCATGCTCCGGGACGCGAAGGCCGTGCCGCACCTTTGCGGGCGCCTCGTCGAGGAGAAGGACCCTCGGGTCGCGGTCGAGATTGCGAGGGCGCTCGGATGCATTTCGGACAAGCGCAGCCTCCCATATCTCATCGATTTCATTGCGCGTTCCGGCGATGCGCCGGCAAGGCGCGAATCCAGCCTCGCGCTCGTCGCCGTGGATGCGAAGACCGCCGGGAAAATGCTGGTTATCAGGATAGGAACGGAGAAAAAGGGCTTGGCGAGGCTCAGGCTTCTCGAAGGCATTGCGGCGACTCAGGACAAGGCGACTCCGAAACTGATGTGCAGACTGGCGCTATCCGACGAGTCCATCCTTGTCCGGAAGGAAGCCGTCCGGTTCCTTGCCGCGCATGCGGCGGACCCGGAGATTGAGAGATGGTTCGCAGCCGCCGCCGGGACGGGATCCGCTGAATCCAGGATCAGGGCCGCCTGGGCCTGCGGGAGGCTGGGATTGAAGGGCTCCGTGCCCGTCCTTGCCAAAGCCCTGCAATCCTGCGCCGGCGCGGCCGCGATTGAGACGGTGCTGGCGCTTGGAAGGATGCCCGATTCAGCGGGCGCCGCCGCGGCGCTCGGGCTTTGGCACAGGCAGGACAAGGACGCAGCGGTTCGAGCGGCCGCGGCGCATGCCATGGGCGGCATGGGAGACCCGAGGATTGCCGGGGCGCTGGCTGCCGGGCTCGGCGATTCGGATCCGATTGTGAGGTTCGCGTCCTCGCATTCCCTGGCTGCCGGAAAGACAAAGGAGGGCGCAGCCGCGATCCTGGCCGTCCTGAAGGCGGGATCCGGTGCAGTCGACCCCGGGACGGCGGCGGCGGCAGGCAGGTTCGACGATCCTGCGCTGTTCGAGGCGCTTTCGTCCCGTTTCGCGTCATCGTCCGGCCAGGCCAGGGCGGCGTGCCTTGCGTCCGCGGCGGCAATGAACGCGCCGGGAAGGGCGGATCTTCTCAGGAGAGCATCATCCTCGGCCGACGCGGCCGAGAGGGGGCGCTGCGCGAGGCTGATTGGGTACGCCGGCCTCACGCCGCTCGCCGACGTTCTCGATAGGCTTTCCGGCGACGCTTCCCTGGACGTGCGCATGGAGGCGGTCAAGGCAATGGGATGGCTCGCGTGCCCCGGCTTCCTCAGGACGCTCCTCGGGATTGCGTCGTCCGCGGAATGCCATCCCGTGCTTTTCGCGTCCTGCGTCGAGGCCTGCGGGAAGATTGTCGAGAACGGAAGCCCGGCGCCCCGGCCGCCGGACGTCGAGGACGCGCTCGGCCTGATGATGTCGGGCCTTTCGAGGAAGGATTCGGCGTCGCGCGCGGCGGCCATCTGGGGCCTTGAGAACTTCCGGGACATCCGCGCGGTCGACGCCCTGATTGCATCCGCGGCGGGCGAGGAGGGGCCTTTCCTGAGGAAGGCATCCTTCATCGCCCTTGCGAGGCTGACGGGCGAGGAAAGGGGGGAGGATCTGAGCTCGTGGAAGGTGTGGAGGGCTTCCACGGGCGGCAGGTTCCCGACCGGGGCCGCTTCCAAGGCGGGCGCTGTTTCGAGGCCGGCTTTCGCGGCGCATCTGGATGATTTGCGGCGCAAGGGGATTGACCTCGCGTTCGTGTTCGACGTCACGGGATCGATGGGGTCGGAACTCGAGACCGCGCAGGCGAGGGTGTCGGACATGCTGTCGCTGCTCGCCGGCCTTTCCCCTTCGCTGAGGGCGGCCTTCATAGCCTATCGCGACGAGGTGGCGCTGAACATGCCGTTCACGTTCGATCACGCGAAGGCGGCGGCGGAGATCGCGCCCTTGCAGGCCTTTGGCGGGGATCCGGACTGGGAGGAGGGTGTCGAGACAGCCCTCGATGCGGCGGTCTTCGGCCTCGACTGGCGGGAGCACGCCCGGAAGATAATCGTCCTTGTCGGGGACGCGCCCCCCCACCAGCAGGACAGGGCGGCAGTCTCGGCGCTCCTTGCGAGGGAGAGGCTGGGAATCACGGTCTTCTGCGCGACCGCGCACACGGATGATCCCGCGGACCTCCCGTCTTTCGCCAGGATAGCCGTCGCGGGCGGAGGCGGCGCGGAGCCGCTCGCCGGGGCGGGCCGCATGGAGAGGCTTCTCGTGGAGTTCGCGCTGGGCCCGGAATGGGCGGGCGAGGCGGGGATGATTGCGGGCGTGAAATAGCGAACAACCACCGGCTTGAAGGCGAGGGGTTCCAACCCTCCCCGAAGTGGCTGAGAGTTTATCGATAATCGCCGCCTTGGGGAACAAGTGTTTTCCGGCGGCTCCCACAGACTTTTCTCAACTTTCAACGGCGGCTCCCGCAGGAGAAATCAGGAGGATTGGCATGGAAATCAGGTATAATTCAAAACGGCATTCCCGGACTAGAAGACGGATTGTACGGGGAGTCGCATGACGAAGAGGATATTCATGATTTCGGCCGGCGTGCTCTGCCTCGCTGTTGCCGTGTTCATCTTCATCCTGATTTTCTCCGGCAAGTCCGAGGAGGAGCCCCGCATGGACGAGCTGAAGCTCTCCATGACGGCCGCGCTCGCGAAGAAGGCGGTGGCGGACATGAGGGGCAAGCTGCCGCCCGAGTTCGACGGCGCGGTGCTGCTTCATTTCCAGGGGCACAGGCACGCGATAGACGTGGAAAGAATCGTGAAGCAGGAGATTGAAATCACGGGGGCGTTCAAGCTCAGGGACTTCGACGATTTCAAGGAGAAGGTCAAGAAGGAGAAGGAGGGATCGACGCTCTCGAACTGGCTGGACAAGGTTAAGGGCGCCTTTTCGGACCTCGCGGGCGAATCCGCGTACGAAAAGGTATTCGGAAAGGAGCTGCCGTCGAACGAGCTCAAGGAAATCGGGATTGACGGGCTAATCGGCGGCCGGGTGGCGATAGCGGAGGGCGCGCAGGCCGAGGACAGGGAACTGGTCCGCCTTACGCTCTGGGTCCGGGAGACCCTGAAAGGAAGGGAGATATTCGAGGAATCGTATTCCGAGGAGGTGGAGAAGAGCCTGTTCAACATCGTTTACTACCGCCATCGAATGGATCAAATCGGGTGGGGCTGGAAGCTGGTCATATGGTTCTCGATCGCGATTCTCCTCCCGCTCGCCACGTTCTTCATACCGGCGAAGCTACTCAAGCTCGAATCGAACAAAGCCAACATGGCCATGCTCGTGTCCTACACGATCGTGGACCTCGGGACTGCGCTGGCCCTGATGGGATTCATGCTCTCGGGATTCGGGGCGGTCATCCTGCTCGCTGCCGCAGCGCTTTCGGGCGTGTACAACTACGGAATACTGACCGAGATACAGGACTACGTATGAATTCCCGATGAGGCTCCGCTGCCGTCCGTTCAGCCTCATCGGGAATTCATAGCCCCCTCACCCTGCCCTCTCCCTCGAGGGAGAGGGTCTATGAGAGGGGAGCGACAGCGATAAAAAATCGGACAAGCAATAAGGGACCAAGTCTGATTATCCCCCGATGAGGCTCCGCTGCCGTCCGTTCAGCCTCATCGGGAATTCATTTTCCCCCGCCGTCCGGAAGCCGCGCGTTCTTGTCCTTCTCCAGCCTGTCGATGCGCCACTCGAGGGTCTTCTGCAGCTCGAACATGGCCTTGAACACGTCGGCGATGGGGTCGGGGATGGCGCTGTGCTGCAGGTCGAGGTCCGGACCGCCGTCCTGAGCCCTCTTCTGAATCCTGCCCGGCACGCCCACGACCGTGGATCCGGCGGGGACGGACTGCACGACGACCGAGTTGGATCCGACGCGGACGTGGTCGCCTATCGTGATGGGCCCGAGCACCGCCGAATTGGCCCCGATTATCACTCCGTTGCCGAGGGTGGGGTGGCGCTTCTCCTTGGCGATCGACGTGCCGCCGAGCACTGCGCCCTGGTACATGAGGCAGTCGTCGCCGATTACGGTGGTTTCGCCTATCACGACGCCCATTCCGTGATCAATGAAGAATCTTTTGCCGATGGCGGCTCCGGGGTGGATTTCGATGCCGGTGAGGAACCTGGCGGCGTGGGAGACCAGCCTTGCAGCGAGGAACATGCCCTTGCGGTAGAACAGGTGCGAAATCCTGTGCATCCAGACGGCGTGCAGGCCGGGATAGCAGACGAGGACCTCGACGCGGTTCTTGGCCGCGGGGTCGCGGCGGAACACGTTCTCCATGTCCTCTCTGATTGTTTCCAGAAACATCTTTCACACGCTGGGACGCGGCCGGGGACACCGGGCTGCGCATTACGCCGAATCCCCGGGCCGCGAACCGGGTCCGGCGGGACCGTTCAACGCAGTCCTATCCTGCTCCGCACCTGCTCCATGGTCTTTTGCGCGATTTTGCGGCAGCGCGCGGCGCCCTCGGCGAGCACGCCGCGGACGAGGGCCGGATTTGCCCTCAGCTCCGCCGCCTTCTCCCGGAACGGCGCGACGAGCTCCTCGATGCGGTCGCGCAGAATCTTCTTGCAGTCCACGCACCCTAATGTTGCATTCCTGCAGCCTGCCTGGATTATGGCCAGGTCCCCGGCCCGTGAAAATCCCTTGTGCATGGTGAAGACGTTGCAGACCGCGGGATCGCCCGGATCCTGTCTGCGTTTCCGGTTCTCGTCAGTGACCGAGATCCTAAGCCTCTCCCAGACCTCCTTGGGGTCTGCGAGGATGCCGATGTCGTTGCCCATGGACTTGGACATCTTGCTCTTCCCGTCGACGCCGAGCACTTTCAGCGTCTCGCTGAACAGCGTCGCGGGCTCGGGGAAGAAGTCGCCGAATCTGCGGTTGAATTTCCTGGCTATCTCCCTGGACAATTCCAGATGCTGGGCCTGGTCCTCGCCGACCGGGACGGCGACGGCCTTGTAGAGGAGGATGTCCGCCGCCTGGAGAACTGGGTAGTCGAGCAGGCCCATGTTCACGCTATCGCGATGCTGCTCGGACTTGGTCTTGAACTGGGTCATCCTTTCGAGCTCGCCTATGGGCGTTATGCAGTTCAGAATCCACGCGAGCTCGGTGTGCTCCGGCACCTCCGACTGCACGAAGAGCGAGCATTTCCCGGGGTCGAGCCCGCAGGAGATGTTCACGACCGCGGCGTCGAAAATCCTCTCCTGCATCGCGGCCGGATCGTACGGCACCGTAATGGCGTGGTAGTCGACGATGCAGAAAATCCCCTCGTATTCCGGCAGCAGGGCCACCCAGTTCCTGATGGCGCCCAGGTAGTTGCCCACGTGTATGGTCCCGGAGGGCTGGATGCCGCTGAAAATCACGCCTTTCTTCAAGGTCATGGCATTCCACCTTCAACTGTGTGAACCGGTTCTTTCCCTTTCGGAGCACGTCGCAAGGACGTATTACATCCGGTCACGGCCCGATTGCGTCGAAATACTGATCGTTTCCCATCATGAAGCGGTCTTTTCCGCTTTTTCCCGCTGAGCGGGCAAATAGCTTCGACCCTCTCCGGTCCTGCCGGGTCGAAGCTACGAATGGACGAATTCCGCGTTCGTCTTGGGCCCGTTCTTGATGAAGTTCTCCATGCCCCTCTTCATGTCCTGGGTCTTGACGCATTCCCCGAACATTTTCGCCTCATGCCTGAGCCCGTCCTCGAGTTTCATTCGCGCGCCATCAACGGCGGCTTTCCGGAGGATTTCGTCTATCTTCCTGGAGAGGTGGCCTATGTCCACGTCCGCGGGCGCGGCGGGCACGGGTACGGGGCCTTTCGGGATGGCGGGCAGCCTGGTTGCGCCCGACGCCGCGTCCCTGGCGAGGCGGATGGCCGCATCCAGGAGTTCGCCGGGATCCGCCTCCTCGCGGATGAGCCCGATTTCCCTGGCCTTCTGCGATGAAATCGGATTCCCCGTGCGCAGGATCGGCCACGCGTTTTCGAAGCCGGTCCATCGCACCAGCCTCTGGGTCCCCCCGAAGCCGGGTATTATGCCGAGCTTCGGCTCGGGCTGGCCGGCGAAGACCTTCTGCCCCTTGGCGGCGACGCGGGCCGAGCATGCCATCGCGATTTCGCAGCCGCCGCCGAAGGCGAGGCCGTTCATGGCGCACACCACGGGCTTGCCGAGGTTCTCGATTAGGTTCAGCGTCTCCTGCCCCTTGAGGGCGAAAGCCGCTGCCTCCTCGGGGGTTTTCAGCGTGGCGAGCTCGCGGATGTCGGCGCCGGAGACGAACGCCTTGGTGCCGAATCCGGTGAGCACGGCGGCCTTGACGGCGGGGTCCTTCCGGATGCTCTTGAAGATTGAGTCGAGCTCGGAGACGACGCCGGAGTTGAGGGCGTTGAGCACGGCCGGCCTGCGGATTCTCACGACCGCGACGTCCCCGTAATCTTGCCTGAACACGGTTGGAATCCTGAAGGGCTTTCCGGCCTTCGCCTGGTCGCGGAGGAGCCCGGCGATTTTGATTCCCTTGAACCTCTTCGCAGCCTTTTCGGCGGTTTCGAGAGCCCGTTTCGCTCCGACCTCGTTCATCAGCGCGAAGGGCGGCTTGACGACCAGGCCGGTTTCGACCGCGAGGTCGAGGTCGCCTATGCTGCCGATTCCGGCTTCGACCACGTCGGCGGCGAACGCGAAGAAGGCGCCCATGAACAGGTCGCCTATCTCGCGGAGCATGGTTTCGGGGATTTCGACCTTCTCGTCGCGGCCGGCGGCGGGCCATGGCTTGCCGGCCTTGAGCATCTCGCCCATGCTCGCGGGCGCCTCGAAGAACGGCATCACGTGCCTGTTGTATCCGGCGGCACCCGGATGCACCAGCGCGTTTCCGCCGGTCAGGTTCATCGCGGTGAAAGGCCCGACTCCGAGTCCGATGGCCTTCTGAGCGATTGCGTCGGCCTGCTTGTGGTCGCACATCCCTGCCTCGACAATCTTGCAGGCCAGGATGACGAGGCCCTCGAAGACCGGATCGACGCCGAATCCGTAGCGGCTGCCCATCTTCACCGGGAGCTTGCCGGCATGCTCGTAGAACCTCATGAGGAACTCGGTCACCTCCGGCGACGTTGCGGCTCCGGGCACGATTTCGACCAGCATGTTCCTGTCGGCCGGGAAGAAGTAGTGGGTCACGAGCGCCCTGCCGGCCGACTTGAATCCCTCGAAAATCACGTCCGGGGTCATGTGCGAGGAGTTGGAAGCGAGTATGGTTTCGGGGCCGACTATGGATGCGAGCTGGCCGAAGATCTTCTTTTTAATCTCCAGGTTCTCCACCGCCGCTTCCACCACCAGCCCGGCGCCCTTCAGCATGCCGTAGTCGGTCGTGAAGCCGAGGTTCTCGATCGTCTCCTTTGCGCTCTGCTCGGTGTAAGCGCCGGCTTCGACTCCCTTGGCGACCTTCTTCTCGCACCTCTTCCTGCCTGCGTCCAGGGCTGCCTGGGAGATGTCAACAACGACGACCGGGGTTTTCGAGGGCGCGAAGAACTTCGCGAAGTGCAGGGCTATGTCAGGCCCTATCTGCCCGGATCCCACCACTCCGACCTTCTCGATTGTCCTGCCCGCCAGTTTAAAGCTCATGAAAGCCTCCTTGTTTCAGCAAAACGCGCCGCCGTGCCGGATCATGCCCGGGCCCGGCCAGGCGCCGTTATTCTTCCGAAATCGCCTTCAGCATGTCAACCTCCGAATTCCACGCGAAGCAAACATTTCACTTCCCACCGGAAGCCGAGGCTTCGCGTGGGATAAGGAAACCTCCGCCAGCGCTCCCTCTCCACCTGGCGGGGGAGAGGGTCGGGGTGAGGGGGCGCGAATTCCACGCGAAGCAATCATCTCACTTACCACCAGGAGCCGAGGCTTCGCGTGGAATAAGGAAACCTCCGCCAGCGCTCCCTCTCCACCTGGCGGGGGAGAGGGTCGGGGTGAGGGGGCGCGAATTCCACGCGAAGCAATCATCTCACTTACCACCAGGAGCCGAGGCTTCGCGTGGAATAAGGACGATGGAAAACGAGCCCCTGGCCACGGTGTCGCGGCCGACCGAAGCCTCGCCTTCGAAACGGAACGCGTCCCCGAACCTGGCCTCGAGAACCACCTTGAGGACCAGCTGGTCTCCCGGCACCACGGGCTTGAGGAACTTCATATCCGAAACAGAGGCGAGCATCCCCGAGGAACCGTTCCCGTCCGATCCCGCGACGATGCCCGCGAGCTGCGCGAGGCCTTCTATGATGAAGACCCCAGGGAAGACCGGATTGCCGGGGAAATGGCCGCGGAAGAAGGGCTCGTTCACGGTCACGTTCTTGAGCCCGAGCCCCTCCTTGCCCTCGTCGAGGTGCATGACGCGATCGATGAAAAGGAAAGGCAGGTCATGCGGCACCTTGCTAAGGATGATCTTCGTTTCCACCTGAAAGCCCTCAAAGAGTCCATCTTCGGTAGCATGCGCGAACCGCCGGCAGGCCGGAATCCCGGGGAAGTCCGCAGCGGTCCGGGCTATGATATGCCCTTCTCCTCGAGATACATCGCGATTGAAGACACGCTTTTCAGGACCTTCTCGCCGATCTTCTGGTCCGTTATGGCCACGCCGAACTCCTTCTCGATGCCGACGACGAGCTCCAGTGCATCGATGGAATCGAGACCCAGCTTCCCGCCGAACAGCATTGCGTCGGATTCGATATCCTCGGGCTTTATTTTAAGCCTGAGCTGCCTGACTATGAAGCTCTTCACCCTGCTCTGAAGCGGCTGGGCGCCAGACATCATCCACCTCCTTGCGCGGACGCGGGGTCTTACCAGCGTCCGCCGGTTCCCGTTGCCGGCCGCGATTCCCGGCGAATCGGCCGGATTCAAGTCAATAAAGCCCCCCGGTGACGAACAGCGTGTTGCCCGTGACGTATTCCGCGGCATCCGAGACCAGGAAGGCCACGGCGCGCCCCACGTCTGCGGGCTTCCCGGGCCTGCGCAGGGGCACCGCGTCGAGGAGCCGCTCCCTCTGGCCCTGGGGTATGGCTTCATACATCCTGGATTCGATGAGGCCGGGGGCGACGGCGTTCACGAGGATGTTGAACATAGCCACTTCGCGCGAAAGCGCCCGCGTGAAGGCGATCACCCCGCCCTTTGCGGCCGCGTAAGCTGTCTGGCCGGGCAGGCCGGAGACGCCGCTCAGCGAGGAGACGTTCACAATCCTTCCCGACCTCTTGGAAATCATCTTTCTCAGGGCCGGGCGGGTCACGTTGAACATGCTCTTCAGATTGGACGAAATCACCTCGTCCCAGTCCTCCTCCGGCATCATCATGAGGAGCCCGTCCCGGGCCATGCCCGCGTTGTTGACGAGGACGTCGAGCCTGCCCGAACCGGCCGCCGCGGTCTCGACGAGGTTTTCGGCCTCCGCGAGGTTCCTCAGGTCGGCTCCGGCCGTGAACGCCGATCCTCCGGCCTTCTCGATATCGCGCACCACGGCGGACGCGGCATCGGCGCCGCTCCTGAAGTGGACGCAGACGCGGAAGCCCGCGAGCCCGAGTTCCCTGCAGATTGCGGATCCGATGTCCCCGCTCCCGCCAGTTACAAGCGCGGTCCTGACCGGCGCGTTCATGCTGCATCCCCTGAAAAAACCGAGTACGCCGCTTTCGAGGCGGACGTAATCCGCGTATCAGCTCCTGCCGAAGAGCGACAGAATCCTCGCCAAAATCCCCCGCTTTTCGGGCTTCTGCCTGCGCTCGGACTTCGGAGCGTCCCGCTTCCTTGCGGACCCCAGCGCCTCCCCCTTGTACGCCTTGACCAAGTCCCTGTGGAAGGCTTCGGCGGAGGGATAGCGGTCCTCGCGGTGCTTCTCCATGGCCGTCATCACAATCTGGTCGGTGGCGGCCGAAATTTCCGGCTTCTTTTGCTTCGGCGGCACGGGTTTCTGGTGAAGGACCCTTTCCATCACGACCGTAGGAGTGGGCCCGTCGAACGGCGGCTCGCCGGTCAGCATCTTGTAGAGGGTCGCACCCAGGGAGTAGACGTCGGCGCGGGCATCGACGGTCCGCGAATCCTCGATTGCCTCCGGGGAGATGTAGTTGGCGGTGCCGAAAATGGTGCCTGCCATGGTCAAATCGACGCCTGCGGAGTTGTCCTTCGCGAGGCCGAGGTCGAGGATTTTCAAATGCCATTCCTTGGAGATTATCATGTTGCCCGGTTTTATGTCCCTGTGTATCAGGCCCTGGCCATGCGCGTACTTGAGGGCGTCTGCGGCCTGGACCGCAATGAAGAGCGCCTTCTTCTCGGGCAGGGCGCCGTGCTTGTCCAGCAGCTTGTTGAGGTCGATACCCTGGGCGAATTCCATGACGTAGTAGAAGGAATTCTCGAGCTTTCCCGCCTTCAGTGCTTTCACGATGTTCGGGTGGTCGAGCTGGGTGGCGACGCCCATCTCTCGGGCGAACCTGCGCCTGTATTCCGCGACCTGGGCCAGCTTCGGTGAGAGCACTTTCACCGCTACGGCGGCATTCGTCTCATCCATGACGCCCTTGAGGACTACGCCCTGTGATCCTTCGCCGATTTTCCCGAGTATCTTGACCCCCGGTATGGCGACGTTCAGCTTTTCCACGAATGGTTCCCGTGCAGCCGCATCCGTTTTCCAGATTCGCATCCCGGCATGGTCGGCTGCATCGAAAGGCGATTGCGCGATGCGCGTGAAAAGACACCTGCCGCAGAAACGATCCGGTAAGGTTATATGCCGGGGGCTGAAAAGTCAAAGAATCCGTCGGATAACCCTGAAGAGCCGGAACAGTCAGGGAATCGCGTTCCGGCTCTCCAGGGTTATATCACGCGCTTCGCGCGTGCCTTGCCGCCATTTCAATTCCTGCAAGCATCCCTGCCCAAGTGATTGACAGGCGAGTATTCAACTCTTGTCCCGCTCATGCTAGAATCCGGCGGTCACAGACGGTTTTCTGGCGGCCCATAGCGGATCCTGCGGCGAAAGGAGGTCGGATGTCCATTTTCAAGGCATATGACGTCAGGGGACTTTACCCGTCGGAAATCAACGAGAAGTACATCCGGAAAGTGGGAAGGGCTTTCGCTTCCTTCATCAAGGGCGGGAAGATTGGCGTTGGACGGGACATGAGGCTTTCATCGCCTCCGCTCGCCGCGGAGTTCGCCGAAGGCCTCAGGGAAGGCGGAGCGGATACCGTTGATCTCGGCATGATCTCGACACCGATGCTCTATTTCGCCGTAGGAAAGCTCGGGCTCGCCGGCGGAGCGAACGTGACGGCGTCGCACAACCCGCCGGAATACAACGGCCTCAAGCTCTGCAGGGAGAACGCAATACCCATCGGATCGGACTCGGGACTCGGGGAAATCGAGAAACTGGCCGATTCAAGCCCCAAGCCGGCTTCCAAGAAAGGCAAGGCGTCGAAGGCGGACATCGCGGAGGAATACGAAAAACACATAAGGAAGTTCATCTCGGAGTCGAAACCGATAAAAGTGGTCATAGACGCGGGCAACGGCATGGTGGGGCCTTCTCTGGGGCGGATTCTGCCGGGATTGAAGAGCAAGTTCGTGACCATGTACATGGATCCGGACGGCAATTTCCCCCATCACGAGGCGAACCCAATCAAAATCGAAAACCTGAAGGATTTGATTGCACGGGTGAAAGCCGAGAAGGCCGACATGGGCGCGGCATTCGATGGAGACGCTGATCGTTGCGTTTTCGTGGATGAAAAGGGCGCCATGATCCCGGGCGACCTGGCTACTGCCGTTCTTGCGCGGGAGATATTCCGCAAGAGCGGTCCCGGCCCGGTAGTCTACGACTTGAGGTCGTCAATGGTGGTGGAGGAGGAGATAAAAGCCCTGGGGGGCACGCCCGTGAGGGAGAAGGTGGGCCACAGCTTCATCAAGGCGACAATGAGAAGGGAAAACGCGGTATTCGGCGGAGAGCTTTCCGGCCATTATTATTTCAAGGAAAACTACACGTCCGACAACGCCGAGATCGCGTTCTTTTCGCTGTTCAGCATTGTATCTTCATCCGACAAGCCGTTATCCGCCATAGTCGCGCCGGTCAACAGGTATTTCGCCTCCGGGGAAATCAACTTCAAGGTACAGGACAAGGACGGGATGATAAACCGGCTGGCCAGTGAATTCTCAAACGGGAAACAGGACACCTTGGACGGCATCACAGTCAAATTCGATACATGGTGGTTCAACGTGAGGAAATCAAACACTGAACCCATGTTGCGATTGAACCTCGAGGGCAGGACAAAAGCCGACATGGATAAGGGTTTGAAGATGGTCAAGAAGATACTGGAGAACCCTTAGCCTGGCCCCGGGGAATCGCGGCAAATCAACACGCCAGAAGTGTTAAGACGCATGTTAATATTAACATTCGATGTTAATCAGCTAAGAGTCCTGGCTTAACACCTAGATTGCCGAGATTCGTTCAACAAGCTGCAGTTCAAATTCCGTGAAAAGACATCTCTAATATTTGATGATGTCAATAGTTATGTGCGTGAAAGAAAAGAAAAAATATTCAGGGAAAATTAATTTTTTTGTTGACTTGGGCATTGCTTTTGTATACTTAGCATTTTAGCACGAGAATTAAGGAGACATTAACAGAAGAAATACAGACATCTAATAAAAATTAAAAGCTTCCTCTCGGGGCGCCTCCGTGCGACAGGCCTTCCATTCAAACCCTCATAAGCTCCCCGGGAGGTATTTTTTTTTCATCAGTTCTCTGCACTTCAAATCTCCTGTCGTACATGGACAGTCGAAACAATGAAACGAGCTCCGCGGTCTTGACACAGGATGGAAATCTATGATAGAAAAATCCGCTCAGAGATGGCAGGGATTGGAATGATTGAAATCCTGAAATCCAAGATTCATCGGGCGACGGTCACAGAGACCAGCCTCGACTACGAAGGCAGCATTACCATCGATCGCAATCTCATGGACGCCGCAGGCCTGGTACAATACGAGGCCGTGGAGGTCTACAACATAACCTTCGGCACGAGATTCAAGACATATGCAATCGAAGGCAGGAGGGGGTCGGGTCTTATCTGCATAAACGGCGCTGCTGCGCGTCTTGCGTCCGTTGGCGATTTGGTCATCGTCGTTTCATTCAGGTTCGTAGATGAAGATGCAGAGAGGCCGGAACCTGTAATCATCCTCGTGGATTCGAAGAACAAAGTCGTTCGCAAGTCCCGCAAGAAATAGTTGCACGGCAGTTCTTCACGCCGCTCCTTCCGTCTCGAAAAGCCTGGGCATTTCCTTTCCTCCGGTCGTCAAACATGCAGCGACATTATTTGCATTAAATTCGTATTTACTATTGATATTAGTATTAATATAGGTATAATATTATTCACTGTGAAACATTGACGGTGTGCCGATCTCACCGTCGTATCATCCGTTTTGGAGCTTGCGATGAACAACAATTTCTGCCACATCGAGCTAATGACTTCGGATGTCAAGGCGGCGCGCAACTTCTATTCCAAGATGTTCGCCTGGAAGTTGAGCGATGTCCCTGGCATGCCATATACCCTTTTAGACACAGGGGTTCCGCCGGGAGGCGGCATGATGCAGATTCCCGATCCGTCGATACCCGTCTGCTGGAGCATTTACATTAACGTGAAGGACGTGAACGAGACGACCGCCAAGGTGAAAAAGATGGGCGGATCGGTCGTGAAGGAGAAGACTGAAGTCTCCGGCATGGGTTGGTTCGCGGTATATGCGGACCCGCAGGGCGGAGTGTTCTCGGTGTGGCAGGAAAAGCCGAAATAGGATTCGGAGGCCTTGCGGAAGGCAGGTGCAAAACGGGTCCGGCATGCGCTCCTCTGTGGGTTTGCAGCAATTATTCGCTGCAGTACGGCGCATCTACGGTGCAGGAGATTGCGCGCTCGGCCTCGGCCATGGGTTACGAATCCATGGTTCTTGCCGACAGGAACAACCTGTACGGGCTGGATGCATTCCTGACTGAGACGCGCATGCTCGGGCTCAGGCCCGTGATAGGAGTGAATCTCGTCTGGGGCGCGGAATCTGCGCAGGGGAGTGCCTTGCTGCTTGCCAGGGGACGTGCCGGGTACGAGGCTCTGTGCAGGACGATAACGCGCAGGATGCTATACGGCGCGGGATTCTCCTTCGAGGAATCCCTGCGGGACTACGCAGGCAGGATTCATCTCGTGGCATCGAGCATTCCGGTGCTCGAGGCAGCAGCGCATTCCGTTGGTCCCGGGTTTGTGTGGGCCGGGCTCTCCCGGCCCGGCACGGCCTTGTCCGACCAGAGGCGGCTCTATCGGGCGGCGAGAAAGCTCGGCTGCGGGATAGCGGCCGTTTCGAAGGCCGCGTTCCACCATCCGTCCAGGCATGATCTCCACGTCACTCTGGCGGCTTCGGGCGCGAGGGCGCTGAGGACTGCTGCGGGCGCGTTCGAGACTGCCGGACCCGAATCGTGGCTTCGGAGCCCCGGTGAGATGGCCGCGCTCTTTGCGGACGTGCCCGAGGCGCTCGCGAGCGTCTCTGCGATTTCGGACGACTGCCCTGCGGACGTGCCGTCGGGAAGGCCGATCTTCCCGGATGTCGCGGATGAAGGCGGGGAGACGCCGTCTGCGAAGCTGCGAAGGTTGTGCATGGAAGGCCTTCGCATGCGCTACGGTTCATGCGACGGGGTTTCCCGGGCCAGGCTGGACATGGAAATCGACGTGATAACGCGCCTGGGATTCGCCCCTTATTTCCTGATAGTTGCTGAAATCGTGGGATATGCGAGGAGCAGGTCAGTGCCCGTGGTGGGGCGGGGATCCGGCGCGAGCTCGATTGTAGCCTATGTGCTCGGGGTGACGAACGTCGACCCGATTCGGTACAAGCTCTGCTTCGAGCGTTTCCTGCACGAGAAGCGGAAGGACCTGCCGGACCTTGACGTGGACCTGTGCTGGCTTTCGCGGGACGACGTCATAGATTTCGCGTACAGGCGGTTCGGGCGCGGGCGGGTCGCGATGATTAGCACCCACAACTGCCTGAGGCCGAGATCCGCGTTCCGCGAATCGGCCAGGGCGTTCGGGATTCCGCCGGCCGAGGTCAACCGCCTTTCGAGGCTCATACCCCACCATGGAGCGAGTCTGCGGGAGGCGCTTGGGAGTCCCCGGTGCGCTGCGATTCCCAGGGGCGAAGAGCCGTACAGATCGGTCATCGAGCACGCATGCGCGATGGAGGGGTTTCCGCGGCATCTTGGAGTGCATCCCGGGGGAGTGGTGATAGGCGACGCGGCTCTGGACCGGTACGTGCCGCTCGAAGAGGCGTCGAAGGGGATAGTGGTGACGCAGTTCGAGATGCGCGCTATCGAGAAGATAGGGCTTGTGAAGTTCGATCTGCTCGGGAACCGCGCACTGACGACCATACGCCATGCGGTCCAGGCTGCATCGGATTTCGGGTTTCCGGTCCGCGACGTCGGCGCGATCCCGCAGTCGGACGGCAAGGCGGCGGGGCTTATTGAGCGCGGCGAGACCCTGGGCTGTTTTCAGATAGAGTCTCCGGCGATGCGAAATCTCCTGAAGCAGCTCAAGGTCTCGGACTGCGACGGCGTCATCGATGCGCTCTCGCTTGTGAGGCCGGGCCCTTCTTCGGCGGGCATGAAGGAGCGCTACGTGCTAAGGAGGCAGGGCATCGAGGAAACGAGGCAAATCCACCCGCTCCTTGCGCCGGTGCTCGGGTCGAGGTACGGGATCTTCCTGTATGAGGAGGACGTCATAGCCGCGGCGGCGGCAATCGGCGGCATGAGCCTGGCAGAAGGCGACCTTCTGCGCAGGAGCATCAAGAAGGGCGGAGGCGCAGGCGAAGCGCGGTCGGGGTTCATTGCCGCGGCGGCGAGGAACGGCGTGTCCGGGGAGAGCGCGTCCGAGGTCTGGGAGCACATGGCGCGTTTCGCGGCCTACTCGTTCTGCCGCGCCCACGCGGCGGGTTATGGTGTGCTCGCGTTCCAGAGCGCGTTCCTCAAGGCGCACTGCCCCGCGGCCTTCTATTTCTCGCTGATGAACAACCATGCGGGGATGTACCCGAAGAGGGTGCACCTCGAGGAGGCCAGGCGCATGGGCGTTCGAATCCTGCCTCCCTGCGCGAACCGCTCCATGCGCGGATTCGCGATCGAGCCGAATCCTTCGGACCCGCCGGGCGCAGCCTTCGCAAAGGGACCCCTCCGCGTCGGGCTTTCAAGGGTGAAGGGCCTGCGCGAGTCCGTCCTGTCGGGGATAATCGTTGAACGCAAGCGAAAGCCGTTCGAGTCACTGGCGGATTTCATGTCGAGGGTGCCGATATCCGCGCCCGAGGCCGAGGCGCTGATTCTCGCGGGCTCGTTCGGATTCACGGGGCTCACCAAACCCGACCTTTTCCTCAACCTGAGGCTTATCGAGCGGCGTGCGGGGAAAGCCGACGGCTCCTGCGGGCTGTTCGAGGGCGCTGCCCCGGCCGACGAGAGGGGCGGACTCCCCGAGTTCCAGGCATGGGAAACGGCGAGGCAGGAATACGAAATCCTCGGGCTCTTCATATCGGCGCATCCGGTAGCCGTGATTAGGCCCATGCTTGCCGGCTGCACGCAGGCCGCGGCAGCCGCGGGGCTTGCCGGCCGCAGGAGCCGGATCTGCGGCGTTGTGTCGGCTGGAAGGAGCGCGCGCACGAAGAAGAGCGAGACCATGCAGTTCCTGACCCTGGAGGACGAGACGGGCCTCATCGAGTGCACGCTGTTCCCCTCGGTGCTCAACATGCTGCGCGGCAAAATCGGCGGGATCGGCCCCTATATCGCCGAGGGTAGAATCGAGGACTCGCACGGAGCAGTAGGCATGAACATCACGTCCATTGAGAAAGCCCCAGTACCCGGCGAGCCTCTGGACGTCCGGTGAGGGGCTTTCGACCGGACATCGCGAGGAGAGCGAAGCCCTGCGAAGCCTTCGCCTTGGCGTCTGCGCGTGCGCGGAGCAACGCCCGCCCCGCCTTCGCTTTGACGAACTCGCGAGAGCTGAAGCGGTCTTTTCACTTCGGCCGGGATTGATTCACTAGCCTCTGGCGAGCACTCTTTCCGCGGCGGAGACGTCCGATTCGGCCTCGAGGACGGTTTTCTCGAGGGCTGTGAATTTCTGGCGGGCCTTGAGAAGCCTGCCCTGCAAAACGGCCTTCGAATCGCCGCCTGATCCCGCGACGTCCTTCTCGATTGACGAGATGTCGGCCCGAACTCCGTCGAGCGAGGACCTGAGTTCTGCGACTCTCGACCGCATCTTCAGGATTTCATCGGACAGCACGGACTCGACGGCGGCGACAGACGCTGGTTCGGCAATCTTCTCGAACTCGTTCTCGACGTGTCTCAGGCGCCTGGAGAGCATTTCGAAGCGGCCGATGGCGCGGTTGAGCTCGCGGGAGCATTTCTCCTCCTCTATCCTGCTTTCGGAGGTTTTCCTGAGCAGGGCATCCCTCAGGCGGCCCGCGGCGGCGGCTTTCAGGTCCGTACGGCGGGTCTCGGCAGTCCCGGACATCCTTGCTCCCGCGATCGCGGCGGCGAACGCGAGGACCGCGGCGATGAATACCGGAAACGTCCGCTTCACCTGAACCTCCATTCGAGGCCGAGAATCCTGCTGGTCTCGTCGGCGACCGCCCAGAATCTCGCCCATGCATCCTGCGAGTTCGCGAATTTGCCCCTGTCGATGCCCTTCATGGTTTCGACGATCCTTCTCAAATCCTCCGTCTCCTCGGCGATTTCCGCGTTCCAGCCCTCGAAGGCTTCCAGGGACCGTTCGAACCTCTCGTGGATGTCGTGTATGGATCTTTCGCTGGCGGTGATCTTCCTGGATATGTCGAGGTCTTCGGGGTTGACCTTCGAACCGAGGGAGTCAATCTCGATTTCCCTGGTCTCGACGACGAGGTCCGCGAGCCTGTCCCTTGCCGCAGCCGACTCCTCGCTTCCGCAGCCCGGAACAAAGAGCAGGGCGACTGCGGCAAGCAAGAGCGCCGCGCACGGCGTCCGGGGGCCTCCCGCGCAGCGCGAGGCCCCTTCTCCGGGACGGGCCCGGGGGGATTCAGGACCGGGACTGATTCTCGAGTTTTTCAACCAGAAGCCTCCGGATGATTTTAGGATCACCTTTCCCGTTCATGGCCCTGACGACATTGCCCATCAGGAATCCGATGGCCCTCTTGCCGCGGCCTGCGCGGAAGTCCGCGACCGATTCCGGGCTCTCCGCGATTGCTTTGGTCACGAGAGCTCCAATCTCGTCCTCGTCGCGCAACTGCACCATGCCTCTGGACGCGGCGATGGCCGGCGGATCGCCTCCGGCTTTAGCCAGTTCGGCGAGAATCTCCCTGACCTGGTTCTTCCCGACGGCGCCCTCCTCCTCCATGCGGAGCAGGGATGCGACCGACTGCGCCGAAAGCCTGGAATCGCAGACTTCAATCTTCTCATCGGCGAGGATTGAGAGCAAGTCGGTTATGAACAGGCTGCACAGACGCCTGCGATTCGGCCAGAGACGGGCGCATTCCTCGAAAAGCGAGGAGAAATCCCTCGACGCCGTCAGTACGGCGGCGTCGTATTCCCGCAGTCCGAAGGATTCCACGAAGCGCCTCTTCCTTGCGTCCGGAAGCTCGGGCATGGAAGCCCTGACGCGTTCCACCCAATCCGCGGCGATTTCCAGCGGAGGTATGTCGGGCTCTGGGAAGTAGCGGTAGTCGTGCGCCTCCTCCTTGCTCCTCATGGGCGCCGTCGAGCCCGCGACGTCGTCCCACAGCATGGTCTGCTGCAGAATCCTGCCGCCCGATTCGAGGGCTTCGGTCTGCCTCCTGAACTCGTATTCCAGGGCCTTTTCGACCGATTTGAAGGAGTTGATGTTCTTGATTTCGGTCTTCGTGCCCAGCGACGTCGAGCCGGCCTTCCTCACGGAAACGTTTGGCTCGCACCTCAGGGAACCCCGCTCCATGTTGCAGTCGGATGCCCCGATATACTGCAGGAGCTGCTTGAGCGCAGCCAGGTACGCGGAGACCTCCCGGGCCGAGCGGAACACGGGCCCGGTGACGATTTCAATCAGCGGCACGCCCGCCCTGTTGAGGTCGACGAAGCTGCCGTCGGTCGACGCGTCGTGCACGTTCTTTCCGGAATCCTCCTCGAGGTGCGCGCGAGTGATTGAAGCTTCCATCGAGCCGCCGCCGAAGGGGAACCGGAACGAGCCTCCCGAGGCCAGCGGTCGGTCGAACTGCGAAATCTGGTACCCTTTCGGGAGGTCGGGGTAGAAGTAGTTCTTCCTGTCGAACATGGTCCTCGAGGCGATTCGGCAGCCCAGCGCGATTCCGGTCATCATCCCGAGTTCGACGGCTTTCCGGTTGACCGTGGGGAGTGATCCTGGCATTCCGGCGCAGACGGGGCAGACGAGCGAATTGGGCGGGGCGCCGAAGCGGTTCTCGCAGCCGCAGAACATCTTGGTCCGGGTCTTGAGCTGCACGTGGACTTCCAGGCCTACGACCATTTCCCATCCGGTCATGACTTGGCCTCCATGGCTTTCTCGAACGCCCGGGCGATTCTCAGGATGACCTGTTCCCTGAACGCGTCCCCGATTATCTGCAGGCCGAGCGGGAGAGGGGGGCTTGCCGGAGCCGGGAAGGAAGGGACGGAGATGGCGCAGTTCCCGGCGAGGTTCACGGCGGCCGTGAAAACGTCGCAGAGATACATCTCGAGCGGATTTCCGGCTTTTTCCCCGAAACGGAAGGCGGGAACGGGCGAGGCCGGGGTCAGCATCGCGTCGAGCCTCGATTCCCCGAACGCTTTCGAGAAATCCTCGCGGATTAGCGTCCTTGCCTTCCGGGCCTTGAGATAGAAGGCGTCGTAGTATCCGGATCCGAGCACGAATGTGCCGAGGATAATCCTGCGTTTCACCTCGGGACCGAATCCGTCGGTGCGCGAGGAGGACACGAGGTCCTCGAGGTCGTCTTCTCCGGTTCTGAGCCCGTATCGCATGCCGTCGTACCTGGCGAGGTTCGAACTGGCTTCCGCCGTGGCGATGATGCAATACGTGGAAATCACATACCGTGTGTGCGGAAGCGAGACGTCGACGATCTCGGCTCCCATGTCCCTGAACAGGCCCACGGCCCGGTCGAAGCTGTCCCGGCCGTCGCCCTTGAGGCACTCACCGAGGTATTCGCGCGGCACTCCGAGCCTCAATCCGCAAATCGGGTCATCGAGCGAGGCGGCGTAGTCCGGCACTTCCTCTTCCGACGATGTCGAGTCCTTGCTGTCGCGGCCGGCGGTGACCCCGAGGAGGAGGGCCGCGTCCTCCACGCATGCGGCGAGCGGTCCTATCTGGTCCAGCGACGACGCGAAAGCGACCAGCCCATACCTGGAAACGCGCCCGTACGTGGGCTTTAGGCCCACAACGCCGCACAGCGACGCGGGCTGGCGCACGGATCCCCCGGTCTCGCTTCCGAGGGCGAGCGGCGCCATTCCCGCGGCAACTGCGGCTGCTGAACCGCCCGACGATCCGCCCGGAACGCGCGAGAGGTCGCGCGGATTGCGCGTCACCCCGAGCGCGGAGTTCTCGGTCGACGATCCCATGGCGAACTCGTCCATGTTCGTCTTGCCCAGGACTATTCCGCCCTCCTCCCTTATTCTCTTAACGACGTGCGCGTCGTAGAACGGTATGAAATTCTCCAGAATCCTGGATCCGCAGGTGGTCCTCATGCCAGCAGTGCATATGTTGTCCTTCACGGCCACCGGGACGCCGCACAGCCGCCCGCGTGCCTTGCCGGCCGAGGCGGACCTGTCGGTTTCCTCTGCCGCCCTCATCGCGGCTGCCCGGTCGATCGTGAGGAAGGCCCCGACCTCGCGTTCGCGGTCGGAAATCGCCTTGAGAAAGGCATCGAGGTATTCCGCGGATTTCAAATCCCCGCTTCTTATGAGTCCTGCGGCGCGCGCCGCGGTCATCCGTACCGAGTCCATCCGGCAGTCCCGAATATTCCCGCTCAACAGGGATCCAATCAGGCCCGTGGGAGGGCGCGGCCTATGGGCACCCGCCCTGGTCGATTATCCTGGGCACCTTGAAGAACGCCCCGGCGCGGGATGGGGCGTTGGACAGAATCCTGTCGCGGCCGGAAGATTCCGTCCCGTCGTCATCCCGCAGTATCGTGGAGGAATCGGCGGCGCAGGCAGTCGGAACGACGGATTTCAAATCGAGCTCGTCGAGCATGCCGACGTATTCGAGGATTTCCTGCAGCCGTCTCCTGTACTCCCCGAATTCGTCCCCGCGAAGTTTGAGCTTCGCGAGTTTGAGTATCGACCGCGCCAATTCGTCATCGATTTCCACTCCGGGCCCTTTCAAACGGGCGGATTATACTAATACCGGCGATTCGAAGCCAAGGACCGGGGAACAGATCCGGGGCGGAAAGTCCGGAGTCTTCGGGCGGGGGCGCCCTGCGTTTCCAATGATGGTTGAGAATCCGCGAGCCTTTGGTTATCGTAGAAGCCATGGCGCGTCTTGCATGCCCGATGCCGGTGCTCCTGTCCCTGATCCTCCTGTCTGCTCCTGCGTTCGCCCAAGGAGGCAGGGAGCTCATGGAGGCGAGGAAGCTCCTCGACCAGGGCGATTTCACGGGCGCCTCGGCGATTGCGGATGCGCTGCTTGCGAAGGAGGAGAGGAACCCGGCGGCGCACCACCTCAAGGGCAAGGCGCTGTACGGGCTTGCCCGCTACACCGAGGCATATTCCTCGTACTTCAGGTCTCTCGAGCTGTCCGGGGGGAACAGGATGGTCGAGGAGTCGGCGAAGGCGGGCATGTCGGAATGCAGGCATGCGCAGGCGTTCGGCTTCTACGAGCAGGGGGACTACAAGAAGGCGCTCGAATACATCGCCCTCGCCATCGAAGACAACAGGAAGAACGCGCAGGCACGGCTGTTCCGTGGCCGCGTCCTCGAGCTGTCGGGCGATTCGGACGCTGCGGTCGCGGAATTCCGGGAAGTTGTCGCGGAGAACCAGTCCAGCCCGGACGCGCATTATTTCCTGGCAAAGGCGCTGGTGGCGCGCAACGACCTGGCCTCTGCGGTCGATTCGTTCGAACGACTGCTCATAGGGAGCACTGATTCGATTCAACGGTCGGAGGCGCATTACTATCTCGGCGAAGCGGCCCGCGACGCCTCCGACTTCAGGGCCGCCAAAGAGCACTTCAGGAAGGCGCTGGAGGCGAACCCGGATATGAAGGCGGCCGCGGCTTCCCTGGCCGCCTCTGAGGAGAGGATGGCGGGCATCAGGCGCGCCGCTTCCGCCGAGGCCGTCCTGGCCGTCCTGGCCGTCTCGATACTTGCGGCATATTCGGCGGTCCTCGCGGCTGTTTGGCGGAAGCTCGGGGCGAAGTGAGGATTGAATCACGGGGCGGCGGCCGCGCAGGGCGGATCAAGCGCCCTATTCGGCGGGCGTTTCGGCCGCGCCGATTGCCTGTGCGGCGAGTTCCCTCGCCGAAACCTCGACCGACCTGAGCAGCGCCTTCTCGTCGTCGGCCATGGCGTCCTCCATGAAGACGAAGGTGTGGATGCGCCGCTTCTGTATGTCGTAGATGCCCGCGGAGACCCGGTACTTCAGAGTTCCTTCGAGCGCCCCCTTCCCCCTGCCCTGCACCCCCAGCGCAAGAAGCCACCTCGGCCCGAATCTCAGGTCGAACTTTCGCGCGGCGATGGAAGCCAGCTTGTCGAGCCTCGAGTGGAGGGACTCGAGCCCCCTTCCGCAGGGGGCGGAATCCGCGGCGGGATCGAAGAGCCCGTGCTCGTCGAGGAGGTGGAACATGCCGGAGACCGCTTCCCATCCCGTTCCTTCGAGGCCCGCGGCCTCGAAAGACGGCAGGGCGGGGGAGACGTCGATTGCGGATCCCGGGACTGCGGACAGCGCTCCCTTGGCGGCCGCGGCTGCCAGCGCCTGGGCATTCCCCGGGAGCCCCCTGGCCTCGACGGGCAGGAGGAGCGCGGGAGAGTCCTTTAGGACGGCCGGGGGGAGCTCCGGATTCCTGAAGACGTAGCCGCCGCCGCAGCCTGCCGCGCAAGCCGCGATGGCCGCCGCGAAAACGACCCGAACTCCGATTCGCATATCCGCCCTCCTGCCGGACGCGCACGCTCCGTACCGCGATGGCGCAGTATTTTCCGGATTATGCCGTGACCTTCTTTCTGTCGCCGATTCGGACGACCTCCGCCGGGGTGCGGCCCCTCACGACCGCCGGGGTTATCACGTACTTCATTCCGTCCCCGGCCTCCGGCAGATGATACATGCTGTCGAGCATGACGCTCTCGAAAATGGCCCTGAGCCCCCGGGCTCCCGTGTTCTTCTCCAGCGCCATCCTGCCGATTTCCAGGAGCGCGTCCTCGGCGATTTCCAGGGTGGCGCCCTCCATTTCGAACAGCTTCTTGTACTGCCTCACGATGGCG
>DYIT01000048.1:0-13071 GCA_020723505.1 Candidatus Kuenenia stuttgartensis
CGGGCATAAAGAGGTTCGACAGGTTCGCCTTCGCACAGGGCTACGAATACGGACCCGGGCACCTGTGGACGAAGCGCATAAACGGCCATACCCGCGTGGGCATAGACGACATCGCAATAAAGATAATCGGCAGGATTCTCGACATCAGACCCCTCAGGCCGGGCGCGCACGGCGAGTTCGGTGCGATATCGGCCGTTGTAAAGGGCCTCGAGGGGAAGATCGCCCTCCTCACGTTCCCGTTCGCCGGAACCATAAAGACCGTCAACCCGCTCCTCTCCTCCGATCCGGCAATCCCGCTCAAGGACCCGTACCTGCGCGGATGGATTTACGACATCCAACCCGACCCCGGCGTCAACCAGGGACACAACCGATACATTGGCAAAGAAGCGGAAAGCTGGTTCATGAACGAGATTAAGAACCTCGCCAACATCGGAAGCGGCGGCCAGGACACGGCGTGGACGCCCGATTCCGCCCTCCCCGGCGAGGAATGGAAGAAAATCGCCAAGCAGTTCCTGTTCCCGAAAAAGACCGGACTTGGATAAACCTTGAGCCCGGTCTTTTTGTTTCAAATATTATGCCTCCGTGACAATGCCGTGATAATAGTGGGGTATAACTATTTATGAAACGACCGGGGCTTGTGCCCAAGCGTGGAGAAAAGTTCAAAGGGGGGGGCTTTTCTCATAGGGCGCAAGCCTTTTTTTTTGCCCCAAGCCTTCGGCTTGACCAATCGTCTCTTCTCCGAGAGCCTGCCCCAGTTCGGGTTCCGGGATTTCCAACAAAGTCCTTCCGGCAGATTAAGTCGAGAGCGCCCCAAGCCTTCGGCTTGACCAATCGTCTCTTCAGACCGCGCTCAAATCACCGGCGGCTCATCGCGCGGTCCATTTCGGTAGCGTTCGAGTCTGACGTGGCCCGTCAGGAGCCGGGCTCTCCCGCGCCGGACGCCACTCGTATACCAGACCGCCACGAACTCGCGCGGGCTTGCGCCCGGGGTCCTGACCACAGCGCCAGTCCTGGATTCCGGCTTTCGCCGGAATGACGAGGCAATGCACGGAATCGGCTTGAAAGCTGAGGTTTGAGTTCAGCCGCTCGATCCTCCACTCTGCACCCTTCCCCCTGGCAACCAAGCAAGTATTGGTCCACGGCCTTGGACTTTCGGCTATCTCGCTCAAGTGCGTATGGTTTGCCGCCGGACGTTCATTCTTTTCCGTCATGCCCGTTTCGGCGCATCGCAGGCAGCCTGATAATCGCCCTGGTCCCCTTCCCCTCCTCTGACTCGATGACGATCTCCCCGCCCATCTCAGTGACCGAGCTCTTGCAGATGGCGAGTCCCAGGCCCGTTCCTCCGCTCTTCGTAGAGAAATAAGGCTCGAAAAGCCGCTGCCTGATCTCCTCGGGGATTCCAGGACCGTCGTCCTCTATCGAAATCTCCGCCGCTTCCGCCCCCGGACCCAGATCACGCCCGGTCTTGGAAATCTTCCTGGTCCCCTCCTCCTTTCCGGAAGCAGGGACATGCCCGGCCGCCTTGGCAGCATCCGCCCCGACCCTGCGCGTGGATACCCTGACCGCGCCGCCTCTGTCCCTCAACGCCTGTACCGCGTTTTTCAGCAGGTTTATCACCACCCGTTGCATCTCGTCCCTGTCGGCCTCGACCTCGGGCAGTGCCCCGTAGGACTCCTCAATCCTGATTTCCGGCCTCGAGCCCCGAGCCTCCTCCTCGACGAGCCGCACCGCCGATGAGACGATCGAATTCAAGTCCTGCGGTTCGAGCTTCCGCGCGGGGAACCGGGCGAAGTTCGAGAACTCGGACGCGATTTTGCCGAGCGCGTCTATCTGCGCGGCGATGCGGTCCAGCCCCTCGGCGAGAATCGCGTCGAACCTCGGGTGCCTGTCCCTGTGCGCCTTGATTATGTGGCTCGTGGAGAGCTTCATGGGCGTCAGGGGATTCTTGATTTCGTGGGCAATCTGCCTCGCCATTTCCCTCCAGGCAGACTCCTTCTCGGCGCTGATGATCTTCGCGCGGTTGTCCTTGAGCTCCTCGGTCATCCTGTTGAACGACTCGACCAGCTCCCCGATTTCGCCGGAGGCGTCTATCATTATCCTGTGGTCGAGGTTGCCTCCCGCGACCTCCCGCGTCGCCGCGGTCAGGCGCTCCATGGGCCTCGATATGCGCCGCGCCAAGGCAACCGCCATGCCGCCCACCCCGACCAGCGTGAGCAGGTACACGGTCAGGATGATGGACAGCTGCGTCGAAATCTCCCTCCTTATCTCGGCCTCAGGCATGATCCGCGACGCAGCGAGCGCCCCGAAAGTCCTCCCCGATGCGTCCTGGAGCCTCAAGAAGCCCGTGAGCCTCCCTCCGCCGGCCGGACCCGCGCCCTGGAAAACCAGCCTCTCTCCGCCCAGAATCAGGCTCGAGAACACCTCCTCGGGCATGACCCTGCTGGAAAGCAGGTTCACGCACGGGTCGCAGGCAGCGCCGACGAAGAACGAGTTCCCCATGTACACGTCGAAGTCGCGGCCCAGCATGTCCGACCTCGTGGCATACCAGACCTCGTCGTCGAAATACCTCGAAATCTTCTCCGCGTACATCCCGGGCTTGGAGTATCCCGTGGGACTGCTGTCAACCTCCTCGCGGATGACCGACAGGGGGCTCGGCGGGTTGTGCGGGGCGAAGATGTCGAGGCTGCGGTCCAGATCCTCCTTCACGGACTCCGTCACCCTCCTCGCCGTCATGTTCTCGATTGTGTAGAGGAGTGCGACGATGGGCAGGATTGAGATGAAGAGGTACGAAATCAGCAGGCTGTACTTGAACCGGAGCCTCAGAAGCCCCCGCATCTCGGGATTGTAGGGGAGAATCAGGAGCATGAACGCCAGGAACAGCGTGCCGCCGGCCGCCATGTTGAACACCAGCAGCCTCAGGAAATCCAGCACGTACTTCCAGCCGACCTGGCGGATATAACCGATGGCTGTGGCTCCGGCGGAACCCGGCCCGTCCGGTATCAGGACCTGGTTCAGAATCCCGCCGGGAGCGTCCTCTTCGACCCATGCGGGATTCTCATCCTGTCCGGAAACCGCGGCGGAGGCGGAAAGCGGCCTGTTCACCTGCAGGTCCTTCGAAGTGCTCAGCAGCAGCCTGCCGCCCGAGTAGCGCGAAATCACGAGATTGGCCGCCTCCTCGCCCAGGCCGAACGGCGCATCCAACGCCGGGCTGAGCCCCCTCTTCCTGGGGAACGGCCAGAGAACCCCGGCGGTGACATAGGCCGCCAGGTTGTCGGTCGGATCACCGACGGCGGCCCTGGCGGTATGGAGCAGAAGCCCTCGATAGTCCCCGAGCCCCTCGCGCCCGATAATCGCGCCTGCCTTGAGTCCCGCGAAGTCCGCGGGCGACGGGTGCTCCCATCCGGCATCTACCGTTCCTCCGGACTCCCGGCCGAAGGGCATGTTGAAGGAACAGTCGCCGACGCTGATTTCATCGAACCTCATGAGCCTGACGTGGCAGGATGTCTCCGGCGAAACGAGCATGCTCCTGCTCAGGATGAGCGCCGGAAGAAACTTGGGCACCGGCGTTTCCGAGGCGATTTCCGCGGCTTCGCGGTCGCCGGAAATCGCCCTGATTGCCGCCGCAAGTCTGCCCTCCAGGGACGCCCGGGCTTCCTTGAGCCCCCTTGAGGCCGCTTCCACCCTCTCCCTGGTCATCGCCTCGTTCTCCTCCCTGAGCGCCGGGAAGCAGAACAGCGTGGCGGAGAGCAGGAAAAGCACGACGTGGTTGAAGGAGTACAGGTCCTTCTTGAGCATGGAGTGCAGGAGGAAGGTCGCAAGCGCAGTCGCGGAAATGAAAACTCCGGTCGCGGAAATGCCCGGCCAGACCGCGGCAAGGGCCGTGGCGGCGCAAACCAGCAGCGCGGCCGCCGCCCGCGCCGCTCCGATGGGCGCGCCGGCCGCCTGGACCATCCTGAAGACCGTGTTCGCCGCCGTTGTCGCGAGGAGCACCGAGAATATTGCCGAAAGGAAGTGCGGGACGAGCATCACCGTCCCGGCCTCGTCATGCCATATCCTGCCGGGCGGGAAGTAGGAGAAGCCGCTGCTCCGCACCGTCGCGGACGTGATCGCGAGGAACGCCGCGGCAATCAGGGGCACCGCGAAGGACGCCGGCAGGGCCGCGAAGGCCGGTATCCACCTGCGTCCGGCCGCGGCCTGCCTCTCGGCGAACGGGTAGACGGCGGGCCAGGCGTGCCTCAGGAACATGATAATCACGGCAGAAGCGGCGGCGGCCGTGAGGAGGAACCCCACGGGCGACGCCCCGAGCCCCGGAGGCAGGTCCATCCGGAAGGCGCTTCCCTCGAAGAGACGTCCCCCGAGGGATTCCGGGAATCCGGCAACGGCAAGGGAAAGCCTGAAAAGGACGCAGATTGACGCGAACGCGGCGAAGCGGCCCGGCCCGGGGTTGCGCGTCCTCCTGTAAATCACCCATGCAGCCGCCGCGAACAGGAGGGTTGCGGCGGCGGCTGCCGCAGAAGAAACGGCGGGAGAAGGCCCGCTCTTCGATTCGCTGCCGCGGTCCGGCTGGAAGGCAATCCAGAGCCCGGCGGGAGCGCCGAACCCCTCGATTGAGAATCCGATTGAATCGGCGTGCCCCGCCGGAACCCGGGTTCCGATGGATGCTTTGCCTCCCAGCACCGCGCCTGCGTGGCCGGCAAGTCCTTCAGGTATGCCCAGCACCGGCAGGGATTCGAATCGCAGGGCGAGCGGAACGAGAAGGACCGCGGCCCTTCCGCCGCCCGCCGCCACTCCGGAAGCCGCCGCCCAGTACACGCCGCACGGGATTACAGCCCTGAAGCGGGACCCGACGAAGACAGGGGCGAAGATGGCCAGCGTCTCGGCGGATTCGGAACCGGGCACGTCGCAGCCCGCGTACGCAAGCACCCTGAATTCCCTGTCGATGAGCCTCAAGTCCCCGATGGGCGGGTTGAGGCGCCGCTTGAGCCGCGCAAGCGAGTCCATGGCCGCCTTGCATGGCGACGGGTCGTTCGGAGGGAAATCGGCCGCCAGCGCCGGGTCGGCGGCGGCCTCGTCAAGGACCGAGTCCGCCGCCGTCAGGAACTCACCAATCATGCGGAGCGCCGCCCTGGCTCCCGCCTCGTTGCCACCGCCTTCCGGGGGCGGGCTTCCGGCGAACGCAGGGAGCGTCGCCGCCGCCGCGGCGACTGAAAGCAGGACCGGCAAGAGCATGCGTCTCATGGCCCTGGATTATAGCGGCCTCGACCGGAAGGCTGCAAACGCCGGGAGGGATCGAGCGGGGATTTGGCTGGCATTGTGCCGCAGGAGTTGCTCATAAACTCTCAGTCTCCTTGTCAAAGCACCTTGGTTTCCAAAACGCAGGGTGTTATGCTGCTGGGAAGGAGAAGTCGATATGCCTGTGATAAGTCGTTTTTTCGGGATTCTGGTTTTCATGTTCTGGCGGGGGCATGCTCCTCCGCACTTCCATGCCAAATATGGCGATGAAGAGGTGGTCGTTGATATCGAAACGGGTCTTGTCAGCGGGAGCATGCCGAGAAGAGGAATTGCGCTTGTACAGGAGTGGCGTGAGATGCACAAGAAGGAATTACTGGAAAACTGGAGACTGGCGGAACAGAGAAAATCCTTGAAACGAATCGAACCGTTGGAGTGATGATAGAAATGATACTGCATGTCAGAGAAGCCAAATACGTCCGAGGTTTTGTGATATGGCTTCGCTTCAATGACGGAGCGGAAGGGGAAGTCGACCTCTCCGGTGAACTCGATGGAGATGTCTTCGAGCCCCTCAAGGAGATCAAGTTTTTCAAGTCTTTCCGAGTCGATCCCGAGTTGGAAACCTTGGTATGGGAGAACGGAGCTGACTTCGCACCGGAGTTCTTGTACGAGAACATGAAAGTCCTGGCGTGACGAGCGGCAGACGGCTCTACGGCAAGGTCAATGTTCAAGTGGACGAAAAAGCCCGCAGTTCTCTTTGCGTTCCCTTCCTCATGGAAACCAGGAAAGCAGGAAAAGACACGGAAACCCGACTTCTCCTGAGCGGAGCCCGATTCCCGCTCCCTTCCCGATCTCAGTTCCAGAAACCCAGCCCGAAGGTCACGTTGCTGTACCTGTGCGTAACATCCCACGCAAGGGAGGCTGAAATCGAGTAGTCGCCGAGAAAGCTGATGTCGAAAAGCCTGATCTGGACGCAGAAAGTCCAGTGGAGCCTCCCTGAAAAGTCCTTGAACCTGCCCGGCTCCCAGTACATCCCGGTCCTCACCCTGAGCCTGCGCCTTAACGGCTCGATTTCAGCCCCGAGCCGCGGCGATACCGTGGTCGTCCTGCCTGCGTCCTCGTACTCCTGGTTGAAGAAGCCGTCCGTGCCTATGGCTTCGCGGCCGTTCCCCTGCAGGAGAAGTTCGAAACAGATGAGGACGTGGTTCCCGCCCTTGTACTCCCTGTCCAACCGGTCTTCGTCCTCTTCCTCCTTCTTATCTGCCGCAGGTTCCGCCCCTTCGCCGGATGCTGCGGAGACTGTCGCCGCGCTCTTCCTCTTGTAGAGCGGCGTCATGTTGTACTGCCTGAGCCCGGCGAGATACGAGAACCCGATCCTGAGCTCCCATGGCACCGAGACCCCCGAAGGGAGGACTATTCCCGCGGGCGGGGACGACGATATGTCCGTGATTTCGTTGCTCATGGGCCCGAAAACCACGAACGAGAGCCTCCATGGCTGGCTGTTCGGCCGGAGCAGCATTCCGAGCTCGAGGCCTGTCGAGTTGAGGCCGTACTTGTTGTTCCTGTCGACCTTCTCGTGGATGTCGAAAGAACCGTATCTCAGGCTCAGCCCGGATACGAGCTGGTGGTCGAACAGGGCGAGCCCCAGGCAGAACTGGCCCTGAAGCATGCCTCCCTCGTATTCGCGGCCCGATCCGTCCTTGAGGGAAAGGTTCTGGCTCCTGAGGTAGGCCCCTGCCCCTGCCGGGCCGACCTGCAGCATGCCGCCGAGATGGATTACCCACAGGTTCGACTTGAGGCTCCTGTCGTTGTTGTCGAAGTCGAAATGGCCGCTCCGGAAGGCGTTCCCGAGTATGAAGTCGAAGGCCAGGTTCCAGTCGAACAGGTCGCCGCTGTAGTAGGTCCTGTTCGCAACCGAAGCGGGGTTCCAGGGGATTCCGACCGCTTCCTCGGCCACGGCGGAATAGGCGCCGGCAAGCCCGATTACGCGGGAACTGCCCAGCACCGGCCCCTCGCAGAGCTCGATGTCGTAGATGTCGCCGGGATTAATGGGCCTGAAATCCGCGGCTTCCGCCGCCGCTGCCGCGGCAAGTGCAATCGCGAGGGCCTGCGCCAGTCGAAGGGACTCAGTCATGCGGGACTTGCATCTGTCACTTGAGGTTGTACTTCTCGATCTTCTTGTAGAGGTTGCTCCGCTGCATGTCGATGGCTTCGGACGTCTTCTTTATGTTCCATTCGTTCTCTGCGAGCTTGCGGACCAGGAAACGCTTCTCGGCCTCCTCCTTGAACTCCTCGAAGGTCCTGCACTCCTCGGAGATGTCCTTCTCGGGGGAGACACGTACGGATTCGCGGGCGCGGAGCACGTCTTCCGCGCCGATGGTCCCGTCCTTCGAGAGAATCGCGAGACGCCCGATGAAGTTGCGGAGCTGACGCACGTTGCCCGGCCATTCGAGGGTTTTCAGGCATGCGAGCGCGTCCTCGGATATCTTCCGGGGCTTGAGGTCGTTCTCCTTGCAGAAGCAGTCCAGGAAGTAGAGGGCCAGCTCCGGGATGTCGCAGATGCGCTCGCTGAGCGACGGCGCGCGTATCGGGAACACGTTCAGCCTGTAGTAAAGGTCCTGCCTGAACGAGCCCCTGGCGACCTCGGCCGGGAGATCCTTGTTGGTCGCCGCAATCACCCTGACGTCCAGGCGTATCTTGCCTGCCCCGCCGACGCGCTGTATCTCGCGCGTCTCCAGGACGCGGAGTATCTTCGCCTGCGCGGCTTCGCTCATGTCCCCGATTTCGTCCAGGAAGATGCTGCCCCCCTCGGCCTGCTCGAACTTCCCGAGCCTCCTCTGCGTCGCGCCCGTGAATGATCCCGCCTCGTGGCCGAAAAGCTCGCTCTCTATGAGCTCGTGCGGTATGGCCGCGCAGTTCACGTCGACGAACGGGCAGCCTCCGCGCCGGCTCGCGTTGTGGATTGCCCTTGCGACCAGCTCCTTGCCCGTGCCGTTGTCCCCGGTAATCAGGACCGCGACGTCAGTGGAAGCGACCTGCTCGACGAGACCCATTACCGCGCACATCGCCTGCCCTGATCCGACAATCCTGTCCCGCGACCCGAGCCTCTGCCTCAAATCACGGTTCTCCCTGAGAAGCTCGGCCTCCCTGATTGCCTTGCCGATTCTGAAGAGCAGCCCGTCCGCGTCCGGGGGCTTCTCGATGTAGTCCGCTGCCCCCTCCTTGATGGCGTCCACCGCGGTCCTGATGTTGCCGTGTCCGGACACCATGATTACGGGAAGGGAAGGATTAATCACCTTGATCTTCCTGAGAACCTCCATGCCGTCCATGCCTGGCATCTTGATGTCGAGAAGCACGAGATCGAGCGCGCCGCCCTCAACGACCGCGAGCGCCTCGCGCCCGCTCTGTGCCGTTATCGTCCTGTAGTCCTCGTACTCGATGACCGCTGCAAGCGCGTCGAGTATCGGCTTCTCGTCGTCGATTATGAGAATCGTCTTCACTGCAGCCCGCAATCCTCTGCCGCACCGCACGTTCCGCTAACGCGCTGCCGCACGGTCCATCGCGCCGGCGCGCCGGTGCCAGGAACGTCTATCTCCCATCCGGCTTCTCGCTGGCCTCCTTCTTCTCGACCTTGTCCCACCATGCGCTGAACTGCCTGAGCTGTTCGGAATCAAGGACGTCCTTCAGCTTCTCGATGTATACGGCGCGCACCTCGGCGTATATCTCCTTCTCGGTCCTGCCTTCCCCGCGGTTTTCAGACTCGCGGAGACGCCGATAAGCCTCGCTGTAGGACTCCTCGAACGCCGCCCTGACCTTGTCAGCCTGCTCGTCCGTGAGGTCCTTGACGACGTCTTTGAACATCTTGTGCTCCCTGGTCTTCCGCTCATCGGCTTTCCGGAGCCCTTCCTCAATCTCCGCGTTCCGCTTCTCGATGGCCTCCAGCCGGATCGCGGGGTCCTCGGCTGGTTTCTGCTCCGGCCCCGCAGCCTCGCAGCCCAGGGGAAGCCAGCCGGCAAGCCTGTGCACCATGCCCTTGCCGGGGTCGGGCAGCTTCCCGTCCTCGGGCGCCCCGCTTTGAGTCCCGGGAACGGGCGCGATCGGCTCGGTGCCGGGCATGCCCGGAGGAGGGGGAACGACGACGTTCTCAGGGGGATTCACCGTCTTCGAGCCCGGTCCGGGCGGAGGATCGGCCTGACCAGCCATGGGAATCGGCTCTTCCCGGTCCTTTGGCCGGAGCAGCAGCACTCCGACGAGTGCGCAGATTATTACGACCGCGGCAGTCGCCGCAACCCACTCGGTTCTCATTTGCGCCTCCTTAGATACGGTCCCCGACGCGTCACTTCTCCATGGCCAGAATCATGTTGTCCCATAGCAGTTCCGCGGACATGAGGATGAACTTCACCCTCGGTCCGAAGCTGATGAGAGATCCGTTCGGGCACTCGACCTTCTGCATGGCAGGAAGCTTCCTCGCATCCAGGAATGTGCCGTTCTTTGAATCCGCGTCAGTGATGAAGACCTTCTCCTGCTCGAAGACGAAATAGGACTGGAGCTTCGAAATCAGGGCGTCGTCGAGGACTATGTCGTTGTTCGCCGATCTGCCGACCGTAATCTTGTCGGGAAACACGGCTACCCTCTTGTGGAGGGGGAAAATCCTCGAATCCGATTTTATCTGCTTCTCTTCGAAAAAAACCGATGCAGACGGCGCCTTGGCGCCCACCATGGTCCCGAACTGGGCGTTCTGCTGGTTCTGGGGCTCTGCGGACGGGTTGACTTCGGCAAGAAACGGTTTCAGGTATTTTCTGAGGAACGGGTCCTTCCCAATCGACCGGTTCTTCCGGTAGAAAGCCTCCATGCTTTCTTCCACAGCTGTGCCCATTTCATGTCTCCAAAGCTTGTGCAATGATGCCGGCGCGCTGCAAGTCAGTTCCCTGATTATATCCGAAATGCGCCAGAGTCGCCATGCATCGGTAATATCCGCTGATCCGCGACGCGAGTCATGATGCTGTAACATTCCTCCCCGCCGGGACGTTTGGATGGTTGGCACGCCCCCCGACAGAGCCCGGAGAAGCGGTAAAAAAAAATAGTTTTTACAATTGACATTCCCGAAGGCTCATAGTATTCTTAATACATACTCAATGGGCCCCCTAGCTCATGAGATTCAGTTTGGGGATTATTGTAATGCGGAAGTTGGTCATTGCGGTCTTCCTGGGAAGCTTTTTGGCGGGCTTTGGCGGCTGTTCCCTCTTCGATTGGGGACACAACTGGAGGCACATCAAATCGTTTTTCAGGGACATGCACGAGTTCCACAAGGAAGTCGACAGGCATTTCCTTAATTACGACGAAGATAATCCTCACAACTACTAGTCCGAGTCCGTCCGCATCGATTCCGATGGGACATTCAAGACCCAGCGCGCTTGCGGTCTGTCCCCTTTTTCCTTGACTGCAGGTGCGCTTGGATTCTGCTGCGGAAGGCGGGAAATTCGAAACCCTGCCGGCTTGGCGGAAACGAGCCCCGGTCGAGGCACTGCATGGTGCAATCCCATTTCGCGGGCCGCACGGGGTTTGATTCGCAGCCGGCCGGCAGTCGTGCTTTGGGAGATATGCATGACAATCCGCTCCGCTGCAAGCCTCCTGCTCCTCCCTATCCTTCTCGCGTCAGCCCTCTCCGGTACCGAAGTCATGGCAATGGACGGCGGCGGCGCTTCCGGTTCCGGCGCTGCGGAGGTCTCGAACAGGCTCTGGCCGAATCTCCCCAGGCTCAGCGGAACGCTCTTCCAGGATGGCGAAGGAGAGTTCACCACCGGGGAAACCGGCGGTTCGGGCGACGACGCCTCGGCCTCGGACCTGCTGCCCAAGTTCTCCGACATGATCGACACGGTCAACCGCGACGTGCACGAGGGGCTCGTTGAATTCTGGGTAGGCGCCTACATGTGGATCAAACCCTACATAATCGCCTACGGCAAGGCTTCCCAGCAGGACATGAGGACTGCGCAGTCCCAGGGAGTGCTCGCTTCAGTGCATGGCGTGGGGATTGAGACCGTCAACTTCAAGGACGAACTCAACGTAGACGACAAGCCCGAGGGAATGTACGAGCAGATGCAGGTCGAACTGGGGGTCAGGTTCGAGAACAACGTCTTCCGGCTTCTATGGTGGCTCTGGGAAGACAACCAGGACGACGGCGACTGGCTCCTGGTCAAGAAGACCCGCGCTTTCGGCGACAAGGTCTACTATGCCGGCAAGCCCATCCGGTTCCCTTTCCGGATGATGGACACGAAGCTCATCTACGAGTACAGAATCATCCCCTGGAACAGGCTCCAGGTGTTCTTCGGCATCGCGCTCCACTGGATCTACACGATAGACTACAACTCCATGTTCTATGCGTATCCCGAACTGGGTTACGAGCATTCCTCGGCCGGCGTTCATGACATCGACAATCCGCCTGCCTGGAACGCCGGAGACGCGTACTTCGTGGACGAGCCCATCGACGAGGATCCAAAGGACGGCCATTACCCTCTCGCGTCGCTGTCGCTGCGCGTGGATGCCAGGCCGTTCGGAGGGTGGCACATCGCAGCCGACGTCCAGGAGATGTACGTCTACTACGGCAACTACATCGATCTGCGCGCCGGGGTCTGGAACGAGATTGCCTTGGGCGTGAAAATCGGCGTCGGATACCGGCTCTGGGCGATTACCGCCGACATCACGGAGGTCGGCGGCCAAAAGACGAATTTCACCGGACGCGCGGTCTTCCAGGGCTTCTGGGCAGGTCTCTTCGTGCATTTCTGAAAACCCGTCTTTGAACGGAGCTTCGCGACATGAGGCGATTTATCATCCCGGTCGCCCTGCTCGGCTTTGCGCTGCAGGGCTGCATCACGTTCGACATCTCGACGAGCGCCGAAGACCCGGAATTCCCCGGGTTCGTGGATAAGCACGCTGCCGAGGACCTCGTAGGCGTCGCGGCCTTCTCCTGCGAAACCCAGCTCGACCGCGACAGGTATTCGGCAAGGAAGGTCTGCACGGCCGTCGCGGGCACGCTGCTTGGCGTGACCCTGATCCCCTGGGAGCTCAGGCTTACCCGGACGCCCCCGCCAATCGACGCCGACACCGAATTCGACGTGGGAGAATTCGACGAAGTCCTCGCCACTGAAATCTGCATCAACCTCAAGGACAAGAACTACGGGACCAAAATCATCAATCCCTCCCAGTGGAAGACTTCCAGGGAGCAGGGGCTGATTCTCGTGAAACTCGAGGATCTCATCGCGTATTCGGCGGAACTCGGGTGCAAATACCTCTACGTCGTCCATTACAACGAATACGCGAGGCTGCGCTTCAAGGTGGACGAGCGGAGCATGGCTAGCATCGGCTACTACAGCAGGGTCAAGGACCTCAACGGATCCGCGATTGTCCCGGCAAGGGCGGTGTTCAATGTGAAGGCTTCGAAGCAGGTCTTCGCGCGGGCGAGGGAATTCGAGAAGATCTTCTACATGCCGCTCCTCTCCTGGGGCTACATGACCGGTTTCGACAAGGAAGCCACTGCCCAGGAGAAATGGTTCGGGAAGATGTCGGGCAAGGACATCTCCGAAGCCCGCGGAAACGCCGGCCTCTTCCTGGTCGAGTGCGACTTCGCAAAACGCGAGCCATCGCCGGGAGCGGCAGGCGCTCAGCCGCCCGAAGGGGGAAAGCAGCCTGAAGAGAAGAAACCCGAGGAAGCAAAACCTTCTGACGGAGAGAAACCGGGCGAGCAGCCGAAACCGGGAGATGGAGAGCCGAAGCCGGAGGACAAACCCAAACCCGACGACCAGCCCAAGCCGGATGATCAGCCGAAGCCGGATGATCAGCCCAAGC
>DYIT01000048.1:13171-30815 GCA_020723505.1 Candidatus Kuenenia stuttgartensis
CCGACGATCAGCCCAAGCCCGACGATCAGCCCAAGCCCGACGATCAGCCCAAGCCCGACGATCAGCCCAAGCCGGATGATCAACCCAAACCCGACGATCAGCCTAAACCCGGGGATGAACAGCCGCCGGATGACGGCGAAGGCGGGGGAAAATGACTGGAACGGCGCGGCTCCTGCCGCACCGCACAGGAGGGCGCAATTCCGCTGCCTCACACCGGGAAAGGCATTTGCCCGGCGACGGATATTCGACCGGCATGACGGCGACCGCAAGCTGAGATGAACAACCAGCTATCCAGAAAGAAAAAGATCCTCTTCGGGCTGGCGGTCTGTTTCGCTTTCTTTTCTTTCCTCGAACTCGTCCTCGCCGTCCTCGCTCCGGACCTCGGCTGGAAGGCGGAGGCTCCCATGGTCCGCGAGCAGATAAAGGCATATCTCGGGAAGGGCGAATTGTGGTCGGACGAGAAGGAAATCTCGCTGAATTTCTCGATCTACCGGGACGACTTCGACCTCCTCTGGAGGATTAGACCCGGGCTCGACGTCGAGATTACGGATTTCCTCACCCCTCCCGACTACAGGGACAAGAGCAGATTCCGCATCCGGACGAACTCCTCGGGATTCCGCATGGATTTCGATGCCGGCCGGAACAGGGCGGGAAGGCTGCGGATTGCATGCTTGGGAGACAGCCACACATTCGGGTGGGGCCTGGACGCCGGGAAGTCATGGCCTTCCGTCCTGCGCGGGCTGCTTTCCGCCGACCGGCCCGATGCCGAGGTCGAGGTGCTCAACCTTGGGCAGCCGGGATTCTCGTCCGCCCAGGGGATTCTCCTGCTTCGCGAAATGCTCGAGACCTGCGAAGTCGACGTCGCGGTTTTCGGATTTGGTTTCAACGACAACTTGAAGGCCATGGAATCCGACTCGACCCTGATGGCGAGGCGCAAATCCGCCGCAGGCGCGGTTGCCTGGGCCGCAGGAAGGCTCAGGACGGCGAAGCTCCTGGCATGCGCGTTCGGCAAATCCCCTGCAGCCGCTGCCGAAGGCCCGTTCGGGTGCAGGCGCGTGCCTGCCGAGGAATACTCGGCCAACCTCCTCCTTGCCGCGGACGAATGCAGGCGGCGCGGCACGAGAATGGTATTCCTGAGCGTATACAACGGGTACCGGAAGGAGATGGAGCTCGCGGCGGAGACGGCCGGGGCGGGCTTCGTGGACGCGGACGAAATCGCCCGCGGAATCGGCGGGGATGCGGATTCCCTGGATTCCGCCGACAGGGCGGAGGCCGAGGCCGCTCTCGCCGTTTTCGGAGCCGGATTCCTGGAAGCCAATCCCAAGTACCTCACTCACTCCGACGCCGCGCACTACAACTCGCGCGTCCATCTTCACGTCGCACGAGCCGTCAAGGCCGCAATAAGCCCGGCGAATTCCAGGTAGGCAGGGCTGCCAGGGGATTCCATTCGGATTGTTCAATCGACGCGCATCCGGCGGCCCTGTTGTTGCACTTCCCCATCGTTCTGCTATCATTCCGCCGTTGCCTTGACTGCGGTAGCCCAAGTTTGTGGAGGAACTGACATGAGTTCAGGAGTTTCATTCCCCGCCTTCAGGTTGCTTCTGCCTTTCATTCTTGCCTCTGCGCTGTACTCGTGCTCCGGGACCGAGGAACGGGATGAGGGGGCCTCCGCGCCGGAGGCGAGGAATCCGGAAGTCGACGCCGCGCTGATGCTCGCAGATTCGGAGAAGTACGCAGAGAGGGAGCTTGCAAGGGCGAGGCTTTCGAAACTGTCGGAAACGGCTTCGCAGGCGATTGCGGCCGAACTCGAATCCAGGACGCGGAGCGGCAGGCTCGGAGCGGGATTCGGAATCCTCATAGACGTGCTCGGCACTTCCGGCGCCGGCGCGGCTTCCGGCGCCCTTGTGCTGCTCGCAAAAAACGCCGCGGCCCCGCTGAACTTCAGGATTGAGGCGATTTACGCGTTGAGGAAAATCCATGATTCGGGGACCATGGCTGATCTTTGCGATCTCTGCCGCGACAAGGCGTCTCCGGAGGTGCTCAGGGTGGCCGCGGTGGGTGCGGTAGGCGACTTCGCGTCTTCGAAAGCCGCCTGCGATGTCCTCGTCAAGGTCCTCGCCATGGGATCCGAGCGGGAAAGGACCGAAGCGGCAAGGTGCCTCCTGTGCTTCGACTCCTTCGAGCTCGGCCAGGCTTTCATGCCCCGTTTCTTTGATCCCTGCCCCAGGGTGAGGATGCTGGCGGTCGAATACGTCCGCAGGAAACCGAGCCAGAGGGGCATCGAACAGATGCGCGTGACCGCGAAGACCGACAGGGACCTGAAGGTGGCCGTCGCCGCAGGCAGGGCGATTGACGAGCTCGAATGATTCCACACGAAGCGGAATGCCGCGCGCTTCGTGTGGAATATTCGCCCTCTCACCCCTGCCACTCTCCCCCGCGGGGGGAGAGGGGGTACCGCGGTGTTTTGTTTTCTTCCACACGAAGCGGAATGCCGCGCGCTTCGTGTGGAATATGCGGTCATCGGCCGGGTAGTTCTGCCTGACGTTGGGGGCGGTTCCCACCGGATGCAGTGACGGCCAATCCCGGACCGGGTCTTCACCTCTGGGAATTCCCGATTGGCTCCGGTCCTTCCGCGCTATAATATTTATCGTGCGGCGAGCCCGGATTCCTGGAATCCCCTGTAGGTTCCCCGGGCATGGAGCGCCGTTTTTCAACCCGGAACAGCATGGCCGGCTCTTCTGAACGAGACGTCGAATTCGGCAGGATTGCCGTTTCCCGAGGCATGGCGACCAAGGCCCAGATCGAGGAAGGCCTCAAAGCCCTGAAACTCGGACTGACGCAGGCCCCGGACCTGGGGGAATTCCTGAAGGCGAAGGGGCACCTGACGGCCGTGCAGACGGATATCGTGCGCCGCGAGCAGGACGGGACGAAATCCCAGCCCAGAATCATGGGCAATTACGAAATCATCGAGCTCGTGGGCAAGGGGGGCATGGGGAGCGTCTACAGGGCGAGGCAAATCTCCATGGACCGCATAGTCGCCCTCAAGGTTCTCGATGCCGAGCGGACCCGCAACGAGTCTTTCCGCAAGAGGTTCATAAGGGAGGCGCGTGCCGCCGCCGCCCTGAACCACGCCAACATCGTCCGCGCGATAGACGCCGGAGAGCACGACGGCATGCTCTACTTCGTCATGGAGTTCGTCGCCGCGGAGAACGTGGCGCAGATACTGCAGAAGCGCGGCCCGATTCCCGAGGACAGGGCGGTGGATATCACAATCCAGATAGCCCGCGCCCTCGCGCACGCCGACCGCGCGCGCCTCATCCACAGGGACGTCAAGCCCGAGAACATCCTCATCGACCTCGGCGGCGTCGCCAAGCTCACGGACCTGGGCCTCGCGAAATCCATGGAGAACGAGGAGGAGTGCATCACCCAGGCAGGCAGGGCGATGGGAACCCCCTACTACATAAGCCCGGAGCAGATTCGCCTCGAACCGAACCTGGACATCAGGGCCGACATCTATTCCCTCGGCGCGACGCTGTACCAGATGCTCACCGGATCCCCCCCGTTCTACGCCGAATCCCCGGCAGCCATCGTATCGATGCACCTCACCGCTGCTCCGCCCTCGCCGAAAAAGACGAATCCGTCCCTCTCGGACGGGATATGCTCCATCGTCGCCAGGATGCTGGAGAAGGACCGCGACAGGAGATACAGGACCCCGCAGGACCTGCTGTCCGACCTCGAAACGCTCAGGTGGGGCATGCCCCAGAAGCCGCCCGGGGCCGCGGGAGGGGCCGGGCTGCCCGAGGGCGGATCTCCCTTCCCTGAGTTTTCCGCCCCCGGTTCGAAACCCCCGCCGATGCCCGGCAAAAGCAGAATCGGAGTCGGCACGCTGATGGCCGTCGTAGTCCTGGGGTCAATCGCCGCAGTCGTCTTCGTCCTCGCCGTCTCCGGCGGGGAGGATGGGAATCAGAAGAGCGACGCTTGGACCGAAGACTCCCGTCCGGCGGAACCGCCCGCCCCGGAGCCCAGACCCGGCCCTTCGAAGCCGCCGGGGCCCCAGACTCCGCCAAGAAATCCGCCTCCAAAGCCGGCTCCGCAGAAGTTCGGCGAGGAGGAGCTTGCGGCAGCGAAGAAGTTCATCGCCGCCGAGCCGGGAGCATACTCCGAGATCTTCTCCATGCTCGACGACGTCATCAGGAAGTTCCCCGGAGGCACCGCCGCGATACTTGCCGCAAAGGAGAAGGAAGCCGCAATCGGCAGGCTCGACGCCGAAGCCTCCGAACTCCTCAGGGAAATCCAGAAGCAGGCCGACTTGCTCGCGGCGGCGCAGAAGTTCGGCGAGGCTCTCGCGGCTTTCGACCGGTTCCCGGGCCGGCTCGCGGTCGGCTCGTGGGCCGCGAAGATCGAGGAAGGCCGCCGCAGAATCAGGAGCCTGGGCGACGAGGAGACTCTGAGGGTTCTCAAGGTGGCCGCGGAGCTGATTCAGAACGGCAAATTCGACAAGGCCGAGGACCTTCTCGAGAAAGCGAGGGAATTCGGGCTTCCGGCGCATGCCGCTGAAGTCGAGAAGAGCCTGAAGGACGCCAGGGAAGCAAGGTTCGCCAGGACGAGGGCCTCCTTCCTCGACGGATTCTTCAAGGCGACCTCCGGCGGCGACCTGATTCGGGCCGAGGAGTTCATCGCCAACCGATTGGCCGATCAGGAATACGCCTGCGTCTCCGACGTAATCAGGACCTGCTCGTCGTGCGTGAGCTCCATAAGAAGGGTCCTCGATGCCAGGTCGGAGTCCTTGCGGGGCCTGCGAGGAAAGGATGTGGACTTCCTCCTAAAGGAAGGAAGGGTAGTCTTTGGAAGACTGGACGAACTCAAGGACGGCAAGGTCGAGGTCAGCTATACCGACAAGGTCAGGATTTCCACGAGCTTCCCCGAGGAAGAGCTCGGAATAAGCGCGCTCGCCTCGATGCTGGGCCAGCCCGAATCCGGCGCGTGGCTGGACGTGGCTGCGTTCGAGCTGTTCCGCCTGTCCGATTTCGAGGCCTCGAGGCAGGCTGCCCGCAGGGCGGCTGAAGCCGGCGCCGACACGTCGGCATTCTCGGGCATTCTCGACTCTATTGAGATGGGCAGGATTCAAAGCCTCCTGGAGGAGGCCGGGCGAGTCGCGAACTCGTCCCCCGACAGGAGCGCGGCAATCATGACCGAGCTGCTGGAGACTCACCGGTCCGCGGTCGCGTTCCCTGGGAAAAGGAAGGAAATAAAGCGCATTCTCGACGCCCTGGCCGGCAAGACCGATGATCCGCTTCCCGAACTGGACTCGAGGGCGAAGATAAAGGCCGCAGGCCAGGATAAAATCAGGAGATACTACGACAACTCGTCCACCGCCATGCTTGACGACTACCAGCGCAAGGGAGGCAGCTTCAGAATCGAGGACGGGGTGCTGCGCCAGCAGGCGGTCTGGAAGGAGAACGCCGAGGCGAAGCCGACCGTGTGGCTGCCGGGATTCCATTCGTCCGCGACCGTCGAGGTCGAGTTCCGCGCCCCCGCGCACACGAGATGGGTGGGCATCCTCTTCTTCGACTCCGGGGGAGGGAGGCACGTGGCGTTCCAGATGATTCATACGATCAAGCGGCCCAGGCCCGACGGGCTCTACGTGGGCTTCTTCATGCCCGAGGAAATCGGGGGGAACCTGGTTTTCGACAACGGCCTGCCGGTGATGACGGTCTCGGAGAAATCCCTTTGCGAACCGGCCGAGCCCTTCGATCCGAGGAAATACCACAGGCTCAAGGTCAGGTTCGAGCCGGGCAAGGCGTGGGGATTCTACGACGGGCAGCAGGTGCAGGCCGCCGACCTGCCCGGGTACGAATCCGGGAGAATCGGGGTTGTCATGGCAAGTCCGGGATATTTCAATTATATTTCGATATTGACGGACAGGAAGAAATAGCCGTTTCTCGTCCGGGCTGTATGGGCCTGAATCCTGGAGGTCGGAATGAAGGGGCTTCGATTCGCCGCGGCGGCCCTCCTCGCCCTTTTCCCCGGAGCCGCATTCGCGGGCGAGGACGTCCTCGCGGGCAAGAATCTCGACGAACTCCTCAAGGATGTCGAGTCGAGAATCGCCGAGAGGAAGGAGGACGTCAAGGTCAGGGTGGAATACGTCTCCTTCGAAAAGCGCGAAGAGGCGAGGCTGTCCAAGTTCGGAGACGCGCTTGCCAGGTCATCGGCCGCGGTCAGGACCCAGGAATGCATCGCCTACATCCTGCACGCCTTCGAAATGTACAAGCCGAGCCTGGAGATTCTGACCAAGCTCAAGCTCGCCTATTCCAAGAATGCCCGGGACTTCATGAGGCTCCAGGACGTCTACATCTACATGGCCTGGAACTACGTGTACCTCGACAGGCCCTCGGAGGCGGACTCGATAATGAACGGCATGCTGTCGCGCGGCCAGGGATTCAGGACGAAAATCGAGGAGCAGCTCGCGAAGATGCAGAAGTTCCCCGAGGCCAGGAAGGCGATACAGGAGGCCTTCGACAGGAGGGACCTCGCGCCCCGCGACGAGAACCGCCAGTGGGAGCTCTGCCAGATCCTCTCCCAGAGAGCCTTCTATCCGGTCAAGGAGCGGATAGAGCTCTCGTGGATGGAGAAGAACTTCCAGAAGAGCGCCGCAGTCCAGAACGGGGAACTGGAATGGCTCCTCATACTGAACTCCGAAAAACTCATGGATTACGCCGGCGTCCTGCGCGACATCGCCAACTTCGTGAAGAACAAGAAGAACAAGGACTTCTGGGCCGTCAACAACGGCGATTCGACGTGGCTCTCGGGCGACGCGCATATGAATCTCGGCAGGTGGAAGGACGCAATCGCATGCTTCGAGCAACTCAAGCTCAAGTATCCCAAGCACCAGAAGGTCGAGACCGGCAGGGCCGAAGCGCTGGTCAGATATGCCCAGACCAAGGACAAGGCAAAATCCAAGCCCGATCCCCTGCCTGCGGACTGGGGCAGGGGGCTCTAGCAGGACTCGGATCCGTGAGCTGTAAACGGTAATCGGTGTCGCGCATATGTATGGCGCTCAACAGGGCCGCGGCCGTCAGGCCGCGGTCGTTCGTGGCGGTTTGCGCTGTCTGTGGGAGGCGGATATTCCACACGAAGCGCAAAACCCCATGCTTCGGGTGGAATAGTCATTCCGGCGGAAGCCGGAATCCAGGCAAGCCGGGTCAGGCAAGCGATGGGTGACGAAAGCAAGTACCGAATCAGCCTCAGGGGCAGGATTTTCAGGGCGCTCATGGGGCTCAGATGCCTCTCCCCCGAGGGAATGGCGGAATACGCCCGGGCCAACACCGCGTTCTACGAGAAATTCTACGAGGGCCACGCGACTTACGATTTCGACAACCTTCCGGTCCTCCATAAAAAGGCCATCAAGAACGTGTCCCCGTATGATCTGCTGAGCAGGCCGTTCAGGGACAAGGTGGTGCTGTACGCCGAATCCACGGGATCCAGCGGCTCGCCCACGCCATCGTTCCTGACAGAGCTCGAGTTCAAGGCCGCGGCAATGATGGCGCGCATGTCGCCGTATTCGTCCATGATGAAGGAGATCTTCAGGGAGAACCGGACCTGCATCAACGGCCTCGCCATGGAATTCACAATCGCCGGCCTCTCGTTCATGGACCTTCTGAAAAGCCTGGGCGGGCTCGTGGCCAACGTGGGATCCAGGTCGACCCTCGGCACGCCGGAGCGCATAGCACGTGCGATTGCAAGGCTCAAGCCAGCGATCATCGCATGCATGCCGGTGGATTTCCTGTCCTGGATGCGAATCGTCAAGGAGGATTATCCAGGCGAGTACCCGGAGGTGCTGAGGAACTTGAAGGGGCTCGTCTCGACCGCGGAACTCTGCGCCGGATCGAGGCGACGCGCGATAGAGAAGGAGTTCGGGATAACCCATGTGGACACGTACGCCTGCGTGGAGGGGTTCTTCACAATCCCCTGCCCGTGCGGCGAGAAGCACATCCCCGACATCTACCATACGGAGCTGTTCGACTCCAGGATGAATCCGCTCCCGAAATACGGGCGCGGCAGGATTTGCTTCACGAACCTCGCGAAGAAATCGAGCCCCCTGGTCAGGTATCTCCTGGACGATACGGTCACAATCAGCCGGTCATCGTGCCCCCACGGATTCAGGACCGGCATCGTCCCGCACGGGAGGTACGAGCTGGGAGTCAGTATCGGCGGGACTTCCCTCAACGTCGAGGATTTCGAGCAGGAAATCTTCAAGCACGGCCTGTTCGGCGGATACGAGGTGAAGATTTCCGACAAGTCGCTCACGGTTACGCTCGAGAAGTACTCGGACGCAAGGGTGCCGATTAAGGCGATATCAGAAGGTCTGGCGGCGAAGTTCGGCCTGCATGCGACCGTGAAGCCCGTCAGGTTCGGGACGATTACCAGATACCGCGAGGTCAGGGACAAGAAACCGCTGCTCAGGCTCATCGACGGCCGCAAATCGTCCACCCAGAACATTCCGGAATACCTCTGATTTTCCCGCGATGCGCGGGATAATCATCCGCCTGCCCACGGCCTGCGTCACACGTCCCCACTCCCTGCGTCCCGACGCGCTCCCGCTGCGCGGCCTCTTCCTCCAGTCAATCATCGGGCAAGGACTCCTGATGCACGGCTGTTCCTGCCCATACAGTCGCTCGAACCTGAGTCCCGGCCTTTCCCGGATTCAATCAAGATAGTAAAATCAGTCCAATCGCGGCATGCCGCCGTGAAAACGATTCTTTTTAAAACCCTGCATGAAAGCGATTGAGATAGAAAACCTGGCGAAGGTCTACCGCAGGGGCTTCTGGGGAACCAGGTTCACCGCCCTTTCCGGGCTTTCCCTGTCGGTCGAGGAAGGCGAAATCTACGGCTTCATCGGCGCCAACGGCGCGGGAAAGACGACCACCTTCAAGATTCTCATGGGAATCGCAAAACCCACTTCCGGATCGGCACGCATACTCGGAACCGACATCTCCGCGAGGGGGGCCAGGATGAAGGCGGGCTACCTTCCCGAGGAGTCATACTATTACAACTACCTCACCGCCCGCGAGCTTTTGAGGTTCTACGGCAGGCTGCAGGGAATGCGCGGCCGGGACGTAGCGGCGCGCTCTGGAGCGATACTGGAGTCCGTGGGGCTGGCCGAGTCCGCGGACGCGAGGCTCGGCGAGTTCTCGAAGGGCATGCGGCAGCGCTTCGGCATCGCCCAGGCGCTCGTGAACGACCCTGCGGTGCTGTTCCTGGACGAGCCCCTCACCGGCCTCGACCCGCCGGGCAGGAAAGGCCTGAGGGACCTCATCCTCGACCTGAAACGAAGGGGCAAGACGGTTTTTTTCTCCTCGCACATCCTCTCCGACGCCGAGGCAATCTGCGACAGGATTGCAGTCCTCGACCGGGGCGGGCTTGTGGCCGAGGGGCCCATAGGAAAGCTCCTGGGGTCGAAGGTGAAATCCTACGAGCTTCAGATCTCGGGCGCGCAGCCCGACGCCGTGAAGGACCTCGGGATAGGCGTCGGCATCCGCTCCGACGCCGGAATCGTGCACGTCACCCTCGACGGGACCGCTGACCCTGACGCGGTCATCGACAGGGTCCGGTCAGCGGGCGGGAAGGTTGTCGCCCTCATCCCGGTCAGGGAGACGCTCGAGGAGTTCTTCATGCGCTCCGGGCCCTCGGGGGCGCATGGGGGGCTCGGCGGATTCGGGGGAGGCGCCTGATGGGAAAGGTAATCGCAATAGCGGGCAACACCGTTCGCGAAGTCGTGCGCGATAAGGTGTTCTACATACTCGTCTTCTTCGCCGTCCTCCTCATCGCCGTCTCGAAGGCCCTGGGCTGGATCTCGATGGAGCAGGACGTGAAGGTCATGAAGGACTTCTCCATCGCGGCAATCAACCTCTTCGTGCTCCTCATAACCATCTTCCTCGGCACTACGCTGGTCTACAAGGAAATCGACAAGAGGACGATTTACACGATTCTTTCCAAGGACGTGGGCAGGTGGCAGTTCGTGCTGGGCAAATACTTCGGCCTCCTTGCGGCCGCCTCCATGTGCATGGCGGGCATGACGGCCGTCTTCATCGTCTATCTGCTCGTCATGGGAGGCGGCGTGGAGGCTTCCCTCTTTCTCGCCGTGGGAGGAATGCTCCTCGAGCTCATGCTGATTACCTCCGTGTCCCTGCTCTTCTCCGGCCTCACATCGCCGGTCCTCTCGGCTTTCATCACCTTCTGCTTCTTCCTGCTCGGTCATTCAGTGGAAGTGCTGAGGAAATTCGTCGAGGAATTCGAGTTCCAGGGCCTCGAACCCATGGCCAATGCGATATACTACCTGTTCCCCAACCTCGAGAACTGCAACTTCAAGATGTACGTCGGCAGCGGAACCCTGCCCGAGGCCGCACACGTGCTGTGGGCCGCCGCCTATGCCGCAGGCTACTCCGCGGCGCTGATTGGAATCACGCTCGTCATTTACCGGCGCAAGGACTTCTGATGGCCTTGAAGCAAGCAGTCGTCGATTGCGCGGCCGCCGCCGCGATAGCGGGCAGCATGCTCGCGTCGGCGGCCCTGATGCAGGCGCAGCTCGTCCCCTTCAAGAAAGCCGTACCCAGGGGCGCCCATTACATCCCTTCGCACAAGTTCATGAAGCTCGCCTCCTTCGGCTTCGACAAGGCGGCTGCCGACCTGTTCTGGCTCGATTCAATCCAGTATTTCCACGACGAGATGTTCGCGAAAGGCAGGCTGGCCGTCAGGGCGCCGCTGTATTCGAAAATGGCCGGGCTCGTGACCGACCTTGATCCAGACTTCAAGGACGCTTACTACGCCGCGGGCGTGTTCCTGTCGCTGGTCGGCAGGCTGAACGAGTCCGAGGAAATACTCGACAAGGCGAGAAGGAAGCATCCGGAAACGTATTTCTTCCCCTTCGAGCTGGGCACGCTCCTCTATCTCGATCCGCGCCGCGACGAATCCGAAGCCGAGTTCGAGGCACGGAAACTGCGGGGAGTGGAACGCTTCAAGGAAGCGCTCGGATGCAAGGACTGCCCGGCCTTCGAAGCCGAGTTCATGCGCAAGGTCCTCCTCTCTAAGGGCCAGACCTCGGCTGTGTTCGAGCTCCTGAAAAGGAAGTTTGACAACGAGAAGGACCCCATGCTCAGGAAGCACTGGCTCTCGAAGCTGGAGCAGACCCTGGCCGAAGGCTGGGAATCCGGCATCAGGCTCGCGGTCATGGATCACAGGCGGGCATTCGGGGGATTTCCCCTGGATTTGGGTGTCCTTCCGGCAGCGCCGGGCCTGCCGCGCCTCAAACGCGCAGGCAGGAACGGGCGGTGGCAGGCGTATATGTCCGGCACCGGAGGACCCCCGCCCCTCGAGGAATTCCGGGATGCGTTCTTCTACGACCCGTCGACCGGCGAGGCTGCGTCGGCATACCTGGTCAACCTGTCGGATAGGCTCAAGAAGGCCGCGGTCGACGAGGCCCAGGCCGTGTTTGCCATCAGGACGGGCCGGCGAGCCGGGACGCTGGAAGAACTGTACAAGGTAGCGGGCCTGAGATCAGTCGGCGCGCCCCTTCTAGGCCGGTATGTACTGGATTCCGAAGGACGGCTCGCCGTGGCGGGCGACGGCGCCGCGGACAACGGCAATCGTTGAACCTCGCCGATATCCGTTCTTCATCGCTGCGCAATGCTCATCCTGATTGACTACCCCCCCCGCCTGATGGTATTATTAGCATGATTTCAGGATTTGATGAAAACCGGTCTCTCACAATCGGGAGGCGACATGAAATCGAGAATGGTCCTCCATCTCCTGCCGGTCGCGGCCGCCTTGCTTCTATTCGCATGCGGATGCGGAGGGAAAGGATTCGGCAGCTATACAGACGCAGCCGCGCAGGGAAGGGAAAAAACCCATTTCGAAATCTACCAGCCCCATCACATCTACAAGAACGACAAAGTCCTCGTCTGGCATAATCCGTCAAGGGACAAGAGGAAGTTCCTCCTTGATCCCGGCACAAGGGTCAAGGTCCTGAAAACCGTGGACGGGACCAAGTACGGCCAGGAATGGGACATGTATCTCATCGAAACCATGGATGGCAGGCAGGGCTGGGTTCCCTCAGGCTGGTGCAAGGAAGTCAAAGGCCGCTGATATACCTTCGGTTTAATCGAGCGTCTCTTCGGACCGCGCTCATATAACCTGCGGCTCCTCGCGCGGTCTATTTCAGCAGCGCGACTCTCTTCGCGCAAGCCGGCGCCTCTTCTTCGCCGGCAGGAAAATCATGTAAGTCAGCGGTAGAATCATGTAAACCAGGATCCGAACCTTTCGCGGCAAGGAAAGGCGCAGATTATCGCCGGCAATCCCGACTACTCCCTGAGCGACCTCCCGGCATTGAAAAGCGCGGCCGCGGAGCTCATCGCGCGCAAGGGCCCGAAGGGCGCAACGTCGGCGGAAATCGCCCGCAACGTTTTAAAGGCTGGAAAAGTCACCGAGGCGCTGGCCGAACCGCTGGTGTCGGCGCTCCTCGGAGGCGACTGCCGTTTCCAGAGACTCCGGAACGGAGCCTGGGCTGCTTCGGTTCCGCAGGCGGCGGGAACTCCGATTGCCTCCGCCGTGTTCACGGTCGTGGATGTCGAGACCACCGGCATGGCGCCGGTCCACAGGATAATCGAAATAGGGGCGGCGAGGGTCGAGAACCTCGCGGTCGGGCGGACCTATGAAACGCTGGTCGACGCAGGGGTGCACATCCCGTCCGAAATCACTTCCCTGACCGGGATAACCCGGGAAATGCTCGACGGAGCGCCAGGGCCTGCAGAGGCGCTCTCAGGACTGCTCGACTTCATGTCCGGCTCCGTGTTCGCGGCGCACAACGCGCCGTTCGACAGGTCGTTCGTCTTTCGCGAGGCAAGGGAATACTGCGGTCGCATGCCGGATAATCCCGTGCTCTGCACCAGACTGCTCGCCAGGAGGGCGGTGCCGGGAAAAGAGAGCTACTCACTGGACGCCATGGCACGGGCCGTGGGCCACGAGATCGGCCGCAGGCACCGCGCGCTCGACGACGCGCTCGCCGCCGCCCGCCTCCTCATCTCCTGCTGCCAGCGCCTGATGGAACTGGGAGTAAGCACGGTCGAGGAACTCCTTTTCGTGCAGAAGAAGGCAGGTTTCGACCGCATGTTCAAATCCACGCGAAAACTCCCTTGATTCCACGCGAAGCGCTAGGCTCTCCGCTTCGCGTGGAATCACTCTACCGGATCCATGGCGCAGCGGAATCCGAGAGTGCCGACCTTCGAATCGGGAGTGGAGTTGTCTACCGACCCGCAGCGCATAATCTCGTAGTCGTCCACCGTGCACCCTCCGCGATTAATCTTGTGGTCGTAGATGTCCGAGGAGGTCCATTCCGCGAGGTTTCCTGCCATATGGAAGCACCCGTACGGGCTCGCTCCGCGAGGCTCGGAATCCGCCTCGACGATTATGAACCAGCCGTTGGCGGCGGTGTAGGCGGGATGGAATTTCGATACGCAGCGGTTCTCGTCGAACCTGTTCCCCCATGGATAGAGCCTCCCGTCCGTTCCGCGGGCGGCTTTCTCCCACTCTTCGTGCGTCGGAAGGCGCTTGCCGACGCTATTCGCGAACGCGTGCGCCGCGAACCACGAGATGCCCCCCACCGGCCTGTTGACCCATTCCTTGGGGACCGTCCATGTCTTGCCCCCGGCATCGGCAATCCAGTTGCCCGGATTCGCGACGTCGGTGCCGTATGCCGGGAGAAGCTTCGCGGCCTCCCCGGGCTTGTCCTTCACGGCCTTGTCGAAGAAGGCCTTGTACTGCGCGTGCTTGACTTCCGTGACGTCGATGAGGAAGCCCTTCACCTCGACCGGCCGCAGCCTGCCGCCCCTCACGGCATCGGGACCGCCCATCAGGAACCGCCCGGGAGGTACCCAGACCATGCCCGTATAATCGGGCTTCTTCTTTATCATGCGTATGTCCGCCTGGATCACCGCAGAGGCCTCGGACTCCTCCATCGGCGGCTTGACGAGAAGGGGGTACCTTGCGGTCATGTGCCCGGGCGCTTCCGCAACGATGATGTAGCTGCCCGCCCCGAGCTCGAATGAGAAGTCCTTTAGCCGCGCAGGCCGGCTCTCCGTGCCCGCGTCCAGGTCGGTGGATACGAGGCTTAGCTCGCAATCCCGAGCGTCCGTGGTGACCGATACGCGCCTCTTGCTCCGAACCCAGCTCCTCAGTTCCTCGACGCGCTTCCTGAAATCTCCGGCTGCGTCCGCCATGGAGACCTCGAGGAACATCTTCTCGATTTTCCCCGTCTCGCCCCTCGCGAGCGCCAGCTTGAACCCGGCCATGGCCCTGTTGAAATGTATGCCCGCCATTTCCCTGCGGGCCTCAGACGACGCGGGATCCTTGAACAGGGCGTTCGAGAGCAGGCCCAGGGCCTGGTTGTAGGACCGGTCCTCGACGGCCGCCAGCTTCGCGAACTCCTGTCTCAGCTGGTTCATCTCCGAGCCCTCGACGCCCGCGCCCCAATCCGTCTCCATGCGCGCAATCCTGTCGCCAATCTCAATCCTGCGGGCCGAGGCCTCGTCTCCGTCCTTCCTGGCCGCTTTCGCCTTCCTCGTCCATTCCAGCGCCTCCCTCCTCACCTGCGCCGTCCGCTTCCTCTCCTCCTCGGCCTCGAGAAGCCTCTTGCACCTCGCCTTGCCCACCTCGGCGGCCTTGTTCTTCTTCTCCTTTATGCTCAAAGACTTCTCGAACGACGCCATGGCCTGCGCGACGTCGCCGGAATTGAGCAGCCGCTCGCCCTCCTCCGCAAGCCCCGCCGCCTTCTCCTCCCGCTCCGCCGCCTCCCTGGCTTTCGCCGCGGACGACGAGAGGGCGGCAAGCATCACCGCCGCGATGAAGCATACGACGATGAATGCGGCCGCTCCCCCCATGGCCGACGCGCCCTTGTTGCGCTTCATGACCTTCATCGTCTTCTCAATCAGAGTCAGGTTGCGCGCAACGACGTCCTCGCCCTTGAGCCAGCGCCTGAGGTCGTCGCCGAATTCCTTCGCGCTCTGGTACCTCTTTTCCTTCTCCTTGCGAATCGCCTTCATGACAACGGTCTCGAGCTGGAACGGAACCTCGTGATTCAGCAGAGAAGGCTTCACCGGGTCCTCGGTGACGATTCTCTTCATGAGCTGATGCATGTCGTCCGCGCGGAAGGGAGTCGTGGAGGTGAGCAGCTCGTACAGCGTTATCCCGAGGGAATAGATGTCCGAGCGCCGGTCGATTTCCTCCCGCCTGCCCATGGCCTGCTCAGGGGACATGTAGAACGGCGTTCCGAGGATTTCCCCCTCGGCCGTCAGCGTGGCGGCCGACTCGTCCCTGGCTATGCCGAAATCCGTGATGAACACCCGCCCGCCCTTGTCCAGGAGGAGGTTCGAGGGCTTGATGTCCCTGTGTACGACCTGGGCGTCATGGGCATGCTCGAGCGCCTCGGAAACCTGGATTACGGCCTTCACCGCCGCCTTGACGCTCAGCCGTTTGCCCTCTATCACCTCGTCGAGCGGCTTGCCGTCGATGAAGTCCATGGCGAAGAAGAACTTGTCCTCGTCCCTGCCGAATTCGTGAATCTTGACGATGCCCGCATGCGTGAGCTTGGCCGTTGCTTTCGCCTCGCGCTTGAACCTCTCGAGGTAGGGAGAGTCCGGGCTTATCGCGCCGAGGAGCACCTTGACCGCATAGGTCTTGTCATCCCCGGGGACGGTGGCCTTGTACACCGCCCCCATGCCGCCCTTGCCTATCAGCGACACGAGCGTGTACCTGCCGAGCTTCCTGGGCTTGCTTTCCTTCTTTTCCATATTCTGATTCCGCGATTACGAGGGGATTCCGAACAGCGCCGGGAAAAGACTTCACGTCAATTCGATTCCTCAACTGCCAGTATGTCCCCCTTCACCCTGCCGCCCTCGACCGGAGTCGAAGGCCTGAAGACGAACCTGGAGGCGTCCGGCCCCGTGAACCTGAACGTGGTCCTCAGGTCGCGGAACGTGGACGTCCCTGCGCATGAGTACATCACGGTCTGGTCTATCTCGACCTTGCCGCCGGGTTCCATCTTTACCTCCCTGGCCCATACGACCGGAGGAAGGGCTTTTTCCGTGATTAGCCGCCAGGAAGCCATGACCCTGAAGGACCCGTCGGCAGCGCATACTTCCTTGCCGTCAATCAGCACCCTGGTCCGCCTGCCCGGCGCGCTGCCGGTCTCCTCAACCGCCACCTTCACCTCTGCGCCGGCCGGGGCCCCGGCGGAACCGCCGCCCCAGGAGACCTTGCCGTCCGCGATTCCGGCGGGCAGTCGCAGGCTGTCCCCGGCCGGATTCAGTTCCACGTCATGGTCCTTCTCCGTCCGCTCGACGGCCTCGGTCGTCACTTCGAACACCGCCTCGAGAGCCGTGGAACACGAGCAGAGGGCCATTGCAGCGGCCGCCATGCAGGCGGCGCAAGCCGCCCCGAGGGCCGGGCGGCGGGGAATGGATTCAAGTCCGGAATTCATCACTGGCTCCGTCCCCTGCGACATGAGAGAGAAACATGGGCCCGGCGTGCCCGAACCGGAAAAGCCCCGCGGTCCATGAGCGTCCGGATTGGACGCAGTCGATTTCGCACGGAATATAGCATGCCCTTCAGCGGAACTCAACCGCGTTTGGCCCGGCCATGCGCTGAAGAGCCGCTTGCGGAATCGGCGGCGCCGGAAGGCCGGACGGTTCGCGAATGGCATGCGTATGGCAAAAGATTCTCACGGCCATTCGCGCCGGTTCGGAGTATGCTTCCGGCGGCAATGGCCGGAAAATCTTTTTTAGTTCCGTAATCGCCCGGCGTCTTATAAAATCCCCGAGTGGTTTCTCGTCATTTCCGGGGGCTAAGATGCTCAGAATCAATCTGCTAGGGGTTAAGAATTCGGACGTGAATCTCGAGGAGGAAGTGAACGACCTCCTCCAGACCTCGCAGAGGTACCGCAGCGGCTCGTTCTCCTTCGACGTCAGCCGAGAAGATCCCCTGCCTTTCGTCGTCACCGGGAGCATGGACGGCAGGGAAATCGCCTTCAGCTTCGACTCCGAGGAGGCCGTTCTCAGGATTTCGGCGGGGCAGGAGGAAATCGAAATCCAGTCCGGCCTCGATTCGCCCGACGTCGTGCAGGTCCACTACCGCGACCAGGTCTACGACTCCCGCCATGCCCTCGCCGAAAGCACGGGCATGCTCAAGCCCGCGAACGTCTACGGGCTGCTCACTTTGGCGCTCGAATGCTGCGGCGGAAAGGACGCCGAGATGGGCGCCGCCAGACCCCGCAAGCGCCTTACCCTCCTGACCGATTTCGGAAGGAAGAAGATGGAGGAGGCCCAGGCGTTCTTCGGCGAAGTGGTCGAATACGTGCTCGCAATGCAGGAAGGCGAAGAACAGGGCCTAATCGATGCCCTCGAGTCCCTGGACATCGAAATGGCCGCGCGCAAGCCCGCGAGGAGAAAGCCCGCCGCGAAGAAGGCCGTGAAAAAGAAATAAACCATCGGACACCGATCTACATGATCGAGAACGCAGCTGAGCCGCGATCAAACGCTGCGAAAAACCCCAACTTCCAAATCTCGAAGACGCGCCGAAGCTTTGGAGAAGAAAGAGC